>VBJR01000382.1:0-19596 GCA_005880175.1 Chloroflexota bacterium
AGACCCTCATCCGCCAAGCCCTGGCTCCGGCCCGCTCAGCCGCCTACGCGCGGACCTGAATAGTTACCCAGGGTGTACGTGTCGACCGTGTCGTAGGCGGAGCCGACCAGCACCTTCGTCGTGATGGACGTCAGCCGCCTGGTCGAGAAGAAGACCGGGCTGTAGGTGGCGCAGGTGCCGGACTGCGTCGCGCAGACCTGGTCGAAGGGCACGTCCGGCCAGTTGGACGCGGTCGACGAGCTCAGGTTGCCTGCCGAGCAGTCGGTGAACGTCGAGCTGGTCAGGCAGCGCTCGGCGACGTGGAAGTCGACCTCGTCCAGCGGCTGCGCGCCGGCGATCGCGTCGGAGAGCCGGGTGCCGTACGTGATCGACTGCAGGGTGCCGCCGCGGGTGTAGATGGTGTTCGTCCCGTGCCCGTTGCCCTGGGCGAACCCGCGGTTGTAGTAGTTCGTCTCCGGCGCCCAGGTGTGGGTCTGGAGGTTGCCGTGGGGGTCGACGACGTAGTCGAGGTTCCACCGCCAGGCCATGTTGGCGACGAACGAGCTCGTGCCGTCCGTGGCGTTGTTGCACGCCAGGTTCGGCGGCCCGTCGCCCGACTTGGGACAGTAGACGGGCTCGGTCCAGGCCGACTGGGTGGCCGTTCCGGTCGAGTCGGTGGTGGGCAGGTGGTTCAGGCCGAAGTAGTACCCCGTCCCGTCCGGCGTGATGACCTCCCAGGCCTCACCCTGCCAGGCGCCGTTGTCGACGCCGGTCAGCGCGATCACCTTCGTGCCGTCGTCGTTCTTCAGCTTCCACGTGCCGCTCGTGTCGTCGCGGACCAGCGCCGACGAGCGCGAGCCCAGCGACAGCGAGACCTCGTTGCCGCCCCAGCAGTCATCGCCCGAGTTGGCGATGCCGTCCTGCGCGCAGGGCAGGTAGGAGCGCTCGACGAACCCGGGCGAGTAGTCCCAGCCGTCGCCGATCCAGGAGGCCTGCGCGTTGGTCGCGGACGTGCGCCCATCCACGCTCGCGGAGTCGTACCCAAGCGTCACGCCGGGCGCCGACGCGCCCGGCGCGGGCGGCACCTGGATCGGGTAGGTGTAGGTGAAGGCGCCGGAGTTGCCACCGGCGGTCCACCGCTCGGCCGACGCCAGGGACGTCGCCGTGTAGGTGCCCACGCCGCCGCTCGAGGACGACGTCGCCGCGAGCACCGTCGGGACCGACGACGCCGCCATCACCCGAGGGCCGGCCGCGGCGGCGGTCTCCGGGCCGCCGACGGGCACCGCGGCGGTCAGCGTCCCCGCATCGGTGTCGTTGGTGGTGGCAAGCGGCGTCTGCACCCGGCAGGCGGCGACCTGGGGCGTGGTCAGCGCGCACGCCGGCAGCATGACCAGCCCCAGCCGGTCGGCGTAGCCGCCGCCGTACGCCGCGGCGAACGAGGCGTAGCTCAGCGACACCTGGAGCGTGCTCCGGGCAGCCACACCATCGCGCTGGACGGTGAAGAGCACACCGCTGAGCCCCGCCTTCGCCGCGGCGTCGCGGGACGCGAACGAGACCGTCGCCGAGCTGCCGGTCCCGGCCGGTGCGTCCGCCGAGGCGACGGTCACCGGCAGCGAGCCGACGCGGGAGGCCGACGCGGTCAGCGCGGTGCTCGCGCTGCCGGACGGCCAGGCCGCCTTCGGGGCCCGGTACGGCTTTGCCGGCTGGCCCTGCCCCACCCTGTGCGCCGCGGCGGCGACGGGCGACGCGGTGTGGCCCGGGACGGAGGGCACGACCTGCAGGCCGCCCGGCCGCCAGACCTTCGAGGTCGGGGCCCACGCGCTCGCGGGCGGCGCGGCGGCGATCAGCGACGGCGCCAGGATCGCCAGTCCGCCGATCCCGATCAGACGACGACGAATGGCCCCGCGGCGTCCGAGCACGCCCGAACCGACAGACCCGAATACACCCATGTCCCTTGTGCTCCCCTGATTGCCGGCCGATGGGGATGGCCACCGGACGACCCTGCCCGATTCGACGTCGCCTGTGAACGAAGGTTTGACTGGAGACGCGAGACAGCGCCTCCTGCGCGCCGGGTCCCGTGGTCCCCGCACGCAGGGGCAGGAAGGTCGCCGTTACAACCCCGGAATCTCCCAGGTCTGGTCGACGCTGCCGTTGTCGTGGCAGTCCAGGATCTGGAGCTGCGTGCCGTTGGCGATCGAGCTGGACGGATCGTCGAGGCACCGCCCCGAGCTCGGGTTCACCAGCTCCCCGCCGGACCGCGCCTGCCACACCTGGTTGGCGCCGCCGCTGCACGACCCCAGGTCGAGCCCTGGTTGCCGTTGAAACGGACGGTCCCGTCGGCGCCGAGCAGCCACCGCTGGCTGGCGTTGGCCAGACAGCTCCACGCCTGGACCTTGTTGCCGTTGGTGGCGGCGCCGTTCGTGTCGTCCACGCACATCTCCCGGCCGCCGAGGACGATCGGCCCCGGGTTGGCGCGGCTGACCGCCTGCCAGATGAGCGCCCCCGACGAGGTGAGCACGACCAGGTTGCCGTTGGCCAGCAGCTGCATGACGTCGCCGGCGGCGCGAACGGCGTTGACGGTCTGGAGCGCCCACAGCGCTCCCCCGGTGCCGTCGCGGACGACCAGGTTGCCGTCGGTCTGCAGAGCGAGCGTGGCGTTCGGGTACCCGGTGGTGCCCCAGGTCTGGACGACGCGGCCGGTGGCGGCGTCGGCGAGGGTGATCAGGCCGTTCTCGAACGTCATCGTCGTCAGCGGCGAGTACCAGGCCGAGCCGCTGGGGAAGACGGTGCCGTCCGACGCGAGGTCGACCTCGCCCGGGCTCACGACGAGCTGGGCGGCGGTCTGGCCGGACGCCCAGAAGCGGACGTCGGAGAGGTCGCCGGTGAAGTAGCTGGCGTGCGTGGCGGCGGTCCCGCCGGGAGCGTTGAGCCACGCGTTGGTGTTGAACACGCCGGCGCCGGCGAAGTCGAGCGGGTCGACGTCCTGGATGGTCCCGGTCTGACTGCGGACCGGGTGACCGTCCAGGTACAGCGTCTGGACGGTGTCCGCGCCGCTCAGGATCGCGGTGTGCCAGCCGCCGTCGTTCACGGGCGCCGGGCTGATCAGCGGACGGACCGCGCCGGTCCAGAACTGGGCGTACAGCCGGCCGTCGGTGCCGATGTACATGACCGGCGTCGCCGAGGAGTTGAGGTTGGCCGGCACGTCGTGGCCGGTGGAGGCCAGGATGCCGGTGGTGCCGGCCGCGGCCCGGAAGGTCACCGACAGCGTCAGGCTGTCGCCGCCCGAGATGAGCTGCTGGGGCGGCGCCACGTAGCCGCTGCTGCCGTCCAGCGCGACCACCGTGCCGCGGGTGGCGTCGGTGGTCCAGCTCGCGCCGCCGTTGAGGGCCGCGCTGGCGCCGCCCGCCGTGTCCGCGGCGACGGTGCCCGAGCCGTCCGTCAGCGGCCACTCGTGGCCGATCCCGGACACCGCGCCGAGCGTGACGAGGCTGCCGAAGGTGGCCAGGCCGGCGCTCGTGGGCGCGCCCCCGGGGTAGTCGACGACCCGCCCCGCGGTGCTGGTGACGACCAGGTCGGGGAAGCCGGTGCCGCGCAGGTCGCCGGGCGAGATCGCGGACGGGTAGAGGGCCTTCGAGAAGGTCGCCCCGCCCGGGATGGTGAGCGCCGTGCCGCTGCTCGGCGTGCCCAGGTCGACCGGGAACCCCCGGGCGTCGAAGGTGATGCCGTACTGGAGGATCGCGCCGGTCGTGTTGTCGCGGGCCCACAGCGCGGGCCTGCCGTTCACGGTGCCGGGCGCCAGCAGCGTCACGCCGTCCCAGCCGCTGTTGCCGAGCTGGATCGCCGTGCCCAGGTAGAACTGGCTGGTCTGGCCCTGGTAGTACCAGAGGCTGCCGCGCTCCACCGTGAGCAGGCCCGGCGCCCCGTTGTCGTTCGTGGCGACCGGCGTGCCGGCGTAGAAGTCGCCCACGGCCAGGATCTGCGTGACCTGGCCCCAGTCGGTGTTGTCGTACGTGGCGCAGCTCCCCGTCGCCGTGGTCGCGCACGCGGTGCTCGCGCTGTCGGGGCTGGTCGGGCTGATGGTGTTGGCGTCCTGGACGACGTCGGCCTTGGTGATGGGGACGACGTTGCCGGTGTTCTGGAACGGGCTGGGACCCACGTTCTTGTAGAGGTAGAGGCCGTGGTTCGGCCCGCCGAACGTCCACAGGTCGTCCACGCCCTGGTTCGTGAACGAGCCCCGGTGCGTGACCAGGAACCTGCTCCAGCTCGTGCCCAGCCCGTCCGGGCTGGCCGCCGGGGTGCTCAGCGTCAGCGGCGATCCGGCCGGGTCGGCGTTGCCGGCGTACTCGACCAGGTTGCCGCCGCTGGTCGTGGTGACCAGGTCGGGGACGCCGTCCCCGCCGACGTCGCCGGGAATGACCTTCGTGGCCGGGTTCCAGGGCACGTAGAAGTGGTACTGCGCCTGGCCGGACACGTTGCCGGCGTTGTCGACCGCCTCGGCGTAGAGCGTGTGCGTGCCCCACTGCGCCGGGGTGACGCTGACGGTCAGCGCACCGGTGCTGGGCGTGACGGTGGCGCCCGCGCTGGGGACCGGGGTGTCGAGGGAGGAGGCGAAGCCCTTCAGCCCCGATCCCCTGCCGCCGTTGGGGTTGGGGTCGGAGCTGGCCAGGGTCAGCGAGCCGGTCTGGCCGTTCGTCTTCGCGCTCACGACCCCGCTGCCGACGGCCGGGAAGTCCGTCGACGTGACGGTCGGGTTCAGCGGCGCGGTCTCGTCCACGATGAACTTGCAGGTGGCGGACGTGGGCGAGTCGAAGTACTGGTCGTTGGCATGGAGCGACCAGGAGTACTGGTGGCCGTCGGTGAGCGTCGGGGTGCCGACGGAGGCGGTGCCGCCGCTGGTCACGAAGCCGCTGGAGGTGGGCACGGCCACGTTGGCGCCGGTCGTGGCGTCGGTGATCGTGAACACCCCGTCCATCTGCGCGGCCACGATGCTGCTCGTTAGCTTCGCCGACAGGCTGGCGACGTGGGCGCCGCCCAGGTTGCTGATGCCCATGAAGCCGGCCGCCGTGCTGCCGCAGCCCTGGTCCACGGCGCCCGCGCCGTCGACGGGTGCCGGACTGGCGGCCAGGCTGCCGGGCGTCGCCGGCGGGATGTCGTACTGGGTCAGGATCGACGGGTTGTTGTTGAACCGCTCCAGGCTGTGGCTGCCGGCCGTCTCGTTCCCGTAGAGGCCGAACGTGAGCGTGTTCAAGTTGCCCTTCGCGACCTGCTTGATCGCTCCGATCATGTCGAAGTCGCCGGGCACCGTGCCGCCCGAGCACATGGTCCCGGCCGTGTTGCCGACGGACTTGAGCGACTTGGACGTGATCGGGTTGCCGCGGGAGTCGACGCCGGGCTGGTTGCTCCAGTCCAGCCCGGAGCTGATCCCTCCGGTCCACTTGACTGTGATCGTCTCGGAGCCCTGGCCGCAGGAGTTCCAGGCCGACATCACCTCGTTGATCTTCAGCGTCGAGCTGGTGATCTGGAAGTTGGACGCCAGGGCGCTGGTGTCGACCACGTAGAAGGTGCGGTACGGGCCGATGCAGGAGTTGAAGTCGTTGTAGCCCACGCCCGGCTGGGAGACGTTGTCGTACGTCGTGAACGTCTGGCAGCCGGAGCCGCCCTGCACCTCGCCGTAATGCTGCCTCCCGGCCGACGAGAAGGGCAGGGTCCAGGTCGGGTCCAGGTAGAGCGGGTACGTGGCCCCGGCGGGCGGCGCCGCGTCGAGCGTCAGGCCGCCGGCGTCCACGTGGATGGGCAGGCGCGCCACGTGGGCATTCCGCCCGGGACCGCCCGCGCCGGAGCTGGCGGCCATCGCCAGGTCGTCCTCCGGACCCGTGGTGGCCGAGTCCCACATCGTGGCGGGGGGCGCGGTCATCACGGCCTGGCCGGTCGCCGCGTCCACGGCCTGGAGGTCCCCGGCCGCGCCGGCCCGGAGCGTCAGGCCGCGCAGCGAGGTCGTGAACCGGAGGTGGGCGGCCGCTGCCGCCGCTGCCGCGTCATGCGCCACGAGCACCTCGCCGAACCCGCCCGACGGCTGGGCCGTGACGACGAGGTCCACGCCCCGGTACACGTTCGCGTAGGTCGCCGAGGCCCCCGCCAGGACCGGCGACGGCAGGCGGACCGGCAGCGAGAGCGCCATGACGTGCCCGGCGTCGTCGGCGACCGAGGCCAGCGGGCCGGCACCGCCGGCGGAGAGGGTCAGCGCGTTCGGGGTCGCGGCCGTGGTGATGGCCCCGTCCGGGGCCCGCCGCAGCGTCGGGTCGATTCCCACCCAGCCGCCGGCGGCGTCCCGCATCCGCGTCGGCAGCACGGAGGTGCGGAGGCTGAACGAGCCGTCCGGGTTGGCCACCGTCGTGGATTCCCCGGTCGTCAGCATGCCGACGGGTACGGCCTTCCCCGTCGACGCGGCCACGGCACGGGCCACGACGTGGGGGTCGTTCAGCGGCAGCGGGAGGCTGATCGCGGCCGGTGCGGGGACGGCGGCGACCGTCATTGCGGCCGTCACGGCGGCCGCCAGCGACGCGAGCCGACTCGAGAACGCCCCGGTCGCCTTCACCTCATCCCATTCCGCGCGACCCATCTCGCGCTTCGTCGTCCAGGTCGTCGATGTCGGTGCGCTGGTCATGGGCTGGCGGACGCTCCTTGGCTGCACCAGCGACAGATTCATACGAATTGATACAATCGGCGCCGCCATTGCGCGAGAAGGCTCGGACGTCGTTCGGTGCTCTTCTGCGGCGCTAGCGTGGCGCCCGTGGCCTGACCCAGGAGGCGCTGGCCGAGAAGTCCGGCCTGAGCATGCAGGCGATCAGCATGCTGGAGCGCGGGGTCCGCGCAACGCCGCGGAGCACGACAGTCGAGCTGCTGGCGAAGGCGCTCCAGTTGGAGCCCGCCCAGCGCACCGCGCTCGAGGCGGCCGCCAACGCGGATCGGCGCCTCGTTCCGCCGCCGGAACGGACGACGGCGGGCCTCCACATCCCGACCGGCCTGCAGCCGCCGCCAACGCCGTTCGTCGGACGCGCCCGGGAGCAGGCGGCCCTCCGGGCCCTCCTGGCCGCGCCCGCTGTCAGGCTCGTCACGCTGACCGGGCCGCCGGGCTCCGGCAAGACCCGCCTGGCGCTCGAGGTGGCGGCGGAGCTGGCGACGGCCTACGGTGACGGCGTCTGGGCCGTCGCGGGGGGTCCGCTGCGGGAGCCGAACCTGCTGATGCCGGCGATCGGCCAGGGGCTCGGGCTCGACAAGACCGGCCGCAAGCCCACGCTGGACACCGTGGCGGCGCACTGCCGCGCGCGCCACCTGCTCCTCGTGCTGGACAACCTCGAACAGCTGCTCGCGGCCACGCCGGAGCTGCTCGAGCTGCTGGCCAGCTGCCCGCGGATCCAGATCCTCGTGACCAGCCGCGTGCGCCTCCGAGCGCGGCAGGAGCGGGAGCTGCCGGTGCCCCCCCTCGACGACGCCGCGGCGATGGCGCTGTTCGCCGAGCGGGCCGCGGCGGCCGATCCGGGCTTCGAGGTCGACGACCGGAACGCGGCGGCCGTGGCGGCGATCTGCCGCCGCCTGGACGGCCTGCCGCTCGCGCTGGAGCTGGCGGCGCCGTGGGTCAGGCTGCTCAGCCCCGAGCAGTTCCTCCCCCGACTGGATCGCCGGCTGGACCTGCTGGTCCATGGCTCGGTGGATCTGCCGGACCGCCACCGGACCCTGCGCGCGGCGCTGGCCTGGAGCTGCGAGCTCCTGGCCCCGGGGCCGCTGGCGCTGCTGCGGCGGCTGTCGGTGTTCGTCGGCGGGGCTCCCCTCGACGGCGTCCAGCGAGTGTGGCCGACCACAACCTCGTGCAGCGGGTCGAGGCCGGCGACGGCGAGCCGACGGTCACGATGCTGGAGAGCGTGCTGGAGTACGGGAGGGAGCTCCTGCTCGCGGCCGGAGAGATGGAGGCGACGGCGACCAGCCACCTCGAGCACTACGCGGAGGTGGCCGCACGGAGTCGCGACGAGATCAGGTCCCGCGGCCAGGAACCGTGGCTCCGGCGGCTGCGGCGCGAGCACGACAACGTTCGCGCGGCGCTGGCCTGGGCGGTGGAGCGCGGTCAGGTGGACGCGGGCCTGCGCCTGGCCGGGGCGATGTGGCCGTTCTGGAACTACGACGGATACCGGAGGGAGGGTCGTGACTGGATCGAGCGCCTGCTGGCGGTCGGCGGCCCGGTGACGCCGGCTGTCCGCGCCCAGGCGCTGCACGCCGCCGGCCGCCTCGCCGAGGACGAGTCGCCCGCTGCGGCCATCGCCTGGCACGAGGAGAGCCTGGCCATCTTCAGCCAGCTCGACGACGTACGCGGCCGGGCGGAGGCCCTGCGCGGCATCGCCCTGGCGGCGGGCAACGGGGGCGACCACGCCCGGGCGGTCTCGCTGCTGGAGGAGGCCGTCTCGCTGCTCCGCGGGCTGGACGACCCGGCGCTGCTGGCGTCGGCGCTCATGAGCCTCGGGGTCGCTGTGGCCCATCACGAGGGTCCAGGGCGGTCCAGGCCGCTGTACGAGGAGGCGCTCGCGCTGCGGCGCGCCGCGGGGGACGCCCTGGGCACCGCGCTGTGCCTCATCAACCTGGGCGGGCAGGCGAGAGCGAGCGGCGACCTCGAGCTGGCGACCGACCGCCTGGAGGAGGCCGTGGTCATCGCCCGCCGCCTCGGGTCTCCCTACTACCTCGCCGCGGCGCTGGCCAATCTGGGCGACCTGGCCAGGACGCGGGGCGACGTCCCCGGAGCCGCGAAACGCTACCGGGAGGGCCTCCGCCTCTTCGCCGGTCATGGCGAGCGCGCGGGCGCCGCGGTCTGCATGCGGTGGCTGGGCTGGGTGGCCTGGAACGAGGAGCGGCCGGTCCTGGCCGCCCGCCTCTACGGTGCGGCGGAGGAGCTGTGCCCGGTGGCGATCGCGCCCGACAGCGCGGAGCGGGCGACCCACGAACGGGCCTGCGCCGAGCTCGGACAGCGCCTGGGCGGGGAGCGATACCGGACCGCGTACGAGGCCGGGAGGGGCCTGTCAGTGGACGAGGCCGTGGCCGAGGCATCGGGGCGCAGGGTCTGATGGTCGTCCACCTGCCCGTTGTAGACTCGGCGCACGCGTTCGCTGGTCGGCCGAAGTTGACAGGGACTTGGGGGGGAACGGCATCCATGCGCTTCATCCGTCGTGCTGTCCTGCTGACGATTGCGGCTACGACCACACGCCCGGTGGACACGACTGGTGCCTACCGCTCTGCGGAACGTAGGCGGCTGGGAGGCCCGAGTGCCCCCGGGCGGAAGACGAGCGGTGTAACGGTCGTCCACCCGCGGAGCGGCAGAGGGGTCGTCGACCTCGAACCCTGACCGACACCTGCGACCGGGACGATGGAGCCCTCTGGTGAGCCCGAAGCGGGCTCTACTGTCCCGGTCTCGTGGATGGCTACTTCGCACCGAACGGCGGCGCGTCAGGGGTGCATGTCGTTCCCCGGTCGGGAAGCGTGCCCGAGATCAGGTACGCGGACTCGGCCCGGTCGATGCACGTGCTTCCCTGCAGGAACGCCGTGTGGCCCGAGCCGTCCAGGGTCAGCAGGCGGGCGTCGGCCAGCTCGTGCGACGTCGACACGGCGTCGTGGTACGGCGTCGTCGGGTCCGTGGTGGTCCCGACCAGCAGGATCGGGCGCGCTGTGTGCCGGTTCCACGGGCCGTCGAACCGGCCGGCGTCGCGCGCCGCCCAGCCCGCGCACGGGGCCGACACGTAGGTCCACAGGGACCCGAACAGCGGCGACCGCTCGCTGGCCTCCTGGGCGATCGCCGGGTAGGCCAGCGGGTTGCCGGGATTGCTGGTGTCCACGCAGTTGTTGGCGAACAGCGCCTCGCGCGGGTTCTGGTAGGCCGCATCCGCGCCGAGCCCGGCGATCGAGACGGTGCCGGCCGGAGCGGGAATGGCCTGTGCCGGCGGGACGCCGCTCGAGAGCTGGAACAGGAGCTCCAGCGTCGATGCGAGCGCGGGCCAGCCCGGCGAGACGTCCAGCGACTGCCACACCGATTCGACCAGCAGCGCGTACGTGACCACTCGAGGGCCCTGCGGCGTCTGGATGACGATCGGCTGCTGCTGGACCCTGCTCAGCAGCGTGTCGAGCTTCGCCGTCGGGTCCGCGGCGCTTCCGGCGGCGAGGGCGCAGCCGGACGGGCCGGCCGCGGCGCACTGCCGCAGGAAGGACTGGAGCGTCTGCTGCGTGGCGACATCGCTCCCGAGCCGGAGGAACGCGGGCAGCTCGCGCGCCTCGTCGCCGCGGCCGGTCGAGTACTCGATCGGGTCCACCACGCCGTCCAGGACCAGCGCCCGGAACCGGTTCGGGAACAGGTTGGCGTACGTAGCGCCCAGGTAGGTCCCGTAGGAGAGCCCGAAGTAGCTCAGCGTGGCGTCGCCGACCGCCCGCCGAAGCAGGTCGATGTCCCGGGCCACGTTCGCGGTGGAGACGTGGGCCATGATGGCCGCGTTGCGCTGGGCGCACTGCTCGTCGAACTGCTGGTACGCCTGGCGGTAGGCCGCCACCTGCGCGGCGCCCACGGGGAACTGGCCGAACTGGCCGAAGAAGGCCTGCTGGCTGGCG
Organism: Chloroflexota bacterium; assembly: GCA_005880175.1. The sequence goes on from VBJR01000382.1 coordinate 10,615, forward strand.
ACGCTGTCGAAGCAGCGGACCGGCGCGCTCGCGCCGACGCCTCGCGGATCGAACCCGACGATGTCGAACCGGGCCCGGATGGCGGCCGGGAACGCCGCGGCGTCCGCCCGCACGAACTCGACGCCGGAGGCGCCCGGACCGCCGGGATTCGTGAACAGCGAGCCGATGCGGTGCGCCTGGTCCGTCGCGGGCAGCCGGATCAAGGCCAGCGAGATCGTGCCGGCCCGCGGCCTGGCGTAGTCCAGCGGGACCGCGGCGGTCGCGCACTGGAAGCCACCCTGGCAGTCGGTCCACGCCAGCGCCGGCCCGGGCACCGCCGGGGTCGCGGCCAGCACCTGGATCGGCGCCAGCAGCGCCAGGGCGACGACGGCCACCGCCGCCACGAACGCGCGGGCGTGTCGATTCGAGACTGCGTGAATCATGGCGTCCAGCCTGCGATCGCCCGGCCGCCGGTCGCGCCGGCCGGGCGGCCAGATCCGGTTCGACCTCCGGCGGTGCGGACGCCGACTTTGGTAGCTATCCGGCGCCGTCCGGGCGACCGTACGTGAGGGAGCCGGCGGCTCTGCTCCAGGGGCCGCCCGCGGCACTGAGGTGGACGGGCTGGATGGCGGGGAAGAAGCTCAGGCTGCTGCTGGCCGCCGCCTGCTGTGCCGGCCGGGTCGGCTGGTCGATGAGGTCCGCGGCGCCAGCCGCGTTCCGCGCTCCCCTTCGGGATAGCGAGGCCAACCTGCACGGTCATGTAGCCGACGCGGGGGGATGCACAGTGCCGGCCGCTGAAGACGACGTGAAGGTCGGTCAGGCAGTCGCTGTTCTCGAGTTGGAGATCGGGGTTGGTGGGCGGCGAGGGTTTCGAACCCCCGACCTCCAGCATGTCAAGCAGTCGCTGGCACTCCGACGTGGATGCGCGTTCGATAGCAGCGGGATCCGGACTTGCCTCGCTGTCCAGGACCGACTGCACGCCCAACTCGACCAGCAGGACTTCAGGACGCCATCCGTCCCGTCCGTGCCGCTGGGTTGGGCACGTAAGCCGCTTCACCGGCGAGACGAGCTGCCTGAGCCTGCCTGAGCGGTGCTCGACCTGTTCATCGCCAGCGCTCGCGGACTCTGCCTCGCCGCGCTGGAGCACCGGCAACTGGCCCAGATGCGTGTCGCCCCGACGACTCGGACGCCGGACTCACTGACCGCATAGGATGTGACCGACTGCGAGGGCTGCGCCGTCCTTCTCCAGCACCGGCCGGACGCGACCATCGTTCCTCACGCCCTTCCAGAATCGCCTTCCACCAGCATGAAGTCGATGTCGATCGTCGCCCCCAGGTCCCTCACGACCTCAAGCTGTTCGGGAGTGAAGTACAGTGCGGGCACGATATCGCTGATGTAAGCGACGCAGCTGAGTTCCACCCTGACTCGGAGCCTCTCCTGCAGTTCTCTCACCTTACTGGCAATTGGTCGAACTGACTCCAGCAGTTGGTCAATCTGTTCCCTGAAGTCGATCGCGAACCGCGGTCCAATCATGAAGGTCCACCCGTCGACGATCGCAGGGTTCCGCCGTGGATCAGTACGCTCGCCCGCCCGCCAAGTCCGTGTTGGCTGAATACCAAGTGAACTGGTTACCTCCTGCGGGCTGAACCCTGAGCCCCGGATATTCAGACGGACCCGTAGTTCCGGATAGTCCTGTGTGTCATCCACTGAATCGTCAGAAGTCATTGATATTTAGTCCTGTGGCGTCGCCCGGCCCGGAGCCGTCCTTTGGATGTATGTAGATGTTGCCCTTCCGGTCTTTGAAGAGATCCTGTTGGCCTCCGCCACCCACGTCATCCTTGAGTTGCTCAGGGTCGACTCCACCCTGCTTCAACCGCTTGATCTCACCATTGGTCAGCTTCTTGCGGTCCTTGGCCAGGCTAATGTTAGAGTGCTCTTGCAGGTATGCGCTCGGATCGTCCGCAGCATCACCTCCGACATCGCTTGGCGTCAGCGCCAGCCCGACCCCGATGGCCGCGCCGCAAATCGGTGCCAAGGCCAAGCACTCGCCGATGAGCGGAAGATCTGCCAAGCCAGGAAGGCCAGGAGCAGCGGCGACAGGCAGCGGCAGGACTAGGCCCGCACTGACGGGGATTGGTGGCGGTGCGGCCTTCTGCCCGCTCCCTGTCGCGGGTGCAGGGGCGCTGCCCGGCGAGTTCCTCTCTGGGTCGCCACCTCGTGGACGATACGAAGATCGCACCGGTGCCGGTCGGGGCCGATACGGCCTCGTCCACGCACGATGATGGGTTATCGGCGCGGTGCCCCACAAGTAAGAGCCCTGAAAAGCATTATCGATAGGCGCCGCGCTGCCGTCGTCGTCCATCATCTGATTGATGTGCCCGGAAGGATCGGTCCGGTCCTCTGGGTCCCCCTCCACGTAGGCGTACCGCGACAGACCCCACAGGTCGAACCCGCCGCCTGGCAGCACGCTGTCCGCGCTCGTGAACTGCCCCGCAAGCGGGTCGTAGTACCGCGCTCCGTAGTAGTCCAGCCCACTCGCCGTATCCGAGCGCTGGCCGGTGAAGCCGTAGCTCGTCGGCATCGAGCCGCTGCTGTAGCGAAGGTTGCCGTAGGGCAGGAACAATTGGGCCGCCATCGCGGCACCGCTGCTCGACAGGGTCACCGTCGCGCTACCCAGGGCGTCCGACGCCAGGTAGCTGGTCACCCCGTTCACCGACAGGCCGATCCGCTTCCCGTCCATGTAGTAGTAGGCCGTCGTCGTCGTGGTGCCGCCGGTCGTCGAGACCTCCTCCACGTCGCCCACGTAAACCGTGGTCGTGGTCGTCCCGGCCTGGGTCACCGACTGCTCCACCCGCTGTCCCTGGCCGTCGTAGAGGAACTGGGCGGTCGTGGTCGGGCTCGACGGCGGATTCTGCCAGCTCTGCAGCTCGCCCTCGTTGTTGTAGCCGAGCCGGGCACCGGTCTGGGTCGTCCCCGAACACGTCGTCGAGCTCGACGGCGCCCGGCAGGTCATGTTCCCCGCCGCGTCGTAGGCCGCCGTCCACGTCGTCCCGATCCCCGTCGCCGCGTGCACGTGGGCACCGCTGCCGTACGTGTACGTGCCCAGCGGGCCGCTGGTCAGGCGGCCCATCACGTCGTAGCCGAACGTCTGCGTGTACTGTGCCGCCGTCAGGGTCCCGGCCGTGTTCGAGCCCCCGCAGGGCGGAGTCACCGTCGCCGCGCTGGCCCAGGTCAGCCGATCCTGCTCGTCGTAGCAGAACGACTGGTTGTCGGTTGCCCCCGGCATCGCTGTCGTGATCGTCTTCGCGTTGCCGACACCGTCGAAGGTCCGCGTCTGGTCGAACATCACCGTGCCGCCGCTGGTCTTCGTGGTCTTCAGGTCGGTCGCCCGGTCCAGCGCGTCATAGGTGGCGTTGTACGTGTACATCGCGTTCCCGAGACTGGCACCCGTGATCTCTCCGAAGGCGCCGCCCTGGCTCGTGTAGGCCAGGTTGGAGGCCAGCGTCGTGGCGCCCAGGCTCGTCGACACCCCCGACAGCCAGCCCTGCGCCGTGTAGCTGTTCGTGATCGTCTCGCCGTCCGGGTAGGTCTGGGCGAGCACGTTGCCCGCGTCGTCGTACGACGACCCCAGCGGGTACGAGGCCCCGCCCACCGTCAGCGTGGACTGCGTCTGCTGACCACGGCCGTCGTAGGTGTACGCGTAGCTGCCTGACAGCGAGCCGGACGAGAACGTCTCGCTCGTCAGGCGCCCGATGCCGACGTTGCCGGCTGCCGTCGAGTCGTAGGTGTAGGTGTCGTATGGGCTGCTGAGGTCGTTGTTCGTGCTCCGCGCGGTCGGCCGGTTCAGGCCGTCGTAGCCCATGAAGATGGTCCCGGCGGCGGCCCGGGCATCGATACTCTCGATCAGGTTCCCGTTCTGGTCGTACGTGTACGTCAGGCTGCCCAGGTCGGGGTCGCTCGCCGACCTCTTGCGGCCCGCCATGTCGTAGCCGAACGTGCTCTGCGTCACCCCGTCCGGCTCCACGATCTGGACCATGTCGCCGGCGAAGTCGTATGCATACCTGGCCGTCGCGTAGACCGCGTAGGTCGACGAGCTGTTCCCCGTGTACCGCTGCTCGAACGCGGTCCGGCCGAGGCTGTCCGCCAGCGTGCCCACCTGATGGCCGTTCGGATCGATGCTCAGCGTCTGCTCGTAGCAGGTGGCGTCGCCGGTGGCCGGCGCACCGCAGACCACCGAGTACTTCCTGGTGGTCGTGTTGGAGATGGGGAGGGCGTCCGTGGTGGTCAGGACCCGGCCAAGACCGTCGTAGGTGGTGGAGGTCCCCGCCACCGAGCTGTCAGGTATCGAGTAGGCGGCGCTGCCAGGAGGTCCCGTGTAGGCGCTGACCAGGTAGGGCAGGCTCTGGAACAGGTTCGGCTGGCCCGCGCTCGGGCTTGGGTTGTAGAGCGTGTAGCGGACCACGTCTTGGCCGCCCGGCGCCGGCGTCCGCGTCTCCACCAGCCGGCCGAGGCCGTCGTAAAACCCTCGCGAGGTCACCGTCGTGGTCGCGTTCAGCCGCTGGGTCTTGTCCACCTCCACGCACGGCGTCTGGGCGCCGGTGGCCGCGCACCAGACCGTGTAGCTGGTGCCGAGCGTGGCCAGACCCGCGCTCTCGCCTGGCTCGGTCTCCGAGGTGACGCGGCCCAGGCCGTCGTACGAGGTGGCGGTGGTCTGGCCATTGGCGTCGGTCTTGGAGATCGGCCACAGGCCGAAGCCACCGAACGTGCCCCCGCCCGTGTCGTCCAGCCGGTAGTAGGCACGGGGGCTGTCCGCCATCACCGCCGGCCGGTAGTTGGCACCCGCTCCGAAGTGCGCCAGGACCCGCGCTGCCGGCAGCGCGCTCGCGTAGATCGCGACCTCGTCCATCGACCCGAGGTAGTAGTAGCCGGTCGCGTAGCGGCCGATCTCGACATCGGTGGCTCCGCTCGCGAACGCCGCCATCGAGCTCGACTGTCCTGTCTGGACGCCGTCCACGTACAGCGTGGCCGTGGTCCCGCTCTGCGTCACCACCACGTGGTGCCACTGGCCCGCCGAGGGCGGCGACACCCGGAGATCGGTGCAGCTGCCGGCGCCGGCGCAGGAGCGCCAGACCAGGCTGCCGGTCTCCAGCATCAGCTCCCAGCTGGCGTTGACCGGGTTCGCGCCGGCGATGATGCCGTTCTGGCCCGGGTTGGCCGTGTCGATCCAGGCCTCGACCGAGATCGCGCCGCTGATGCTCTGGGCGGGCGCGGTCACGTAGCCGCTCGAGCCGTCGAAGCTCGCCGCGCTGTCGCTGCCCAGCGCGCCGGCGGCCCCGAACGTCAGGCCCCCACTCCACGACCCGTCCCGGCGACTGCCGCTGCTGTCCACCACGCTGGTCTGGCCCGGTCCGCCGTAGGCCGTGGTCGAAGCCTGGTTCAGCGCGTTCGCCGTCCGCGTCGGCAGCACGTCCGTGTGCCCGCCGACACCCGCGTTGGCGTCCGGGTCGGCGCTCCCGGTCAGGTTCCCGAACACGTCGTACGCGCTGGTCGTCCGGAGCTGGCCGGTGAAGCCGCCGCAGTCGGTGTAGCGGTCGGTCGCGGTCGCCTCGCCGACGGTCAGGTTTGCCGAGAGGCCGCTCGTGACCGGCTGCCCGTCGTAGCTGGTGAAGCTGCACTGGTGGCGGCTGCCGGCGCTGTCCTCGACGTAGTTGGACGCCTGGAAGTTGATCAGGTAGTGGCCGTTCGCCGAGCCGGCGCTGAGGTTGGGGGTGACCGTGTCGTTCCAGACGTACCTCGGACGGTTCACCATCAGGTTGGGGCTGCCCGTCCCGTCGTCCAACCGGTAGTAGGCGGCGGGCGAGTCGGCCAGGACGGCCGCCTTGTAGCCGGAGCCGGCAGCCGCCAGGAAGTGCGCCTGCACTCGCGCCGCCGATAGCGCCGTCCCGTACACCGACGCCTCGTCCAGCGTGCCCTTGAAGTACATCCAGCCCGTGCCCACGTTCGGCCACTGACCGTTCGAGTAGCCGGCTCCGAGCAGGTACGAGTAGCTGCTCGCGTACCCCGTCTCGCTCTGACCCGTCTTGCTGCCCTTCAGCGCGCCGTCCACGTACAGGCTCTCGGTCCCGCCGCTGTACGTCACCACCACCTGGTGCGGATGGCCGTCGTCGTAGGGACCCGGCGCCACGTTCGCCGACTGCGCCGCGCCGTGCCAGAACAGGCTCTCTCGCAGCGCCCCGGTGTTGTCCACGTACACCGCCGGCACGTTGCCGCCGACACCGGCCGGTGGCAGTCCGCCGTCGGTCTGGCCCAGGATCACGCCCGGCACGGTGGTCTGGAACCACGCCTCGAACGTCAGCGCGTACGAGGTCGTCGAACCCGTGGTCGGGTAGGCGCCGAACGGCGCCCCTGGCATCGAGAGGTATGAGGTCGAGCCGTCGAAGGCGGTCGCCAGGTCCGTGTCCCCGCTCACCAGCCCCGCCGCCTGCTGGGTCACCCCGCCGCCGTAGATGCTCAGGTTGCCGTGGCCCGAGGCGTCGCCGGCGAGCGTGCCCCCCTGCTGCGTGGTCTGGCTGGCCACCCGGCCCAGGTCGTCGTACGTGTACGTCACCACCGAACGCAGCGGGGTTCCGCTCGTCCCGTCGTAGGTGTCGTGCAGGACCTGGGTCGGGTGCACCTCGCACACCATCACCGGGTTGCTGTGGTCCAGCTCCGCCACCAGGTTGCCGGCAGCGTGCTCCCGTTGCTGTCGTACCTGTCCAGCTCGTACTCGTGGCCATGGGCCGCGTTGCTCAGGTCCGACCAGGGGTCGCGCTGGGGGATGCAGGTGTGATTGTTGTCGATCGGGTTGCAGGTCACCTGGCTCGGGTCGTAGAGCCCGAAGCCCTCGGTCGTGTGGAACTTGTGGACCTCGACACTGCCCCCTGGCAGCCCCATGTTGAGGCCCACGTTGGTCTGCGCGAAGCCCATGAACCGGTTGTTGTAGAAGTCGAGCAGGTCGAAGTCGTTCTCGTTGCCCCAGTAGAAGCTGGCCACGCAGTTCCCGCACGGCGCCGGCAGTGGCGTCCGCACCTGGTACGAGTAGTTCCAGGTGCTCGTCACCGTCGTCGGCGTCTGGCTTCCGCCCTGGCCGGCCTGGGTCACCCGTGCCACGCTGTCCTGACGCTGGGTCAGCACCACCCGGCTCCAGCTCTCGTCGTCCGGCATGTTGCACGGGTACGTGCTCTGCACGCTGGTGTTGTCGCAGGCCATGGGATCGGCGGCGCTGCCGCTGACCACGCCGTGGTCGTTGTTGCGCGCCAGCGCCCACGTGAAGCTCTCGCTGAGGCCCTGACCGTTGTCGGCGCTCACCAAGTAGACGCCAGTACCCGCGAAGGTCTGGCTCCAGAGCAGGCACGTCGGGTTGGGGTGGCTGCCCTGGCCGTTGTTCCACGACGGCCCGCAGTTGCCGGCCGGCTGCGGCGCCCCCAGGCTGTCCTCGTACCACTCCGGCACGTACTGGTAGCCGAACGTCCGCGCCGGCTGCGCCGCCACACCGTCGGCGCCGATCTCCTGCAGCCGCGTCAGCAGCAGCTGGCCCGCGACCGACTCCTGCGCCCCGCTCACCGGGTCCGCGGTCTGCGAGGGCCCCGCCTGCGAGTACGAGAACCGGTAGTCGCGCAGCGTGTTCCAGCCCGCACCCCCGCTCGTCCTCACCTGCACCGCCGCGTCGTTCAGCACGAACGTGCTCTGGACCAGCGGCGCCGGCAGCCCCGCCGGCTGCCGGCCAGACAGGTCCACCGGGTCGTCGCAGCGCAGGCTGCCGTTGGGTCCGCAGCTCGCCCCCGACACGTGCGTCACCGCGTGCGAGGCCGCCAACGCCACCCGCATCAGCGGCGCCCACGAGCTCGTGCAGCCCGTCTGCGCGTCCCGGCAGCCGGGCGAGTCCCACTCCACCGTCGCCGGCACGATGTCCCGGGGGTAGGTGAAGCCGCCAGGTGTCGTCGCCAGGTCCCGCTGGTAGGTCACGTGGACCTGGTTGCCCTGGGGGTCCGTGATCAGGTCCAGCAGCCAGTTGGCCAGGTACAGCGTGGCCCCGTTGGCCCCGCCCGGATACCACTGCAGCGAGTCCCCCGTGCAGCCGAACTCCTCCATGATCCCGCTGGCCAGGAACACCCGGAAACAGGGGCCCGCGTTGACCGGGCTCTGGATCGAGACCACCTTGGCCCGCGTCTCCGGCGCCGTGTGCCAGGTGATCGGGCTCGGCGTGATCGGGTGCGTCGAGTCCTCGTTGAACGTCGCCACGTTGATGTTCGGCGGCACCAGGTCCGCCGCCGTCCCGAACGGGTCCGACAGCTGCCAGCTGTCCTCCCACTGCGCTGGTGGCGGGTTCTGCTGGCAGGTGGCGTCCAGACAGACGCTCTGCGTGTTGTGCTCGGCCCAGCTCACCGAGCCCAACCCCAGGTTCCAGCCCGAGCCCACCCACGGCGCCGCCGCCTGCGCGTTGTGCTGGTCGTTGACCGACGACGAGCTGTAGGCCAGCTGCAGGGGCGGCGTCAGACCGCCCGGACCAGCCGGCAGGTCCAGCTCGATGCCCGACGACAGCGCTCCCGCGCTCAGGTCCGTCTCGAACGGGTCCGGGCGACCGAACGTCGCCACCGGCGCGTCCGTGTCGAAGCTCATCGCCGTGCTCGAGCTCGACGCCGGCACCACCGCACTCAGCGCCATGCTCGACGGGTCCAGGGTCGCCTTCCCATGGCTCAGCGCGCCCAGCGCCGGCCTCGGCGCCGAACCGCCCCCCGCCGGCGTCGCCTGCCGGGCACCGCTCGCCGGCGTCACCGGCGGCGCCGAGCCCGGGTCCAGGTCCACCCACGACGGCAGCGCCGGGTTCACCGCCACCCGCACGTGGGCCAGGTCCAACGCCCCCGCCCACGCCGCCGCGTGCAGCCGCACGTCGAGCGGCTGGCGCAGGCCCCGCGCGGCCGGACGGCCGGCCGCGTCCACCACCTGCACCAGCCAGGTCCCGAA
>VBJR01000382.1:19613-26597 GCA_005880175.1 Chloroflexota bacterium
GCCGCCGTCACCGCCCCCGCCGGCGCCGTCAGCTCCAGGACCCCGTCGCTGCCCACGAAGTGCCCACCGGACGCCGGGTCCAGCGCCACCAGCGCCGGCCGCATCGGCACCGGCGGGATGCGCGGCGGGCCCAGGGACGTCGGGGACTTCGGCGTCGCCGGCGGCGCCGGCAGGTGGTTCACCGGCTTGCCCGCCGGAGCGGGATTGAACCGGTTCGGATGGCCGGTCGAGCCCGACGCGGCGGCCGCCGTCACCGACGGCGTGACTCCGGCCGAGACGCCCGAGGCCGCCTGCCCGACCACCAACGTCGCGGCGCCCAGCGCCGCCAGGACAAGCCGGCGCGACCAGCGCGCACGCAGCAACACACCCCCGTGCCTGGACATCGACCCTCTCCCCTGATCCCCCGTGCCGCTGGCCTAGACGGCCAGCCCGAAGCGACGCCAGCGTAGAGCCCGGCTAACCAGCCGTCAATACGTGCTTTCCCGTACCGGGCGGCGTCGGCGCCATACGGGGAAGTCCCGGTTGACGGGCCACCTGACGGCTGCTATCGCGCGCGCAGCGACATCGTGTCCGGCCTCGCTGCCGTGCAGCGACTGCACGGCGCAAAAAGCCCAGAAAGTCCGCATGCAGTCGCTGTGCAGACGGGGCAGTCCGAGTTGGTGGGCGGCGAGGGTTTCGAACCCCCGACCTCCAGCATGTCAAGCTGGCGCTCTCCCGGCTGAGCTAGCCGCCCGGACGTCGGGCTCCGCCGTCTCGGGGCACCGAGACCGGCCGAGCCAGCCGGTTGCTTATTTTAGTCTGTGATGCCCCCCGCCACCCGAGCTCGCTCGCGGCCGGCCGGCTGTCCCTGTCCCGTCTTCCCCCGCGCCTCCGCACCCGTCCTCGCCGCCCCCGCGCCGGTCCTCTCGAGCTCCTCACGGCCGCCCCTGGCGTCTTGACGTCCGGGGTCGACTGGCGGCGGAACCTCGCCGCGCTCTGGTTCGCGCAGTTCACCGCGATCTTCGGCTTCTCCTTCGCCTTCCCCTTCCTCCCCGTCTACCTGCGCGACCTCGGCGTCCACGACGTCGGCCAGCTCGCCGTCTGGACCGGCGTCGCCGGCGGCGCGTCCGGCGCCGCCCTCGCCATCATGAGCCCCCTCTGGGGCGTCCTCGCCGACCGCTACGGACGCCGCGCGATGCTGCTGCGGGCCATGGTCGGCGCCGGCCTGACCGTCGGCCTGATGGGCTTCGCTCGCGGTCCCCTCGACCTCGTCCTGCTCCGCCTCATCCAGGGCGCCACCTCCGGCACCGTGCCCGCCGCCACCGCCCTGGTCGCCAGCGGCACCCCCCGCCATCGCGTCGGCTGGGCGCTCGGCGTCCTCAGCTCCGCGGTGGCCGTCGGCAGCGCGCTCGGCCCGCTCGTCGGCGGGCTGGCGTCGGCCGTCTTCGGGATCCGCGCGATCTTCTGGGGCGGCGGCGTCCTCCTGGCCATCGCCACCCTGCCGGTCCTGATCCTCGTCCGCGAGGCGCCGGTCCGCCGCACCGAGGAGGAGCGCGGCCCCGTGATCCCGCTCCTGCGCCGCATCGCCCCGGGCGCGGTCGGCACGCTCGCCGCCCTCCTCGTGTGCCAGGCGCTGATCCAGCTCACGTACAACGGCTACCAGCCCCTCGTCGTGCTCCGGCTGCTGGAGCACCTCTCCAGCGGCATCGAGGCCGTGACCGGGCTCGCCTTCGCCGCCGCCGGGCTGTGCAGCGCCCTCGCGTCGGTCCTGTACGCCTCGTTCGCGCGCCGCATCGGCTACCGCGTCCTGAGCGTCATCGCCGCCCTGCTCCTGGCCGGCGGCCAGCTGCTCGTGGCCTGGAGCCCCGGCGCCGTGCTCATCGTCGCCGGGGCCGCGCTGGTCGGCGCCTTCTACGGCACCGTCGGCCCCGTCATCTCGACGATGATCGGGCTGGAGACCCCCGCCGCGGTGCAGGCGCGCGTCTTCGGCGTGGTCGCGAGCGCGAACGCCGTCGGCTTCGCCCTCGGGCCACTGGGCGGCGGCCTGCTCGCCGCCCGCTACGGCACGTTCGTGGGCATCTCCGCCTGCGCGGTCGCGTCGTGCGTCCTCGCGGCGGTCCTCGCGACGCGCGCAAGGGAGCCGGCGCGGTAGCCTAGTGGACCGACCATGCTTTCCAGAGCCCTCATCCCGATGGCGGCAGTCGCGCTCGCGGCGCTCGTCGTCGGCAGCTGCGGGTACCCCGACCCCACCCCGCGCCCGTCGCCGGGGGCAGGCGTGTCGGCCAACACCCCGACCCCCGAAGCCGGCGGCGACGACTTCCACGCCGGCGACAACAAGACCCCGGTCAAGTTCCCGGACGGCCTCCAGATCGTCGACCTCACCGTCGGCACCGGCCCGATCGTCCCGCCCCTCTCGACCGTCACGGTCCAGTACACCGGCTGGCTGAGCGACGGCACGATGTTCGACACCAGCCGCCAGGCCGGCCGCGACCCGCTGTGCGCGATCCTGGTCGACACCCAGTCCACGGTCGGCAACTGCACGCCGGTCATCCCCGGCTGGAACGAGGCGGTCCCGGGCATGCACGTCGGCGGCAAACGCAAGATGATCCTGCCGCCAGGCCTCGCGTACGGCGCCCAGGGCCAGCCGCCCACCATCCCGGCGAACGCCACGCTGGTCTTCACCGTCGAGATCGTCTCGATCGTGACGACGGCCACGCCGCCGCCCGCTCCCAGCCCCAGCCCGACGTAGGCGACGCCGTCCGGGCGCCACGCGGACCGGCGGGGGACAAAGCCGCGAACGTACTTGCCCGCGGCCCGCGGGCTCGGTCAGACTCGGCGGCAGGGGGTAGCAACGACAATCGAGACGCGGGCCGGCCGCGAGAGCATCGGCCGCACCATCCTGGTCATCGAAGAGCATCCATACCTGTGGGCCGCGCTCCGGCAGCGCGTCGATCCGGGCATGGCCTACGTGCGCGGGGCGGCCCCGGACGAGCTGGTCCGGGTGTGGCAGGGCTGCCGGCCGTGGCCGTGGCTGGTCGTGGGCGCGACGTCCACGCTGCCGGCCGGGATCGTCGACCTGATGGCCGCCCACCCGATCCCCGTCCACTGGGTCGGCGAGCCGCCGCCCGGCCTGCCCGGCCGGCCGATGCTGCACCGCGACTGGACGGAGCTGGTGGCGGCCCTGGACCAGCTGCGCGCGTTCGGGGAGGCCGGCGTCAACGGCGTCCGGCTCCTGCGCAATCGCGGCGTGCGGGCGCCCGACGGCCGCATCGTGCTGGACGTGGTCAACGTCGAAGGCCTGCTGGCGGCGCCGGCGGGCCTGGTGCTGCCGCCCGACAAGGCCGCCGCGCTGGAGGGCGAGATCGGCGCCAGCGGCCTGCCGCTGCGCCTGCTCTGGACGGGCGACCTCCTCCGTCTCGCGTAGCGGCGCTATCCTCCTGCACGTGAGGGCCCCGGCCCAGGCGCTGATCCTGGAGGACGACCCCGAGCAGCTGGAGCGCGTGGCGGCCGCGATGCGCGAGGTCCAGCTCGAGCCCATCCCGACGAACTCGCCGGACCGGGCGCTGCGGCGGCTGAAGTACAACCACCCGGTGCTGGCGGTCCTCGACCTGGACATGTCGATGGCGCCCGACTCGGTGGCCGGCGTCGAGGACGTCCTGGCGAACCTGTACGAGCACCACGGCGGCTGCTTCGTCCTGGTCTACTCGGTCATCGCCGACGAGATCCTGGAGCGGAAGCGGATCGAGAGCCTCCACCCGTTCGTCATGTTCGTCTCCAAGCACGACGGCGCGGAGGCGCTGATCGACCGCATCCGCCGGATGATGGGCGTCCGCTTCGGCGACCTGCACGTGCGCCGCGGCCTGACTGTCCACGAGCCGACGGGCGAGGTGTTCCTGCACTCGGTCGGCGTGTCGCTCGTGCTCGGCGCGGCCCTCGGCCAGGAGGTGGTCCTGCAGGACACGGAGGCCAAGGCCGCCCGCCGCATGCGGGCCTGGCTGGAGCGGCTCGGCTCGCCGGTCCAGCTCGTGGACCTGGGCCGCCGCTGCTACGCGCTGCATCTGCTGGCGGAGCCGGCGCCGGCCGAGCGCGAGGAAGCTGTCGAGGACGCCTGACGCCGCCGGTATCGTATGAGCCCGGTGAGCCAGCGGACCACCGGGCCTGCCGACGACGGCGTGGACCTGGCCCGGTTCGACCGCCTCAACACCTCGCCGGCGTGGCAGGTGGTGGCGGAGAGCCTGCGCCGGAAGATCGCGCTCGGCCTGTATCGGCCCGGCGACCTGCTGCCCTCCGAGCGCCAGCTCGCCGAGGGCATGGGCGTGTCCCGGATCACCGTGCGCGAGGCCCTGCGGGTCCTCCAGGGCGAGCAGCTGATCGAGACCCGCCGCAGCAACGCCGGCGGGGCCCAGGTCCGGGCGCCACGGAGCCGGCCCGACGTGGAGGCTCGCGCCGAGGTGCTCCGGGAGCGGGCGCGGTTCCGGCACATCATCGACTGCCGGCTGGCCAACGAGTCGCTGGCGGCGCGGCTGGCGGCCGGGGTACGCGGCCCTGCGCACCTGGAAGCGCTGGAGGAGACCATCGGGGCGATGGACGCCGCGTGGCGGCGCCTCGAGGACCGGCCCGACAACGACGATGACGGCGGCGAGGAGGCCGAGGCGGCCCGGCAGGCCGCCGTCGGCGAGTTCCGGCGCCAGGACTCCATCTTCCACCTCACCATCGCCGCGGTCCCGGCCAACCCCTACCTGTACCGGACGGTCGAGTGGCTGCGGTCCGAGTTCTTCACGCCGCTCGACCTGATCATGCGCGTCCGCAACATGCAGGACTCGGCCGCCGAGCACCAGGCCATCCTGGACGCGATCCGGGATGGCGACGCCGACCGCGCCGAGGCCGCCATGCAGGACCACCTCGACACCACCCGGCGCTCCCTCGACGAGCTGCTGCGCCGGGGGTGAGCATCCGGGAGCACGTCGAGCGCCTGGTCGGCGAGCCGGTCGTGGGCTGGCGGCCGGTGACCGGCGGCGGCTGGTCGGCCTCGGTCCGCGGGATCGCCGAGCTGGCCGGCGGCCAGACCGTGTTCGCGAAGCTCGGCGACCTCCCGGAGACGGCGGCGGCGGTCCGCGCCGAATGCGCGGTCTACCCGCTGCTGTCGGGGCCGTTCCTGCCCCGCCTGGTGGCCGCCGACCCGGCGGTCCCGCTGCTGGTCGTCGAGGACCTGAGCGGCGCGACGTGGCCGCCGCCGTGGACGCCTGCGCTGCTGGCCGGCCTGGAGCGGCTGTTCGCGGAGCTGGCGGCGACGCGGGCGCCCGCCGGGCTGCCGCGACTGGCCGACTGCGTCCGCGAGACGGGCGCGTGGGAGCTGGTGGCCGCGGACCCGGCGCCGCTCCTCACGACCGGCGTGACCTCGGCCCGGTGGCTGGACCGCGCCCTCCCGGCGCTGCTCGACGCGCAGGCCGCGGCCCCGACCGCCGGCGACCGCCTGATCCACTTCGACGTGCGGAGCGACAACGTGTGCTTCCGCGCCGGCCGCCCGCTGCTCGTGGACTGGAACCACGCCCGGGCCGGCGACCCGCGCTGGGACCGCCTGCTGATGCTCCAGACGATCCAGATGGAGGGCGGGCCGCCGGTCCGCGAGCTGGACCCCGACCCCGACCCGGGCGTGCTGGCGTGGCTCGCCGGCTTCTTCGCGGCGCGGGCGGGCCTGCCGCCGCCGCGGGGCGCGCCGCGGGTCCGCGGCTTCCAGCGGGCGCAGCTGGAGATCGTGCTGCCGTGGGCGGCCGAGGTGCTGGGGCTGCCGCGGCCGTGACCGAGGTGCTCGGCCGGCGGGCCCTGAGCCGGGCCACGCTGGCGCGGCAGCTCCTGCTCGAGCGCCACGCCCTGCCCGCGCTGGCGGCGGTCGAGCACCTGGTCGGCATGCAGGCGCAGGCGCCCAACGCGCCGTACGTCGGCCTGTGGACGCGGCTCGAGGGGTTCCGGCCCGAGGAGCTGGCCGCGGCCCTGATCGACCGCGAGGCGGTCCGCACGTGGCTGATGCGGGGGACCGTCCACCTGGCCACGGCCCGCGACTGCCTGGCCCTGCGGCCGCTGTTCCGGTCGATGGCCGACCGCCTGTTCACCGCGTCCCCGTTCAACCGGAACGTGGCCGGGCTCGACCGGGACGCGCTGCTCGCGGCCGGCCGGGCGCTGCTGGAGGAGCGGCCGCGCGACCGGGCCGAGCTCAGCCGCCTGCTCGGCGAGCGCTGGCCGGATCGCGACCCGATCTCGCTCGCGTACGCGGTCAGCTACCTCGTGCCGTGCGTCCAGGTGCCGCCCCGGGGCGTCTGGGGCCGGACCGGGCCGGCCGCCGTGACGACGACGGAGGCGTGGCTGGGCCGCCCGCTGGAGGCCGAGCGCTCGCCGGCCGAGCTGGTGGTCCGCTACCTGGCCGCGTTCGGGCCGGCGACGGTCGCGGACGTGCGGACGTGGTCCGGCCTGACCGCCCTGCGCGAGGTCGTGGACGAGCTGCGGCCGCGCCTGCGCACGTTCCGGGACGAGCAGGGCCGCGAGCTGTTCGACGTGCCCGACGCGCCCCGGCCCCACCCGGACACGCCGGCCCCGCCCCGCTTCCTGCCCGAGTACGACAACCTGCTCCTGTCCCACGCCGACCGGAGCCGCGTCATCGAGGACGGCCGGCGGCCGCCGCTGCCGCCGGGCAACGGCGGCGTCATGGGCACCCTCCTGGTGGACGGCTCCTGGCGCGGGACGTGGCGGATCGCCCGGGAAGGCGGCCGAGCGACGCTGGCGGTCGAGACGTTCACCCCGCTCGCGGCGGGCGACCGGGCCGCCGTGGCTGGGGAGGGCGACCGGCTGCTCGCGTTCGCCGCGGCGGATGCCGAGGCGCGCGACGTCCGGGTCGGCTGATTCCCTAAGGACGATGTGCTTGTCAAGGGCGAACATTGATTCGCTCCTGGAGGTCATTCAGGATCTGCTTGATCGGGGTCAGGCCGGATGTCAGGATGGGTTGTGGGGAAG
>VBJR01000092.1 GCA_005880175.1 Chloroflexota bacterium
AGGCCGCGCGGCAATTCCCCCATCGGTGCTGTCAGGTCCGGTGTTGGGGCCATGACGCAGGAAGGGACCGAAAGGGGGTCTAGTACGAGCGTGATGATGACGATAAACGTTCAATCAGACTTCGTCGCCTTGGCCATGTGATGCGGAGTCGAGGCAGGCAGGTGGGTGGTCACCCGCGGCCTTATCGACCGGAGCTGACGACGAACTCTGTCCATGCGGCGCCGTGCCGACCATCGACCAGGAAGGTTGAGACGCGTGGCAATTTCGGACTCGGACAAGCCGAGCAGCCGTAGGCCCAGTGTGGCTCGGTCCGTGGAGTCGGAGATCGCGTCGAAGACGTTACTGAGTTCTACAACCCGCTCGAAATGGTCGTCGGCTGCCGGCGACACGTAGGCAGCCGCGAGCGAGGTCTGCTGCGCTTGCTCCCGTTGACGGCGCCGATAGTAGTCGACCAGTCGCGACCTAAGACGCCGCATGAACCATCCGTGCCCAACAACGAGCTGCGGGTTTGCCGCCTGCATGCGCAGGAACTCGACGAAGACACCCTGGACCAGGTCTTCGGCATCCTCTAGGCCGCTTCCGGGAGGAAGCGCCCTTGTGGCTAGCCGGAGCATTTGCGGTGCCATCTCGACGTACAGCGACTCCGCAACCTCGTAGGGTGCCCGGCTACGAGGATCGGGAGCCGTTGGCTCGGGTACCGGCATCATCCTCACCTACGGCGAGTCTCGCCTCGGCGGCTCGCATCCACCAGTCCTGGAGGGAGAGGCCCGCGACCTGGGCGGCCTGGAGCACGCGACGATGAATCGTGGGGGGAACCCGCAGCGTCATGCGACGAAACGTCCTACGAGAGTAGCCGTCGATCGTGGGGCGTTCAGGCAAGCCGAGATGCTTTGGCCGCAACTCGAACGCCATGCACAGCAAGCGAGCGTAGTAGGGCCCTGGGCGGTTCCAGCCCTGTTCCCAGCGGCTGACCATGTTCGCGTCCACCGCCGGTGTCCCCATGTCACTGGCACCAGCGGCATCCGCGACAGCCTGTGCGACGTCATCTTGAGTCCAGCCACGTTGAAGGCGCTCCCGCTTCAACCGAGTGTTGGGCGGCCACGGCGGCCGACGGGCTGGAGTGGCGGAGACCGACTCAGCCATGTCCACCCTCCCGGGCTGGGCCGGCGCCGGCATGGGGAGCGGG
Source organism: Chloroflexota bacterium (assembly GCA_005880175.1). The sequence goes on from VBJR01000092.1 coordinate 1,187, forward strand.
CCCACCAGATGCTTGGACGGCGGCGGGGGGTGGAAGGCCAAGGACGACCACGGCCAGCAACGCCAGGGCACCGTGGCGGATCTTCAGCAGCAGTTCCGCTGGCCCCGCCTTAAACCGCAACTCGATGTCGCCCATGCGGCAACCTCCTCTTCTGCCGCGGCGAGGAGGTTGAAATGGCGCTCGACCCAGGTAGCTACACGCGGGCTGCCCAGACCCCCGGCCAGCGGCACCTATTCGGAAAAAGACTATCGGGTACGCGCGCGATGGTCAGTAGCAAATGTGCTGGCTTGGCCGCGCCTAGCAATTTGCCGACCAACTTGCCGGGCCAAAACTGGGGCGCCGCAACGGCGACATAGACAGCTACACGCGGGCTGCCCGGCCTCCGATGGTCGGGCGGCTCGTCGCACTTTGTGGGCAGAAGCGGGGCTCTCTCAAAGTGCCGCCGCAACCATACGGGCCGTGCGGCCGCCCAAGTCCTGTCGGTTGTCATCGTAGAGGGTGAGGGTGCGGAGGTCGAGGTGGCGGCTGAAGCGTTGGGCGGCGCGAACGTCTCCGCCGCTCAGGTCGAGCACCGCTGTGATCGCTCCGCGCCGGAGCCCGTGGGGCCGTACCCGCACCCCGGCCCCCTCGCCGATCTGTCGCACCATCCGATACACGGACGTGGCGGTGAGCCGCCTCCCCTTCCCTGCCCAATCGACGTTCACGAACAGCGGCCCGGGCTCGGGGCCGCGGACCTCGATCCAGGCCCGGAGCGCGGACGTCGTCTCGTGGGGCAGGGTGAGCAGCTCGCGTTCGCCGTCGCCCTTGCCCAGCACGGCGAATGTGCCGGCAGCCAGGTCCAGGTGCTCCAGGTCGAGGCCGACCAGCTCGCCGCGGCGCAGGGCCAGGTCGAACAGCAGGCGGACGATGGCCCGGTCCCTGATCGCCCGTTCCCCCTTCCGCCGCTCCAGGACGGCGAGCAGGCGGCGAACGCCGTCCTGGCCGGGGCCGCAGGTGTCGCGGTAGCGCTTCAGCTTCTCGCCCCGTACCTCGATCGACCACGTGACCAGGCCGAGCAGCCGGGCCAGCTTGACCAGCGAGCGGAGGGCGGCCAGGTGGTGGCCCGGGAGCGGCCCAGATCGCGCAGGTGGTTGAGGTAGTCGAAGGCGAGGGCGTTGGCGACGCCGGCGCCGGCGCCGAGGAGCTGGGCGACGGCGGCCGCCGGCGCCCGGCCCAGCCAGGCCGCGAAGTCAGCCAGGTCGTCGGCGTACGCCTGGCGGGTGTTGGGCGAGCGGCCGGCCAGGAAGCGCTCGACCAAGAGGGGCGACGTGGTGGGCTTCGACTACTACTTGGTCTTCCAGGCCGACCTGACCGGGCCGACCACGCACGACGAGCTGCTGATCTACAAAGTCCAGCCCATCGGCGCCCGCTGCCAAGACGTGGTCTGGATCGACCTCTTGTACCGCGCGCCCGGGTTCGTCCACGGTCTCCAATCGTACTCTGGATGAGTACCATAACGCGCATTGCCAGGCGTCAAGGACGAGGCTGTTGTCGCACCCCCGCTGACAGGCCCGAGGCGGTAGCAGGGCCCCGGACCCGGCGGGATGGTACACGACGACGAGCGGGTATCTACCCGGGGCTGCCGACGGCGCCGGGCACGTCCTCGATGGCGTTCACGACGCGGTCCAGGTCCTCCAGGTTGGGAAGAACGAGATGGGCACCGGCCGCGGCCAGGCCAACGGCATCGGTCAAGCCCGTGGCCACGGCGATGATCGTCGCGCCTCCGCGGAGCGCGGCGTCGACGTCCTTCGGCGTGTCACCGATGACCACCGTGTTGGCCTCGGTGAACTCCACGCCGTACTTCTCCCTGGCTCGATCCTTGGCGACCTTCACGAGCTGCCACCGTTCGCTGGCATCCCACCCGTAGCCGCCGATGCTGAAGTCGAGGTATTCGCCGAGCCCGAGCGTGGTCAGCTTGGCCTCGGCCAGGTAGCGCACGTTCCCGGTGACGACGGTCTGCGCGATGCCTGGCCGGCGGGCCAGGACGCGAAGTACCTCGGCCGCGCCGGGAGCCTGACGACCAGCCTGGCGCAGGTGGTCACGGTTCTGGTCCATGGCCCAGACCAGGTACGTGCTGAAGCGGTCCATGTGCTCCTCGGTGGGTTCGAGGCCGTTCACCTCCAGCATCTCGGCCGTGCTGGCCCGATCAGGGCGGCCGGACATGTCCACCAAGCGGAGCGGCGCGTTGCCGGTCATTTCCGTGAAGGCGTCGCGGTACAGCTTCTTGTGGAACTCCCAGGCCGTGATGAGAGTGTGGTCGACGTCCCACAGGATCAGGCGGTGGGGCGCACGGGTGGTAGTCAAAGGCTTGCTCCAAGAACCTCTCGAACGCGATCGTTGAACACGCGGACGACCAGCTCGCGCCGGTACGGCCGCAGGTCATCGCGGAGGGCTGCGATCTCCCGCCTGGCGCGCCACGAGTTCACCCCATCGGCCAGGAGATCGAGGGCCTGGCCGCCAACGTGGCACGCTTCCTCCACGTCGCGCTGATGAAGACGGGCAACGGCCTGAGCGACCTGGCTGAGGATGCGGCGGCGGCCACGCCCATCGCTGGCGCCGCTCTTGGCAGACTCGCGGGCCGACCGCTCGGCGGCCGGCCAGTCGCCGAGATCGCGGTAGCACTGGCTCATCTCACCGTCCAGGTAGGCGGTGTCGAGGAAGCGTGCCCAGGCCGGGCCGGCGGACGGATCGCTCGTGTCCCATGCGACCTGGGCATCGTACAGAGCGGCCCGGCTGCCGGACGTGTTGCCGCGCAGGGCGTGACCGCGGGCCTCCATGAGATGGAGACGCATCAGCACGCCAGGGACGTCCGCGGCCTTGGCGCTGACCAGACCGGCACGGGCGAGCTGGATGGCTTCGGCGCCCCGACCGCCTGCGATGACCAGATGACTCATCGCGGCGAGGACGTTGCCGGTGAAGGCCCTGGTGCCGGCCTCCTCGGCCAGGCGCAGGGCGTGGATGAAGTAGCGCTCCGCCAGGCCGAGGGCACCGCTGTCGAATGCCGTCAGGCCAGCCAGGTAGAGCAGCTCGGCGGACGCGCTGTAGAGACTGGCGTCGGCCCCGTGGTCCTTCAGCAGCGGCAGGGCGTACGTGCTGATGTACTGCACGAGCGCCAGCCGCGAATGCCCGCCGCCGTGCCGGGTGTCGAGTTCCTGGAAGGCTCGGAACGTGTCGCGGATGGGGGCGGCTCCGTCGGCGCGCGTGCGGCCGTGCGGCGTGAGTCGACGGTCCATGTGGTCGATCAGCCAGTCGCGACTCGCGGCGATCAACGCATCGACCGAGAACGCGACGGAGGCGACCAGGGATGGCCGCTCCAGGTCGGTCTTGCCGAGGAGCAAGGCGTTCTCGAACGCACCGAGCGCGGCGCCGTGGTAGGTGAGGAGACCGGCATCGGCGGCCAGCCAGGCGGCGCGCCGGCGCTGGGCCTCGGCGGCCGCCATGACGCGCTCGATGGGCAAGCCGAGTGCCAGCGCCAACCATCGGCAGTGGTTCAGGCCGGGGGTCACCTCTCCGAGACACCATTTGCAGACGAGGGAATCGTGTGCTCGCGAGTAGCCGGCGTCGGTCGCCGCCGCCCTGCGCACCATGGCCGCCAGGCGCTCGTACGTGAGACCCTGCGCCTGCCTCTCCGCCTGGAGCAGTTCCGCGAGAGGTAGGCCGCGTGGTCCAGGATCGGTTGCCGGATCGCCAGCCATGGCCTGCTGGAGATGGTACTCCGGTGTCCATTCGGGATTGCAGGGTCGTTGCAGTGCCGTTGCAAGGTGGATCGCGTGACGCTGCCCGGTGGCCCCGCAGGTAGTAGCTGCGGTTGGCACCGAAGCGGGGGGTCTACCCCGCGCGAGGTAGAGAGTTGACTGAGCTGGCAGTCGACACGCTGGTCAAGGTGGTGGAGATCGGGTCCACCGTGCGCTACCGGAGCGCGCGGGCGCCGGAGGAGCGCCGCAGCGCGATCGTGGCGCAGCTCGCCGGCGCCGACGTCGAGAGCGAGCACGAGGTGACGATCGTCGCCTCGCCGAGGGACGTCGGGCTGTACCGGCTCACGCCACGCTCGCCGTTGGCGGCGGCGCTGCTCGGGCACCAGGTGGGCGACGTCGTCGAGGTGGTAGGGGAGCAGGTCAGGGCGGCGTTCGTGGTGACGGGCATCAGCACGCCGCCGGCGGTCCCGGCCGAGCCAGCGGGCAGCGGTGGCGACGGGGTCGTGCGCGTGGGCTCGCTGGTGCGGGTGCGCGACGGCGAGCTGGAGGAGTGGTGGCGCATCGTCCCCTCGCACGAGGCGGACGCGATGCGGCGCTGCATCTCCGAGGAGACTCCGTTCGCCCGGGCGCTGCTCGGCCACCAGGTGGGCGACGAGGTTCGCACGCAGGCGCCCGGCGGGCGCTGGACGGTGACCATCCTGGGCGTCGACTCCGAGGGCGTGTGGGGGTGATCGGCCCGGAGGTGCGACTGGACGAACAAGAGGGGGACGTGGCGACGGCCATCAAGGATGGCCGCGCCATGGGCGTGGAGGTAGCCCCCCGCCGGCGGGGCGTGGGACCGCGCTGGGGCGTGGTGAACTGCCCGGACGGGCCGCACCGAGTCGACCTGGGCGTTGTGCGCCAGGTCATGACGCGGCTGGTCGTGACCGGCGCGCTCGCGTACGACGTCAAGACGACCCTGGCCAAGAAGGCGGGCGTCAGCAGGTCGACGCTGTCGCGGATGATGGGCGGTCGGCCGACCGGGCTGAGGACGGTGTTGGCGGTGCTGCGCGTGCTCCAACTCCCGACCGAGGACGTCGTCTCGGCGGACCCGATGCTCGACGCGCTGACGGCGGCGGAGGACAACGTCGAGTGATCCGGTTGACCATGAAGGCTGATGCCCGTCTGGCGGAACTGGCAGACGCGGCGCTCTTAAAAAGCGCTCCCGAGGTGGGTCCGGGTTCGAGTCCCGGGGCGGGCACATCTCCCACTCCTTGCGTGCGGGACGGGCGGCAGCTCGGCGACTCGAAGTCGGCAGAGATGCCCGTGGTGGTGCGCTGATGGCCAGCCCGTACGTCCCGGACGACGTGGCAGAGAAGGAGCGACGGCCGGGCGAGCGAATCGTCAGGACCGTCACCTACTCGGCGCATGCCTACGAGCTGCTGGCGGCGCTGGCCACCGCGACGCACGTGACGATGAGCGATGTCGTGCGGGAGGCCCTGAGCGTCTACTGGTGGCTGGCGCGGGAGCACGGCCAGGGGAGTCGATTCATGGTGCTGCGGGACAGGGAGTGGCTCACCGATCTGGTGATCCCGAGCCTGGAAGGCATGGGGCCTCTGCCCCCGATCGGGAAGGGCCAGGACGAGCGGGATCCGGCAGAAAGCCCCCAGACCCAGGGACCGCTGGTGGCCGGTTCGTGATCGACTCAGGTCGACGGGATGGGCCGCTGCGTTGGCGGCGGCCAGTATGGAACCCGGCGCCGACGTCGCTGAGCCTGGCTGCGGCCAGGCTGGCGGCCGCCGCGACGGCCGTCGTCGTTCTCGTCGTCTTGGTCGGTGGACACGGCGCATGAACACGCTGGGCCGGTTCAACGCAGCATTCGTCGAGGCGTGCCGTGTGGCGCGTCTCCGGCGGTGGCCGGAGCGGCTGGGACAGGACGCGCTCCGGCTGGAGCGCGGCGACTTCTACGGCTGGCGGGATACAGTGCCGCCGGCACCGGGAACGGTGCGCGTCACCCTGATCGGCGAACCGCGCCCGGTCGTGATCGCGCACGACCGCGTGTGGTGGGTGCCGCAGCTCGACCAGTTGCTGGAGCGCCTGGAGGGGGCGATCAGCCGGCGCACGTCGGGATCGCCAGCGCACGTGCGCGAACTCATCGCCAGGATGCTCGCCGAGCGCCTGCGGGCCACGGATCGGTCGTGGGAGGAGGTCGCGCTGGAGCTGATGATCGAGCAGGAGACGGCCGGGCGGTGAGCGCGCTGAGCGTGGAGGCGGCGCGCACAGCGCGGGGGCGAGTGACGATCGGCCTCACGGTGGCGTCCTCAATGGTGGCCAACGTCGTGGAGCGGCTGTGCGACCACGAGCTGAGTGAGGCCGATCGGGAGCGCAGCACAGATCAGCTGCACGGAGCCATGGCGGACGTGCGCCAGGCGCTGGCGGAGCTGGGCGAGTTGGTCGGGGCCGGTGAGCACGGCGGCGAGGGCGTCGTCGTTCGCGTCTCGCCCGCGCGGTTCCGCCGCAACGGGTGGAGCCGCCGCCTGTGGGGGTAGCGAGGGGTGAGCTGGCGTCGGGGCAACCCGGCCCCGTTGGGCCGATGGTGCGAGTGGACCTGAAGGTAGCGGCCATCGTCCTCGGTCAGTGGGCGGGGCTGGCCGACGTGGCGCCGGCGGACGTGCGCGAGTTGGTCCGGCGCGGTTTGCTGGCGGGCTTCGCCGATCCGAGGTGGCCGCTGGTCGAGGTGGCCGCGCCCGAAACGCGATGGAAGATACTGCCGGCAGCGGCCCTGGTTGAGGAGCTGCGCCGGGTCGGAGACCAACGCCGGGCATGGCGGGCCGCTTCGTGCGATCGGTGGGAGGCGGCCGAGGAGCTGGGCCTGAGCTTGCAGGACTTTGACAGGCTCGCCGCCCGGGCTGGCGTCGAGCCGGGCCGGTTCGGCCGCTACGCCCGATCAGACGTGGAGCGTCTGCGCCGGGCACGGCTGCAAGCGACGGGGTGAGGTTCAGCGCCGCCCAGACGCGCGGCCTGGCTGTCACGTACGCGCCGGTAGCGGTCGAGCGCTTCGGCACGGCGCTCTGGCAGCCTGCTGGTAGCCGCCGGCCTGCGCGACCACCTCGCCGAGCTGGTCGGCCTGCTCGATCGCCTCGCCCCCCGCCCCGCCGGTCGTTGGCGTCCACCCACGTGGTGTATGACGAGATCCCCGTCGTCGTAGTGGAGGCCGCCCGGGCGGCCTCCACTACGACGGCCGCTGGCTGGCGGCGCAGGTCGCCCATGCTCAGCATGGTCCTTGCCTGCGGTGACGCCGGCGCGCTCGAAGTGGTCGAGGGCGGCCAGGATCATCTCCTCGGCCCGGTCGAGCTGGCCGGCGCGCAGGAGGGCGTGACCGTAGTCGTTCTCGACGCGGGGCAGGGTGACGCTGACGCTGCCACGGACGTCGCAGTCGGCGCGGGAGAAGCTGACGGCGCGGTTGAAGTAGTCGAGGGCCTCGCGGACGTCGCCGAGACGGAGACAGCCCGACGCCAAGCCGTGGTAGATGTTGGCCAGTCTGGCCAAGGTGAGGATGCCGTCCGCGCCGAGAGGGCCGCGCGATAGGTCTGGAGCGCGTCAGCGACCTCCCGCCGCTGGAGATGGCAGGAGGCGATGTGGCTCCAGCATCAGCGACTCGATCGCGGGCTCGCGATCGATGAGGAGCCGCTAGCGCGCGAGGGCCTGGCGGGCGACGTCCCGGGCCTCGGGGCTTGCAGGTAGTAGAGCGCCACCCCTCCCAATCCAGGGCCTCGGCGGCCAGCCAGGGTTCGCGCACCCGC
>VBJR01000093.1:0-1768 GCA_005880175.1 Chloroflexota bacterium
GGCCACCCGGCCGCGAACCGCGACTTCGCGCTGTACCGCCGCTTGCGCGACGCGGCCGAGCCGATCGAGGCCCCGAAGCTCACCATCGACACCGGTGCCGACCTCGCGGACGCCTTGACGCGCTGCCTCGGCGCTCTGTCCGACACGGTGGCTTGCCTACAGACCCACTGGAGTGCGGTATGAGTGATCTGGTGCCGCTGTTGCGAACGGGCCGCGCCGCCATCGAGCAGGCTGTGGCCACGTTGCGGTCGGCCGAACCCGGCCGCGTCACGGCGAAGGCCGACCGCGACATGGTCAGCGAGCTGGACCTCGCGATCGAACGAGCCGCCCGACAGCACCTTCTCCGCGCCACGCCGCATCTCGGCTTCCTGGGTGAGGAAGAGGGCCAGGACGGACCCTCAGATCACACCTGGATCATGGACCCGATCGACGGCACCGCGAACTTCCTGCGTGCCTTGCCGCTGTACGGCATCGCCCTGGCGTTGGTCCGCGAAAGCTGGCCGGTCATCGGCATCGTCGCGCTGCCGGTCCTGAACCGAACCTACTGGGCTACCGAGGGCACCGGCGCGTGGTTGAACGGACGTCGCATCGCCGCCGCGACGACCGCCACCTTGAACCGGGCGATCGTCGCTGTCGGCGACTACGCCTTCGGCGACCAGGCCGCGATCCGAAACCCGCCCATGCACGCACTGCACCACGCGCTCGCCGACCGCGCGCAGCGGGTCCGCATGCTGGGATCGGCAGCCGTCGACCTGGCATTCGTCGCCGACGCCACCCTGGATGCCAGCATCACCATCGGCAACAATCCCTGGGACATGGCCGCCGGGGTCATCATCGCTCGCGAGGCCGGCGCCCACGTCATCGATCTGGACGGCACTGAGCACCACGGCGGCTCGACGGCAACGATCGCGGTCGCGCCCGGCATCCGTGATGAGTTGCTGGATGCTATCCGCCGCCAGGCTGCTCCTCCCGCCGACACCGCTTTCACGAAGGAGAGAGCATGCTGATCAGCCTTGAAGGGTTGCCTGGCGCCGGCAAGAGCACCCAGGGACGCATGCTCGCGGAGCATCTTCAGCGAAAGGGCACGAAGACGTGCTACCTGCCGGACCTGGAGACCCAGGTCGCGGCGACGTCACCACCGACACCTTCCTGGCCGGCGCCATCCGCGCTCACATCCTGGCCACCCAAATCCAGCCCGCGCTGGAGGCCGGGTACACCGTGATCGAGGATCGAGGCGCGCACACGATGTACTCCTACAGCCTCGCAGGCGTCCTCCAGCACCACCGGATGGACGTGGGCCCGGCAATCCGCTGGCTCAAAGCTTGCGGCGGGCTGGCCGGTCGCGAGGCCGACACCTCGATTCTGCTACTCCTACCGCCAGAGCAGGCCGCGAAGCGTGTCGCCGAGCGCCCTGGACGACCGTGGAACGAAGAGGAACTTCTGTTTCTCGGCTACGTCGATCAGGCATACCGCCACCTGGAGGCCGTCGACCCCCAGTTCGTGGCCATCGATACCGTCGCCCTCACCGCTGGCGAGGTCCACTGCGTCATTTGCTGCCTCATCGCGGCTCGGACCACCACCGTTGGCCTCGAACGCTGGCACGAGTGACGCGAGTCCATGTCGGCCCTTGCTCGACCCGCCGAGCCTCTACCCTTGCCCGTACAAACGCTGCACCTTCGGAAGCACGCCGTGGAGTCCCGATTTGCACCAGATCGATCACCGCTCGACACCGACTGACCTGCTGGCTCAACTGCACCGAGCGCGCCGC
>VBJR01000093.1:1797-3885 GCA_005880175.1 Chloroflexota bacterium
AGCCCGGAAGGCCCGACCTGCATCAAGGTCTACAGGCTGGACGAGCGGCGTCGGCCCGAGCGCGAATGGCACGCCCTCACCCTGCTCGCCGCGCACGATGTCCCCAACGTCCCCCGCCTGCTGTGGCGCGTGGATGACGCCGGCAGCCCTGCGGTAGGCATGACCTTCGTCACCGGGACGGCAATCCCTGATGAGGCCCCGGACCACCACGAAGCAAGCCTCGCCGGCCTGATCGAAACCTGGCGTCACATCCACGCCGTCCGGGTCGAAGGCCCGCTCGCCGACTTCGTCCGAATTGACTCCGCCACCCACTACGTCGAGCGCATCACCAACATCTGGGCCAAGCAGCTCGCCGATAACCGCACCGACCCGCTGACCCCCAAGCTCGAAGCGCTGGTGGATCGCTGGGCGGAGTCCGGCGCCCGCCAGATCCTCGCTGAACCTCAGCCGCCGACTTTCTCTCGCGGCGACGCCAACCTGCTCAACTGGCTCCACGATCCTGCGAGCGGCAAGACCGGGTGTGTCGACTTCGAGTTCTCCGGCACCAGCGACCCGGCGTTCGACGTGGCCGACTTGGTTGAGCACATCAGCGGCCGGACCTTCGCTGACGACGTATGGGGGGACGTGGTCGATGCGCTTGGCGGAGGCGACGGAACGTTCACGTGGAGATTCCGCGCCGCACAACGAACCTGCGCCCTACGGTGGCTCGCCGTCTTGTGGAAGCAGAGGCATGCACGGTCCGAGGAGTTCAACGTCCAACTGGAACGCGCCCGCAGGCTTCACCAATTGCCCATTTGCTGACAACCGATGAGTGAGTCGTCTCCGGGTGGTCGACATGGCCATCAGCGCTGGAGGCCGCTGCGGCGGAGGAAGCCGAGGAACCGAGTGCGCCCCATCCCATCACGATCCCACACCGGTCGACCTCAGCACGCTCACGCCAGCGCGCTGTACCAGACGACCAGCCCAAACCAACTGAAGCAGGCCAACGCAGAATACGGAAGCGACAATCCCCGCATCGAACGCCCACCACACACGAGTCACCACAAGCGCTAGGAACGCCATCACCCCAGCAACTGTCAACGAGACAATTCCCAAGCCGATTCGCAGCAGGGGCGCAGGACCTCGCTCATCCATAGAAGTAGGAAGCATTACCGCAGCGAGGAGGGCGCTACTCCGTAGATTCCATACAGTGGCCACCGACAGTACCACAAGAAGACCGGTGAACCACAACTGCAGCGCGCTATTGCTGATGAAGACGAATATCCAAAGTGCACCGACATAGGGCGCTGCCGTGGCTGCGGACCACATCAACAGTCGCATAGTGGCACGTGCCGGCGCCGCCCACCACAGTGGACTACGGAGGCTATCGCGCACGTTGACAGATCTTGTGAGCGCCCACCAGAGAATGGCGCCGACACCGAGCAACGCCAAGGCACCCGCTGAGTTGCGGGTTTGAACGTCACGTGCATAGAACGCTGTGAGGAGGAATAGTCCGCCCAGCACGGCGGCCGTGAACAGCCCGAAGAGTCGCAATACATACCCCGGTCTGCGCCTCTCGGCGATCCATTCTCGCCACAGCAGGGCCGCGACGCCTGGTGGGATATGCGCACTCGACGCGGATCGTCGGTAGCCGGCGTCCACACCTCGTCGACGCTGCCGCGCAGAGGGCCTGGCGTATGTGAGTGTCGTGGCTTCCCACATTGCGGGATAGAATGCCGGGGCGATCCAGGCGACGAGGGCTGCGGCGGCCACGCCCATGACTAGTATCGCCAACGTAGGTGGCCAATATCCGTCGTAGGCATCAATGAGCCACGTTCCCGGAGGCAGTGCAGGTAGCGACGGTAGCGATGGTATTGGAAGATCGGCCCCTTGGGATGCGTTCGCCCAGGTCAGATACGGGACGATGAATGAGGCCAAACCGGTGGCGACCCCGGCAGCCGCCGCCCAACGCACCGGAAGCCACGGCCACCGCCAAGTCGCAAAGTACGCCAACCATGGTGCCGCCATTAGGAACAGAACAACACCTATAATCGACAGTGTCAGCGTGATTGCAGGTTTCACCCGATGGCTCGTCGCCAGTCGGAACAC
>VBJR01000093.1:3942-30689 GCA_005880175.1 Chloroflexota bacterium
TGAACGAAAGAGGGCGGGGGGCGTCACCGTGCCTTGAAAGACCAACATCGATAGAGCAGCAAGTACGAGTCCGGGCAAGATGACAGGCGCAACGTGCGGAGATTGACCAATGGTTGTGCTGGGTCCGACGACGACGTTCGCGATACGGCTTGCGGGAGCACTCAACAGGCGTCCACTGACCAACACCAGTAGAAAGATGAACCAAGCGAGCAGTCGTTGCGGATTGCGAACTGTGATACGCACTGCGTTCATGAACCGTAGGCGCTCAAGCTCGATTAGAGCCCCCACGTCCGACCAAGGCGAGGCGTCGATTCTCTCAGAGAGCGCCGCTGTATCTTTCATTCTCGATCGTCTGGACGTGCTTGCCTCTATCAATCGTGACGATGCGATGACAGAGCCGTTCCACATAGTACTTGAGGTGAGAACTCATGACTATCGACATGCCTGCGGCACTCGACTGTTGGAGCATATCGGCAAGATCCTCCTGGGCCGACTGATCCAGTCCCGTGATGGGCTCGTCGAGAAGAAGGATCGGTCTGCGAACTAGAAGCGCTGTGGCGAGAAGCGTCTTCTGCCTCATCCCCTTTGACATTGCGTCGCCGAGCTTGTCGCGGTGTTCGGTGAGATGGAAGCGGTCCATAAGCTCTGTTGCTCGCTCGTGCCACGAGCCATCCAGACGCCACAGCTTGGACGCGATCAGAAGATGCTCCCAGACGGTGAGCATTGGATCGATGTCTGGAACCTCGGGAACGAACATGACATGCTGCCCACGCTTCGGTCCGAGGATTTGGCCAGCCCACGTAATCCGCCCAGCGTCAGGCCGCAACATTCCTGCCAAGAGGTGCAGCGTCGTCGTCTTACCTGCGCCGTTGTCGCCCATGAGACCCATCACTTGGCCCGCGGCCACTTCGAAGGAGACGCCATCAACGGCGGTCGTTTTGCCGAACCGTTTCGTCAGGCCGGTGACAACCAAACCCGACCCTGGCTGCGCATCAGCCCTGGCGACATCTCCTTCCGAGTTGGCGTCGTACTCCTGCAACATGCTTCCCTCGCCACACGATCAGACCGGGCGACCCGCTTTGGGTACCTCGGCGGACTCGAATCGGCGAGGAAGAGGATACACGCATAGCGGGCACCGGCCAGGGACTTGACAACTCGGATCGCTTCGAGCGTCGATCTGGTATATGACCGACAAGCGCATGACCTATGCAGGGCCCGGCGGCCAGCTGGACGCCTTCTTCGTCTACGGCACTCTGCGCCCCGGACAGCCCAACTTCCGTGTGATCGCGCCGCTCGTGGTCGAGACGGCGCCGGCCATCCTGCACAACCATGTCCTGTACGGACGCCGGCTGCCGTTCCCCTACGCAACTCCTGGGACTGGCCGCGTGGTCGGGTATGCCGGCGAGGGAAGGCCCAACCACTACGTACGCCGCGCGGTCAGGGTGGTTACTGAGCGAGGGACGCTGCCGGCCTGGGTCTACCTGGCCGGGATCAGCGCATCCCGGCTGTCACCCAGCCAGGTAATTCACACTGGCGATTGGCGCGAGGTCGCGGGCGCGGCGGACGCCTCTGATTGCACGCATCGCCGGCCAGGTGCTTGACATCTAGGGGCGTTTCGAGCGTCGATGTCCTTGGCCTGCTGAACCGCGATGCGCACGCGGAGGTCATCCCGCCCCGGCCGGGGCATGACTCGACAACTCCAAGATAGGAGAGCGTTCATGCCCAACGACGACAACGTCATGAACAACAGCGCCCTCGCCCTACCGGCCGGGGTGCCAACCACCGCTTCGACGGATGCGGTCTGGGCCGCGCTGGTCGCCAACAGCGACGCGACGGCGGCGGACCTCGCCGCGCACGCCAACGTTGGCCGGTCCACCGCGAACAAGGTGCTGGTGGCCCTGGAGACGGCCGGTGCCGCAGTGAGGCAGCCCGGCGGGCGCGACGGGGGCAGGACCCTCCCGGATCGGTGGCGTGCGGCCACAGGCGAGGCGACGCCCGAGCCGGAGTCGTCCACGTCCGCCGAGATCGCGGAGACCGCCGATGACGCCAGCGGCGACGCGGTCGCCGAGTTGGCCTCGACCGTGCTGCCGAACGGTCGCCTGGCCAAGGGCCAGCTGCGCGACATGGTGTTGGCGCACCTGCGGCAACACTACAACCAGGAGTTCACGCCGACCGCCATCGGCCGCGCGTTGGACCGATCGGCCGGAGCCACGGCCAATGCGTGCGAGCGCCTGGTTGAGAGCGGGCTGGTGACTCGCACGAGCGACACGCCACGCCGCTACCGCGTCACGCGCCGGGGCAGGCGCTGACCATACGACGGCCGGGGGGCCGGGGAGCAGCTTTGCAAGCCGTCCCCGGCCTGTCCCTCTCGTTACCAGCGACGTCGAATCCTCGCCACGTCAGTGTCCTGGTTCGACTATTGCGTATTCGGTTGACAAGGTGCTGGCGGGGCCGGTACTCGTCCTGTAAGCGACCCCTAGATCAGTTGGTGGTCAATGCGAGAGCGTGATCACTCCCGCTGAACGTATCGCTGTCGGACCTCGGCGGCCCGAGCGCGGTGGCCAGCGGCCTCAAGTGCCTTAGCCAGCTCCTCGGCCAGGCCCCGCCGGTCGGGGTCCAGCCTGAACGCCTCGTCGAGGATCGCGACGGCGCGGCCGGCCTCTTGGAGGGCCAGGAAGTGCGAACCGAGACGGGCGAGCAGGGTGACCCGTGCCTCCGCAGCCTGATGCGGACGGTGCGGACGTACTCCTCGGCGCCGCCGTGTACGCCGCCGGGGCCGGGGAACGGTTGTCAGCCGTCCCCGGCCCCACCGCTGTCTTTCAGCGGACGGCGCGATCTCGTGCGACATGCTGATTTCGGATTTCGCTATTCGGTTGACAAGGTGCTGGCGGGGGACTCCTCTTGCGCTGCCCCCAAACGATCTGGCGCTCAGACTGGAAACGGAGGTTCACTCCCGCTGGACGTAGCGCCTCCTGACCTCGGCGGCTCGCGCCCGATGACCAGCCGCCTCCAGGGCTTTGGTCAGCTCCTCGGCGAGGCCCTGACGGTCGGGGTCCAGCCTGAACGCCTCGTCGAGGATCGCGACGGCGCGTCCGGCCTCCTTCCGCGCCAGGAAGTGGGAGCCGAGACGCGCGAGCAGGATGACCCGAGCCTCCTGTAGCCGGACTCGGACGCTGCGGACGTACTCCTCGGCGGCCCCCCGGCCTTCGTTGATCGTCTGCTCCAGGTCGTCCCAATCCGCGAGGAACTCGGCGGCGGTGGCGGCGATGGCGCTCTCGATCTCCGCGACGACCGCCTCGGGCAGCAGGCCCGTGCCCGGGTTGTCGGCCGCCAGCCGCAGGATCTCGACGGCGTCGACCCGGCAAGTCTCGACGTCTAGCATCAGGTCGCGCTCGGTCACCGTCAGGGAACGGCTGATCGCCGGGAGCTTCGTGTGCATGCGGTTGAGCAACTTCCGAAGCCTCATCAGCTGCGTCTCGCGCTCGTAGCCCGGATGCAGTTCCTCCGCCGGGATCGTGCGCGGGATGGGGTGTCCTGGTTCATGGATCGCCCGCACGAGCAGGTACTGCCAGAGGTAGCTCGCGGTCGGAGCCGCGAGGAGTTCGGCGGTAACGTCCTTGTCGCCATCGCAGACCTTCAGCGCTCCGAGGGTCTGGACCGAGAGGGGCAGGCTGGAGGTCAGCGCCGCCTGGCGCTGCCGCTGGCCGTTGATCGCCGTGGCCGCGATCCTCGGCGGGACGGGACTCTCGTCGTCCAGCTCGGCGAGCCACGATGCCGGCGGCCCGGCGTAGTGGTGGCGGAAGCTGAGCTGGGCCTTAGTCGCTGGCGATGGATACCCACCGTCGGCCAGTCTCCTGGTCAGCTCATCTTCGTCAATCCTTCCGCGCAGGTGCGCCCAGGTCCAACCTGCCGGGGAGGTGGCCCACCTCTCGCGCGCCAGCCTGCGTCGCTGCCAGCCCAGGTACTCGACACGGAGCGTGGCCAGCCAGAGCGGGACTCCCAGCTCCAGGCAGCGCGGAGCCTCGGACGCCAACAGGCGAAGGAACCTGGGCGACACGCCATCAGGCGGCGTGAGGGCCGGCCCGAAGGGATGCCGGCGTTCGCCGCGAGCGGCGGCCTGGAGCCGGATGCGGACGGTGCGCCAGTTGCGCTTGGGCACGACCAAGGCGAGCGCGAGCCAGAGCACCGCGGCGGACAGCAGGGCGTCAGCCAGGGAGGGCACTGACGTCTCCGGTGACGGTGAACGCCTCTGGCAGGAGGTGGGCCGCCAGGTCGCGCAGCACCCGGCCACACTCACTGTCGCTCATCAGCGACCACGGCAGTCCGCGGCGATCGGCTTCCGGAACGACGTGCTCGTACGGCAGCATCGCGACGTGCTGAAAGTTCGGCAGCTCGTCGGGCAGGAAATCGGCGGCGCGCATCTGGTTGATCAGCAGCACCGTGGTGGCGAGACGGGAGGGGCGCCCCGACTCAACGAGGCCGGCCGCGGCCTCGGCTGACCTGGGGGACACGAGGCCAACCGCGATGAGAGCGTCCGCGGTGTCCTCGGCACCCTCGCGAAGGTCGCGGTCGATGGCGCTGCTATCCACCACCACCAGGTCGTAATGCCGATCCACCGCCTGCCGGAGCAGGCGCAGCTGGTGCCTGGCGACGCGACCCCTGGGCACGCAGAGCAGCTCGCAGCCAGACGGATGGCGGACCGTGAGGTCGACCAGGTCTTCCCCGATCCGTCCCGTGTGCTGGTCGAGGTTCAGGCGCCAGGGGTCGGACTCCAGCCCCAGTGCCTCCGAGAGCTGGCCCTCGGAAAGGAGGCAGAGCGGCCGTGGCCGGCGCGTACCTCCGTCCTCATCGGTCGGCACCTGGCCCTGGACCGCGACGAGGACGGCGAGGTTGAACGCGAGGCTGCTGGCGCCCGCACTCGACTCGAGGTCCGCGAAGGCGACGAGCGGCGCTCGGCCGCGGGTCCGGGGGGCGGCCGGCTGCGGGAGGAGCGGCTCCTCCTCGCTGGCGCTCTCCTCCCGCCAGTCGGGCAAGCGCGTTGTTGCTCCAATGCCCGCGAGCGCCAGGACGACCGCCAGTGCGGCGATGCCAGCTGCCGCGATCGTCGCCGCACCCAGGGCTGTCACGACCTCCGGTCGGAAGCGGACCGAGGCCGGCAGCCACCTCGACGCCTGAACGGCCAAGGCGACCATCAGCAGCGTCACGAGGACGCCGACGGCCGACCCGCTCACGGGCATTCGCCTATGTGCCGATCGCAAACGTCGCCCCCTTGCTCTGGGTCAGGGTAACGGCACCAAGCACGAACAGGTTCACCCTCACCCGCGCCGTCACCGTGACCGTGTTGCCGCTCACGCCGATCGTCCAGCCCTCCAGGCCGGGCAGCCGGCTCGCGCGAAGCGAGCGATCCGACGCCGCCCTGGCCTGGTCGGGATCGAGGCGCACCACCTGGCCACCACTGTTGCGGAAGGCCGCGACGTCGATGCTCTGGGCGCCGTCCTCGGCCGCGGCCTGGAGCGTTTCGCCCGTCTGCACGTGGGCGGCCTCGACCAGTCCGCTGTCGATCACGTAGATCGCCAGTGGGACGAAGAGGAATGCCATCACGAAGACGGCAAGGATGAGTACCTGGCCCTGCTGGTCGCGCTGCCGGCGCTCCGTCATGCCACCCGGCTCCGGTAGGGCTCGATCAGGGCGCTGGCCTGCCATGTCAGCCGGACCCGCTGTCCCAGCACCTGCGAGATGATCGGGAACTCGCCCAGGCCGACGTAGCCCTGGACGCTGGCCGTCAGGGTTCCTCCACGTTGGAAGCCCCCGGTGTCCAGGGTCAGGTGGAAGTCCTGGAGCTGGCTGCCCTGGACAGCCTGCTGGGCGGCGTCGTTGGCGGCACGCTGCGCGTCGTTGGCGCTCGGGGCGCGAGCTGCGGCAAAGGCGGCCTGGCTGGCGGCTGAGCGCAGAGTCACGTACTGGCTCACGATCTGACCCACGGCGAGGATGCCAAGCGCGAAGAGCAGAAGGACGAAGGCGGAGACGGCCCATTCGACGAGCGCCTGGCCGGACTGTTGCTTCGCTCTCACGACGTGGACACCCCCGGCTGGAACTGCTCCACGGTGTGCACGGCGTGCGCCCTGATGGGCAGCGCGCGGAAGGGCGGCACGGGCACCGGCAGCAATGCGGGCGCGGTGCCGCTCGCATCGACCACCACCAGGTTTCCCTGCCGACGCGCCTGCACCTGGATGCCGCCGCCGCCCGGCTCCAGCTTGGCCCAGAGGTCCATCGTCGTCCGGCTGCCATCGGCTGGCGTGTGGCCGACCAGCGCGGCCTCGAAGGCGCCCTCCCTGGCCGCCGTGTCGAGGCTGCCCCGGTAGTGGAGGAAGATCGCGACCTGCGCGGTCAGGACGATGAGCAGCATCAGAAGCCCGACGGTGAGCGCGAACTCCACCATGCTTTGGCCCTGCTGCCGGCTTCGACGCCTTGCCGTCACAGCTGCCCCAGGGCGCCGATGAGCGGCGTAAAGACCAGGTAGAAGATCAGGACCAGTAGCGGTCCCACGAAGAACAGCAGGGCCGGGATCGTGAGGAGGATGGGCGCGCGCGTGATCCGCTCCCGATAGCTGGCGAACCATGCCTGGCGCAGCTGCATCGACTGCTCGCTGAGCAGCTCGGCCATCCGCGTCCCGTACCGCACCCCCACCCGGAAGCTGTCGGCCAGGCGGGCGAGCGTCGTCACGCCGTGACGGTCCGCCACCTCGTCGAGGGCGGCCTCCAGCCGTACGCGACGCACGGCGCGTGCGAGCAGGGCCTCCCTGATCAGGTCGGCGGCCGAGTCCTCGTAGATGTCGACCGCGTCACTCAAGGCCCCTTCGGGCGTCGCCGCCCCGCTCTCCAGGAGGACGCGCGCGGCGACGAGCAGCCTGGGCAGCCGGTGTTCGATGCCGGCGCGCAAGCGGCCGGCCCGCCGGCGCAGGCTCAGCCACGACCAGGCCGGCCAGAGCATGGCGCCTGCCACGGGGAGCAGCACCGTGAACAGCGTCACCTGGCCACCGGAGCCCAGCGCCAGCAGCAGGTCGAGGACCACCGCGGCCAAACCGCCGGCCACGGCGCGCACGCCGAGCCTGCGCACCAGCTCCTGCTCGCTGGCGGGCACCTGATGCCCGGCCAGGCGGAGCAGGGCGAGGTCGGTGCGGGCGATGGAGGCCAGGCTGGCGAGGCGCTCCAGCTGTGCCGCGAGCAGGTCGGGGCCAGCTGTGCGCGAAGGCGTCGCCGCCACCTGGGGCACCATGGGCTCGGAGATGGCCCGTCGGTGCATCACGTACTCCTCGGCGGTCAGGCGCCGCGGCCAGGTCAGGTAGAGACCAGCGGCCCCGACGCCACAGACCCCTGCCACCAGGATCGCCATGACCAACGTCACGGTCACGGCTGCGTTCCTCTGAGGCGCAGGCGCTCCTCGCGCGGCGCCTGGGTCATCTGCTGCATCACGCGGTAGCCCAGCACCATCCAGAGGACCGCGAGTCCGAGCACCACCTGGCCGATGGGTGAACGGAAGGGCTGCAGCAGCTGCGAGGCGAGGAGCTGCAGCGAGACGAGGAAGACGATGGGAAGGATGGTCAGGACCAGGACCGAGGCTTCGACGCCGGCCCTCATCACCCTGGCGTCGCGCTGGAGCTGGACGCTCTCCTGCCACTCCTGTGCGATGGCCTCCAGCGCCGGGACCAGCTTGGCCCCTCGCCGCCAGTGGAGGATCAGGGCCAGCGCGAGGTCGTCGAACAGCGGCTCGGCCAGCCGGTCGCGCAGCGCCGCCACGCGGTCCGGAAGTGCGAAGCGTGTCTCGTCATCCGAAAGATCGGCGACCTCCGAGAAGATCGAGCGGGCCAGCCGGGGACCGCTCCGCGCGAGGGCCATCAGCATCTCGGTGGCGTTGCCTCCTCGGGCCATGACCGAGGCGCCGTACCGGATGGCCTCCAGCAGCGCCTGCTGGCGCTCCAGCTGGCGGCGTCGGCGGCGATGCTCCATGGCCAGGCCGAGCAGGTGGTAGGTGGCCAGGCAGCCGACCAGGCCCAGGACGGCGACGCCGAAGGCGAGGTAGGACACGAGCCCAGCGACCACGCTGCCCCCCACCCGGAGAGCGATCCACGCCTCGGCGGGCAGCCACGGCATCCCGGCCTGCGCCAGATCCTCTCGTGCCCGCTCGACGGCCAGGACGCGTGCGGCACGCTGGGCCAGCCGGGCTCTCAGGCTGCCCCAGTCGGGCTCCACCAGCAGCAGCACGCAGATCACCGCGCCGGCCAGCCCCACCACCGCGGCAGCCACCAGGACGCTCAAGCGCGGGTCCCCTTGGGCTGGAGATGGGTCAGGTCCAGACCGGCCATCTCCATCTTCTCCTGGACCTTCTCGGGGGCATGCAGGCCCCAGCGGTCGTCGACCTCCCAGTCGTCGCGCCGCACGTCGTAGTGGCAGAACTCGAATACGGCAGGCCGTCCCTCGGGGTCCTCCAGGTTCTCGTCCACGAAGGCGACCCGCGCCATGCGGCGCACCTTGTCGCCGTCGCGGCGGAAATTGGACAGGTGGACGATCAGGTCGACGCACTGCCCCACCATCTGGCGCACCACGCGCGGCGCGATGTTGGCCTCGCTCCTGGTCGCCAGCCCTTCCAGCCGACCAAGCGCGAGGCGGGGGTTGCTGGCATGGATCGTGGTCAGCGTGCCGTCATGCCCGGTGCCGATCGCGTCCAGCATCTCCATGGCCTCGTCGCCGCGGATCTCGCCCACCACGACTCGATCTGGACGCTGCCGCAGCGCGGCCTGCCTGAAGAGGTCGCCGAGGCTGACCTCGCCGGCGCCCTCGATGTTCGCCTCCCGGGCCTCGAAGCTGAAGGAGTCCTCGGGGCGCAGCTCGTGGAGCATGAGCTCGGTCTCCGTCTCCAGGACGCAGGTCCGCTCGCCACGGGGGATGAGCATGGCCAGTACCCGAGCCAGCGTGGTCTTGCCCACCCCGGTCCCGCCGCTGATCATGATGTTGAGGCGGGCCAGTACCGCCGCTTCGAGCAGCGCCTCCAGGGCCGGCGGGACCGCGCCTTTCTCGACCAGCGAACGCAGGGTGAGGAACCGCCTGAGCTGCTGCTTACGGACCGTGAGCATGGATGGCTTGGAGAGCGGCGACATCACGGCGTTCAACCGGGAGCCGTCCCTGAACGTCAGCGTCACCACCGGCTGGGCTGGATCGAAGTGCTTGCCGGCCAGCTCCGCGTAGTAGCGGACGACCTCGACCAGCTCCTCCTCGGTCTTGAACTGCGGAGGCAACATCTCCCGGCGGTCCTCGAAGACGAGATGGCCGCCCTGAGTGCCGTGGATGTGGATGTCCTCCACGCCGGGGATCTTCAGCTTGCTGGCGAGCTGTCCCTCGGGACCGTGCCGCAGGTACAGGTCCTGCCGGATCTCCCAGAGCTGGACGTTCGAGAGCTTGGGAAGGGACCGATCGTACGCCGTCGCGCTGTGGTACCGGCGTGCGGCGGCCTCCGCGAACCCGTAGATGGCGCGATCGTCGGCTGGCTGAGGGCGCGTCTGCCTCGCGGATGATCTCCGCCGCCCGCGCGACCTCCTGCGGCGATGCCTCCATCTCGTCCACGTCACGCCTCCGTGCCCACTCGCGCACCTTCCACCGCGGGCGCCTCAAGTCGGCTGGCGACGGCCTCGACAGCGCGACGGACGCGCAACGCCGGCCGGCCGAACCAGCTCACGAAGCGACCCTCATCACGAAGCTCGCTGCAGAACGCCTGGAGCGAGTGCGACAGCTCCAGACCCCGCCAGAATTCGGGCTCGTACGGCACGGTGCCCAGAACCGGCAGGTCGTACTCGCGTTCGAGGAACTCGGCGACCCCCGCGAGCGAGTCGTCGGCCTCCTGGTTGACGACCGCATGAACTTGTGCAAGCCAGGTGGCGCCGGCCGATCTCAGCTGCCGGAACCTCCGGTCGAAGGCGGCCAGACCGAGCGGGCTTGGCGTGACCACCCAGAGCAGCTGCCCGTTCGTCGCCGATGGGTACAGCTCGTCGCGAACGCGACCAAGGTCGAGCACCGCCCAGGAGTATCGAGCCGAAGCAGCGTCCAGTAGGCCGCTCACGAAGTGATCTCAAACCTGCCTCGCCTGCTCCGGGTCCGCCGCCCCGGCCAGCACCGCCAGACCCTCGTGCCAGCGAACCCGCTCCTCCAGCGTGGCGGCGTTCACGGGTTCCAAACGGGCGTCGTGGGCGAGGTGGTATACGTTCGTCCTGTCGTCCAGGTCGAGCAGCGCGGCCACCTGTGCCAGCTCCGGGTTCAGGTCGATGAGCAGCACGCGGCCCTTCGCGGACAGCACGCCGGCCAGGCCGGTCGCGAGCGACGTGGCGCCCGCGGCGTGCGCGGACACCACGCCGACGATCCTCACTGCCCGCCTCCGGCGGTCACGTCGCTCTGCACCACGCCGGGCTGCGTCTTGATCAGGACCAGGCCGCCGTGGTCGGCGTACCACTCGATCTGAGGCGCTGCCTTGTACGGCAACCAGAGGTCCACTCCGTTGGAGCCCACGCGCAGCACCTGCACGTCCTGCATGACGACCACGTCCACGCTCCGTCCCGACTGCGTGCCCTCGACGAGGAGCGCGACGTGATCGCCCGCCTTCACGTCGCCCGGCATCCGCTTCACCGGCACGGCCGCGTCCCACATCGTGGCGCTGGTCTGCGAGACGGCGACGTTCGCGGGCACCAACGCGCCACTCGGGACATCGACGACCGCGGTCTGCCCGACGATCCGGTTGCGGTCGGTGTCCCTCGCGAGCGTCGTCAGCAGCGATGGGTCCTGGACGAACACCGACGTGACGCTCAGCTCGTCTGCCGTGATCCTCGTTCCAGGCATGATCTCCCTGTCGGCGCGCAGCACGGTCACCATTGGCTGTGGCCCGTTGCGGAAGCCGATGAGCAGAAGGGCAGCCGCGACCACGCCCAGGAACAGCAGGCCGCCAAACATCGCCGCCGCACGCCGACGTCGTGCCGTCACTCCCCTGTGCGCGGACCGCGGACGCGCATCCACCGTGTCCACGCTCATGGCACGCTCACCGCCTGCGGCTGGAGCTGCCGCACCAGGTACGAGGTCAGGTAGTCGCGGGTCTTGAGCCCGAGGTCGCTGAACGGGCCACCATTGACCGAGAACGACACCCGCCAGCGAACCGACGCGATCAGCTGGTAGCCCTGCCTCAAACCAGCGCTGTCGGTCTCGTACACGTGTTGGATGTCGCTCGGCGTTGGGAATGCACGACCGAGGTCGCCGCTAAGCGCGGTGCCGTCGCCGAACCGCCAAGTGACGTCCGTCATCGTCGCGTGGACCGTCACCGTAAGCGGACCCGAACTCGCGCTCGCGTCGGCCATGGCCGCGTTGCCCGCGCACCAGAACCACGACGCCAAGCCGGTCAGTCCGACACCAGGGTTGGCACTCACCAACAGGTTCGGCCACGGCTGCCTGGCACTCGCCTGCTCGGCCAACTGGAGCGGCGACACGGTGGTCGCCTGCGGCGGAGCTGGCGCCTGGTTCGGCACGCAGACGACCTGAAAGGCCGCGTTGTTGTTGGCCGAACCGACGAAAAAGCCGGTCTGTCCGGCGGGGCACGCCTGGCGCATGGCACCGGGATTGTTGATGATCAGGCCGTTGCCGCCATCGATCCCACCGATAGGCACCTGGTTGAAGGGAATCTGGCGAACGACCAGGTCAGATCCGTCGCCCGATCCGACCGCTCCGCCACCCACGGGCTGGCTGGGCTGGCCATTCGTCTTGCTCTCGGAGGCTGCTTGAGTTCCACCGCCGTCGAAGCCGGCGGTCCCCTGGCTGACCGTCGCTCCGGTGGTCTTTGGACCGACAGTCGTGACCGACCCATTGCCAATCGACTCGGCATATGCAGGGACAACTCCAAACGCAACCACCGCTCCGGCGCACAATATGGCTGCCACGATTCGGAATCTCATCGCTCACGACTCCCTTGTAACCGAGACGTCGGCATCAGCTACCAGGTAGCGATCACCAACCCGAGTGAGCCAGAACTTTGCCTGCGAGCGGAAGCGATAGCTCGATAGCGTCTGGCCGTTTGACTTGCTGACGTATGCCGACTGGCCCGATCCGCGCTCCTCGACGCACCACACGATGGAGGTCGGCGCGTTCGGGTCAGGCAGTCGTCCCACAACCACCGAGTCGAGGTGGTGCTGTTCGCGATACACGACGCCTTGAGCGTTGTTGGCGGCCACCGTTTGGTTCAGTTTCGCGAGGTAGTTCCCGGTCGCGGTCTGCGGCAGGACGGCTGTGCTGCCCTGCGCAAATGCCGCGAGCTGGAGGTCTCCATCTCGCAGGAGGTCGCTCTTCACCTGCTGCGCGTCCGCCGCCTTGACGAGGTCACGCGCGTCTCCGGTGAACGGGTTCACGACGTAGCCGGCGGGCGGGTACGGATGCACGATCGGAACGTTCGCGTACTGCAGCCCGGCAAGGCGGCCCGTGAGCGACAGCCATCCGATGATGCCGACCAGTAAGATCGCCGCCAGCGCGAGCAGCAGACCGAAGCGCCGGCCACCGAGTGGCCTGGGCTGATTCCCTCGTCGCGAACGCGTTGTCTCCACGCTCCCGCGCCCCCTTGTCCGTGGACTAACCGCCTTCGGAACCTTCCGCCGGATCGAGGCGGATAGCGATCCATTGTTCGACAGGCCCGATCCTGGCGTCAACCCCAACCGATAATCTCCCAGCGCCGCTGATACCCTGCTTGACAGCCTTACGCGCCTGGAGCGTCCCGCGCCACCGTCCTGGGCGTCTCTTGACACCGTCCCTTGGCTCGTCCCGAGGACTCCTCCCGAATACGATTGCGCCAGCTCAGCGTCCCGTGGCCCGACCTCAGCGTCTCGCGGGACGGTCCGAGCGTCCTTTCTGCTCCCACGCTCAAACTAGGCCACCGGCTTGACTACGATTTATAGCCACCTTCCAAATGGGAAGCACTTCCGGCAACTCGTCTGACCGACGTGGAGGTGCCGGTCGGGTCGCCGGAGCAGCCCAAGGCCGGTAGCGCCCGCTCGACGTCCATACCAGCGGTGCCCTTCGCACGGGGGGGCGGCACCGCTCGCTCAGCCTCAGCCGCCGACCTTCGAAGGCGCGCCGCGGTATCGGCGTTTCGAGTGCGCATGGCAGGCCGCTCGGACCGGTGCCCGATCGGCCAACCCGGCGTCGAGGTGAGCTGGCTGCGACCAAGTCGAACGCCGGATTTGAGCCTCGATTTCGGCCGTTTGGTGCAGAAGGGACGCTAACGCAGCGTCCCGTCTGAGAGTGCCACCGTCCCGTGAATTCAAAGCGCCTCTTGCCACGGGACGGTCACGGGACGGCACCTGCGGAGAGTGGAGCCCAACCCACTCAGGAGGTGCCCAATGTGGCTCGACCAGTTCGCGATTCAACTGCGACAGGGACTCGACAGCGTGCGCGTCGAGCTGGAGACGCGTGAGTTCGAAGACGCCCGCCAGGCCGAGCCGGCGCTGGCCGATCTGACGCTGACCAAGCTGATTGAATTCGGTCGCTGGACGAACGCGAACGCGCGCGAGCAGGACGACGTCTGGCTCGCCGTCATCCGCTGCTGGCGGCAGCGCGACGTCCGACTCTGGGGTCCCGTCCTGCTGCAGATGCTGGCGCCCGCACTCATCAACGAGACGTACCGTCTTGCGCTCGCGGTGCCGCGGATGGACCCGGTCGACGTGCAGCAGCATCTCGTGGCAGAGGTGCTGGGCGCGGCGGCCTCCCTCGCCCTGGAGGACGGCTCGCAGCGCGTGCGTTCGCAGCTCATATGGACCGCGGGGTGTCGCGTCACGGACTGGCTCCGGCGGTCGACGGACCAGGAGCCGCTGAGCCTCGAACAGTGGCGGAATCGCCGTCTGGCCATGAAGACGGTCAACGCCGAGGAAGCCCTCTGGCGTGTGGCGGAGCTTCGCGCGACGCGCATCGCCGCCGCGGACCTGGAGCTGGTGATGCGCGTGGGAGTGCTCGGCCAGGACGCGGACGAAGTCGCGCGCGCGTTGGACATGCCGACCTCGCTCGTCATGGACAGGTATTGGCGTGCACGGCGCCGGCTGCGCGGGCTGCTGGCCGCATGACAAGGCCCGGAGGTGGTGACGTGAAGCGTCGCAGGCTCCTTCAACAACTGCTCGTCGCGACGGCGGCAACGCTGGTCACTCTGGTCGTCGCGTCCGCGCCCGCATACGCCGTGGCGAACCTGTCGGACGTGATCGACAGCGTGCAGCGCTGGGTGGCTGGCCTCCTGCTCGGCCTGGCCACGCTGTTCTTTACGGTCGGCGCGATCCGGTACCAGACCGCGGCTGGCAACCGGCGCGACACCGAGCGCGGCAAGGAGGCCATGAAGAGCGCCCTGATCGGCTACGTCCTGGCCGGTCTGGCACCGCTCCTCATCGGCATCCTGCGCCAGATCATGGGCATCTGATGGACCCCACACAGGTCGTCATCGGGGCCATCAACGGCTGGCTGCAGAACGTGGCCGGAGCGGTCACGCCGCCCGCGCTGAAGCTGGCCGGAGCGCTCATCTTCCAGACGCCGTCGATCCCCGACCTTCCCGGCGTCCAGCCGGTGTGGTCACTGGTCGCTGGCGTGGCGGACGTCCTGCTCGTGCTGGCGCTGATGGGCGGCGGGGTGCTCATCATGTCGTCGGGGACGTTCGAGCACCAGTACACGACCAAGCGCCTGCTGCCGCGGTTGGTGCTGGGCGCGGTCGTGAGCAACGCCAGCCTCGTCCTCTGCGGCACGTTGATCGCGTTCAACAACGCGCTGGTGACGGCGCTGGTGGGGCCGAACCCGGACAGCACGGTGTGGGTCCAGATCTCGAACGGCCTGGTCACCCCAGACCCGTCCACGCAGCTGCTGTCGAGCCTGATCGCGATCGTGATCGCGATACTGGCCGTACTCCTGGCCATCACCTACCTGGCACGGGACGTGCTCCTCATCGTCGCCACCGTCATCGCGCCGCTGCCGCTGGCCGCTCTCAGCTTCCCACCACTCGCCGGGATCGCCAGTCTGTGGTTCCGCGTCTACGGCTTCGCGCTGTTCGTGCAGGTGGCCCAGGCCATCCTGCTCAGCATCGGCCTGCAGGTCGCGGGACACACGGACGCCTTCGGCCTGCCGTCGCTGGGACTGCTCCGACCGATCGTGCTCGTCACGCTCCTGTTCCTCAGCCTGCGTCTTCCCTTCGCCGCCTACCGGCTGGCGTTCGGTCACGATCTCTCCGCCAATCCGGCTGTGCGGTCCGCCGTGGCAACGGGTAGGGCCGCTCGGGAGGCGTTCTGAATGCAGCCCGTCAAAGTACCTCAGAACCTGGAGCTGCGAGACGTGCTGGCGTGGGGCCTGGGCGCGATCGACCTGCTCTGCCTGGCCACCGCTGGCGTCGTCGGCTGGTGGCTCATCATGGCCGTCCGGGCGCCATTCGGCGTACGCGTAGCCGTCGCCAGCCCGGTGTTCGCGATCGGCCTCGCATTGGGCATGGGCAAGCTCGGCGGTCGCACGGTGCGGGACTGGGTCGTGGTTGTGGCCGGCTACGTCCAGAGACCGCGACGCCGTGTCTACGGGGACGAGCGATGATCCCGCGCCGCGCTCGCGCGACATCCCAATCGTGGCTGCCGGCACGCCAGGTCGATGGCACCATCCTGGAGCTGGACGACGGCTCTCTGCGCGCCGTCCTAGAGTGCCCGACGCTCGCCTTCGGGCTCCGCGGCGAGAACGAGCAGCGCGCGGTGATGCACGCCTGGGCCGGGCTCCTGAACTCGCTGCCTCACCCGCTGCAGTTCCTGATCCAGACCAGGAGCATGCACCCGACGGCGCTGGCCGACAGTGCGGGACAGAGCGCGACCGAGGACGGCGCCCATGCACGCCTCCGGTCGTCGTTCGCACAGCTCGCCGGCTCGATGTCGTCCTACCGGCGGGTGGTGGCCCGCCGCTTCTACGTGATCGTGCCTTGGGACCCGATCACGGTCACGCACCTGTTCAGCCGCCGGCGTGAGCAGCTCAACCGCGAGGGCGCCGTGGACATGCTGGAGCAGCGCGTGCGCTGGGTCAGCGAGTGGCTGCGGCGCATCGACCTGGAACCGATCAGGCTCGGCGGACGCCAGCTGGCCACCGCTCTCTACGAAACGCTGTGCGCCGACACCGCGCGGTCGCAGCCGCTTCCCGATGAGCGCACCTTCGCCGACCTGGCCGCGCTGGTCGCTCCCGCCGCACTGGAGGAGCGGACGGCGGAGGTGCGCCTCGGCGATCGTCGGGGTCGGACTCTGGCGGTCAGCCACTATCCCAAGCGGCTGATCCCGGGCTGGCTCGATTCCCTGCACGCCTTCGAGGGTGACCTGGACGTCGCGCTGCACCTGTTGCCGGGCAGCCGGGGCGATCCCTACCGACGGGCGGCGCTGGAGGACGCCGAGGAGCTGCAGGACAGGATCGCCAGGGGTGAGGAGCGCCTGATCGAAGCGGCTCTGTACCTGACCGTCTGGGCCGACCGCGACGAGGGCCTGGAGAGCGCCAGTCAGCGCATGGAGGCGCTGCTCGGATCGCAGCTCATCCAGTCCCGCCGGCTGCTGTTCCAGATGGAGCCGGGGCTCGTCTCCACCCTGCCTCTCGGCCTCGACCGGGTCGGTCTTCGACGCAGCCTGAGCACGAGCGCGCTGGCGGCGACCTTCCCCTTCACGGGCAACGATCTCAACCAGGACCGCGGGCTTCTGTACGGCATCAACCCCGAGGTCCGCAGCCCGATACTGCTCGATCGCTTCCGTCTGGAGAACCACAACGCGGTGGTCTTCGCGACCAGCGGCGCCGGCAAGTCCTTCTTCGTCAAGGTCGAGCTGCTGCGCGCGTTCCTGGCCGGCATCCGTGTCCACGTCATCGATCCCGAGGGCGAGTACGCGCCAATCGTCGAGGCGCTGGGCGGCTCTGTGGTCACCATGCATCCGGGCTCGCCAGTGTCCCTCGATGCGTTCGCCGTGCCCAACGAGGTCGGCGCGCTCAGCTCCCGCATCGCCACGCTGCTGGGCCTCTTCGGGCTTCTGGCCGGGGGGGTCAGCGCCGTCCAGCGGGCGGCGGTGGAGGACGCGCTCACATACGTGTACGCGGCCCAGGGCTTCACCGACGAGGGCGACACCGAGGATCTCGTACCGCCCACCCTGCGCGACATCGACGCCGCGCTGGAGCGTAAGACGGAGACCACGACCGGCCGCACGCGGTCGGAGATCGAGGAGCTTCGGCTCAAGCTGAGCCGCTACGTCAGCGGGTCCGGACGCTGGCTGTTCGCGCCCTCGCCACAGCGGTTGGCGACGGGCGACGTGGCCGCCTACGTGCTGTCCGGTCTACCCGAAGAGGAGCGCGCCGCGGCAATGTTCCTGGTCCTCGACCGCGTCTGGTCGGAGCTGGGCCGGGGCGCGGCGCCGACCCTGCTCGTGGTCGACGAGGCGTGGTGGCTGATGCAGTACCCCGACACCGCACGCGCCCTGCTGCGCATCGTCAAGACCGCCCGCAAGCGCAGGACGGGCCTGACGGTGGTCACCCAGGACGTGCCCGACGTCCTGGCCAGCGACTACGGCGAGCCCATCGTGACCAACGCCGCGGTGCAGGTGCTGATGCGCCAGGCGCCGCAGGCGATGGCGCGACTGACCAAGCTGTTCGGGCTCACCGAGACCGAGCAGGCGTGGCTGCTCAACGCCCGACCGGGCGAGGGGCTGCTGCTCGCGCGAGGCAAACGGGTGCCTTTCTTCCTGCCAGCAACCGAGGAGGAGATGCGCATGATCAAGCACGGCGAGAGCCGAGGCGGCGGCGCATGAAGGGCCTCAAGTACCTCATCGCCGCCGTCCTCCTGATCATCACCGCCCCGGCCGTGATCGCGGCCCCGGCGGTCGTGACGTCCACACACGTGACGTCGTCCAGGCCGCTGCCGGCGGCCATCACGCCGCTGTTCCCGTGGGTCCCGGCCGGCGGCTATCCGGACCACTTCCCCTTCGGCCAGTGCACCTGGTGGGCGGCCTACAACCGCCGCGTGACCTGGTGGGGCGACGCTGGAAACTGGCTCGCCAACGCTGCCGCGCAGGGCGTGCCGACCAGCGCCGTCCCCAGCGTGGCGGCCATCGTCGTCTACCGGCCCGGTCCCGCCTACAGCGTGTTCGGGCACGTCGCCATCGTGCTCTCGACGCAGCCCGGCAGCTACACGGTCAGCGAGATGAACTTCATCGGCGAGGGGCGCGTGGACACGCGCACCGTCACCTGGCCGGACCCCAACGTCAGCGGGTTCATCCCCCTGGAGGCGACCGGATGACCGCCCGATCGCTGCTCTTCGTCGTCCCCGTCAGCGTCCTGTTCGCGGCCCTGGTCGCCACCGGGAGCGTGCTGCGCTGGCGCGCCCGCCGGGTGTCCGGCGTGGTGATCGAGCTGCAATCACAGGCCGGCTCGAAGCTGGACCTGGAAGCCTGGGCGCTGTTCTTCCGAAGCCTCTACGGCGTGGTCAGGCCGCACTGGAAGGAGTGGCTGATCGGACAGCCATGGATCGTCTTCGAGCTGCACGGCGCTGACTCGGTGGTGACGGCTCGGTGCTGGTTCCCTCCCGAGCTGGAGGGCATGGTCAAGACCCTGCTGGGCACCGCCGCGCCCGGTCTCCAGATCGCGTCCATCGCGCCCGAGTTGGCGCTTTCCAAGCCGGCCTCGCGGGCGCGGCTGGTGCCTTGGCGGGAGGATCTGTTCCCGCTGGGCCAGCCCAAGCCGGACGCGCTGCGGCAGGTGGTCAACGCGCTGTCGGAGGTGCCCGACGGCATCGCCCAGGTGGTCATCAGCCCCGACACCCGCTGGCAGCGAGAGGCGACCGGCCGACTGGACGAGCTGGCCGGCATCCCGAGGCCACAGTCGCTGCCGGTGCGCCTGCTGTCGGGTGCGGTCGGCATCGTCTTCGACCTGATCTGGTCCGGTGACGCGAAGGCGCCCCCGAAGCAGTCCGTGCGCTCGTACGCCGACGTCCAGCCGCCGCCCGACAAGGCGGGCCGGCTGGGCTATCGGACCGAGGTGCGGCTGCGTGTCAGCGCCCCCACGACGGGCCTGGCGCGCCGCTACATGCAGACCCTGGCATCGGCGTTCAGGGGACTCGACGGCGCCAACGGGCTTCGCTCCAAGCGCGTCTGGCTGGGCGGACGGTTCGACGACGCGATTAGTCAGCGCCGTCGGCCGGGCGCTGGCTCGCCCGTGTTCGTCCCCGAGGAGCTGGCCGCCATCTTCCATCTGCCCATCTGGGGCAGCGCCATGGAGGCGGCGCCCGTGCGCTTCGCGCCCGCTCAGCTGCCGTCGTCGGAGGGCAAGATCATCTGCCTCGCCGACAACGCTGACCACACGCCCGCCGTCCTCTCACCCGTGGACGGCCGCCATCAGACCCACGTCCTCGGATCGACCGGGAGCGGCAAGAGCACGCTCCTGCTCAACATGGCGCTCGACGACATCCGCGCCGGTCGCGGGGTCGGGATCATCGATCCAGAGGGTGACCTGGTGCGCGCGCTACTCGAGCGCATCCCCCGCGAGGACTGGGATCGCGTACGGCTCATCGATCCCGCCGCCACCGATCTGCCGGTCGGCCTGAACACCCTGGAGTGCGAGGACCCGGACCTGCGCGACCTGGTGGCGGATCAGACCGTGACCATCTTCCGCAAGACCTGGGAGCGCTACTGGGGACCGCGTATGGAGGACGTGCTGCGCGCCGTGGTGCTGACCCTCCTCCACCAGCCGGACGCCACCATCTGCGAGATCCCGCTGCTGCTCCAGCAGCCCGACGCCTGGCGTCACGTGATCGGCCGGGTGAACGATCCGATCGGTCTCGGTCCCTGGTGGCAGGAGTACCTCCAGGCGTCCCAGACGCAGCGCATGCAGATGACCGGGCCGCTGCTCTACAAGCTGCGCGCCGTCCTGCTGCGCAGCAACATCCGCAACATCCTCGGGCAGCCGCGCTCGACCATCGACCTGGCGGACACGATGGACCGCGGCGGCATCCTGCTCGTCTCGCTGGCCAAGGGCCTGTTGGGCGAGGAGACGAGCCAACTCATGGGCGCCATGCTGTTCGCCCGCATCTGGCAGACCGCGCTGGGGCGGGCCGACCGTCCGGAGGCATGGCGGCCCGACTTCACGCTCTACGCAGACGAGTTCTGGTCCTACCTGCACATGCCCCAGAACCTCGGCGACGTGCTGGTCCAGGCCCGCAAGTACCACCTCGGTCTGGTCCTCGCCAATCAGCACCTGGGCCAGCTGGGGTCGTCCATCCGCGAGGCGCTCACCGCCAACGCGCGTACGCGCGTCCTCTTCCAGACCGGCCAGGACGACGCCCAGTACCTGGCGCGGGAGTACGAGCCGCTGACCGCCTACGACCTGCGCAACCTCCAGGCCAACCAGGTCGCGGTCCGGCTCTGCGTGAACCGTCGCACACAGGTGCCGTTCACCGGGATCACGAGGCCGGCGCCTGAGAGCCTGGGCACGGACCACGCCCGAGAGCTGGTCCAGTTCGCGCTGTCGCGCTACGGACGGCCGCGGACCGCGGTGGAGGCCGACATGGAGCGACGGCTGCGCGCCAAGGGCCTCCGACCGTCCGACAACTACCACACCGGAGCGGGCGGATGAGGGATCTGCACACGCTCCGGCCAGCGCTTCACGGGCAGTGCTTCCGCACCAATGCTTCACCGCCAATGCGGCACATAGCTGAGGGGAAGTAATGGAAAGGAACAAGAGACAGGTTCAAATCAGCTCCATTTTCGACCCGACCATTTCAGAGAACGAGAGGCGGCACGCCAGTCGTTCTCTGGGACCGGCCGTGCGAAGCACGGTCGGTCGGACATGGGGGGTGGGGGCCGGGGGCGGGGGGACGCTCGCGTGAGGCCGCAGCGCGTCCTCTCCACCCATCGCACGATCTTCGTCCGCGCCACGGAGTGGCGCTCGGAGACCGGCATGCGCATTCCGGCCGAGGAGATGTCCACGCTGCTGCGCAGCCTGCGCACGCGCGACGTGTGCCTCCTGAACATGCTCGGCCAGCACCACTACCTCACCACCGACCTGCTGCAGTCCCTGTTCTTTCCCTCCCTGCGCTACACCCGGATGCGCCTTCGCTGGCTGACCGAGTCCCGACGCCTTCTCATGCGCTGGCGCCAGCTGGAGCCGCGAAACCAGGGCTGGCGCCGCCGCTACTCGCTCTTCCTGCTGGCCGAGCGCGGAGCAGTCGTGCTCGCCCGCATCACGAGGGCCGATGTTCGGTCGCTCGTCAAGCGCTCCTGGCACGCCGCCGAGTACGGACTGCAGGTGGGCCACGACCTCGACGTCAACGCCTTCTTCGTCGGACTCGCGTCGCGCAGCCGGGACCTGGCCGATCAGGGTCTCTACCACTGGGTCGGCCAGGACAGCCTTCGTCGCGAGTACCAGGACGAGGGAGCCGACCTCGCTCCGGACGGCTGGGGCCGATACCTCACGCCGGACGGCGAGGTGCTGTTCCATCTCGAATGGGACCTGGGCACCGAGTCCTACCGGCGATTGGTCGCCAAGGCCCAGACCTACGTCAACTACGCCGACGTGCGGCCCGGCGGTGACCTGAACCACGTCCTCTTCGTGCACCACGCATCTCGACCTGCTCCAGGAGCGGGGACACCTCGGGGCCATCTGGCTCGGGCACAACGACAAGGGTCAACGGCTGAGGCTGCCAGAGCTGCCGGCCATCCCCAACACCGGCCGTCTGGTCAGCGACAGCATCGGCAAGCCCGGCTGGTGGGAGCGCCGCCCGGGAGCTGGGGAGGGCGCATGACCTGCCTTCGCTGGCTCACGTGTGCGGGGGTCCGACTTCGGCCCCCGGCCTCACCCGCCAGGCGGGAGATACCCCGTGACTGAATCGCGGCAGCTGCCCGATGGCCTGGCCCTGGTCGCCGTCGACCAGATCCAGCCCTGCCCCATCCAACCCCGCGTCAACTTCTCGGTGGACCTGATCGAGCAGCTGTCCACCTCGATGCGAGCCGGACGCCACAATCCGGTCCTCGAAGTCGAGCCCGCCCCCGGCCTGCCGGGGCGCTATCAGATCGTGTGCGGCGAGCAGCGCTGGCGTGCGGCACGCGCCGCCGGCCTGGCCGAGATCCTGGTCCGCGTCCATCCCCCACTCCGCTACCTGGAGCGGCTGCAGAAGCAGTACGAGGAGAACCGCCTGCGCTCCGAGTTGGACCCGGTCGAGGAGGCGCACGTGCTGGTGCTTGACCACACCATGAGGTCGGTCGCGCTCGCTGAACAGCTGCTGCACGACGCGCTGGTTCCCTTCCAGGCCCTCGACGACAAGCGGCTGAGCCGGCGCGAGGACTTCGGTCAGCACCTGGCCGACCTCCAGGCCCTGCTGGTCAAGCACCGCGTCCACGTGGTGCGCTCGGCTGACGGTCGCCTGCTGCCGGGCACTCTCGCGCCCTGGCGGGAGACCGAGCAGGCCCTTGGAATTTCGGAGTCCGTACGGAAGGCGAAGGTTGGCATCCTCCGCCTCGACGCCGACCTCCAGGACGAGGTGAGGCAGCTCCCTGCCGAGCACGCCATCCAGATCTCGCGCCTGCCCGATCGCGAGCGCCAAGCGGAGCTGGTGACGCACGCCCGCGAGCTGACGCACGACCAGGTCCACGCCGCCGTCGATCGCCTGCGCCGCGATCCCAGCCTGGACGTGGCCGCGGCGCTCAAGCCGGCCGACGACGAGAAGCCGGCACCACTCGGCTTCGTGGGCCAGCTGTCCATGCTCGCCGACCTCGGGCGCCAACTGCGCCGGTCGCTGACCAACCTGCGCGCGCGCCTGTCCGCCTCCGAGCGGCAGGAGGTGTCCGCGATCCTGGGCGACCTGCGCCGCGCCATCGCCGCCTTCGACGAGGAGGACGCGTGATCCCCGCCTGCCCACTCGACTGCCGCCTCTGCCCAGCCCTGAAGCAGTGCGGTGGCGGCTCCAACCTCTGCCTACTCGGCCGCTGTGACGACTGCGGCGAACGGGAGCTGCTGCGCATGGACGTGCGGCGGCGAGTCATCGACCAGCTGGGGGGCCTCGACTTCAGCTGGCCTCGTCCTGTCGAACATCACCGGCCCACGGAGCTGCCCCTCCACCTGCCGGCGCTGATCCAGGCATACGCCGACCCGGTCGACGTGCCCTGGGTTGCCCTTCACGCCGGCCGCGTGCTCGGCGTGACCGGCAGCCAGGTCACCCCCAAGCACCTCGCGCGTCCATTGCACGAGGTCTATCGCCTGGCGCCCGGCACCAGGATCGCGCTCCAGTTCTACGTCGAGGATCGGGTGCTGGCCGGCCTGTGGGCCAACCGCCGCTTCGTGATCGACCAGCTCCGTCAGCTCGCCTTCGACCTGGTCCTGGCCCCGAACGTCTCGGTCTGGCGCGACGAGTCCCGATTCAACCAGCTGGTCGCCGAGCGTCGCGCCTTCGTCCTCTACCACGAGCTGCGGGAGGCCGGGCTGCCGGTCATCCCCGACGTGGGCTTCAGCCGCTTCGAGCCGGACGGCCGGCGCTGGGCCAGATGGATGAACGGCCAGCCGGACCTGCGGGCCGTCTCCATCTTCTGCGGCGGACAGAAGGTCCACGCCGAGCGCCGCGCCCACCGCGAGACGGTGGAGGACATCGCGCTCCTCCACCGCGCGGTGCGGCCCGACATCGCCTTCGTCCTGGGCGGTATCCACGCCCCTGAGCGCCTTGCCGACTACCGGCGGGCAGCGCCTGGCAGGGAGCTGGCCATCTGCAACGGCATGGCCTATGCCCTGGCCCAGCGGCGTCGCCTTCTGGCCGGTGCCGCACCTGGCGTGGCCCGCTCGGCACGCGAGTGCTTCCTCCTCAACTGCGGCCACAACGACCGGCTGTACGCCCAGGTGCTGGGCGAGGAGACGCCCTGATGCCGTCCAAGTCCGGTAACCGCGCACGTGGGAGGCAGCCGGCCGGCGCCTCGATGGGGACCAGCGCACCCCGCCGCGGCGTCGATCTCGCCACCCTCTTGCCCAACGCCCGGGACCAACAACCCCTGCGCCGCGGCGCCGAGGTCGCACGGTTCAACGACCTGGCCCGCCGCCAGGACGAGCTGCCCGAGGACGAGGCCGACGAGCTGTACCGCTACCGCCTTCGCCGCCTGCGCACACGGGCGGACCAGCTCCGCCGGGCGATGGACGCCCAGGACGAGCAGGCCATCCGCCGGGCTGTGGCCGACTTCGACCGCCGCCTGGCCGAGCTGCAGCGGCTGGAGGAGGTCCGCGTTCGCGCCGGCCTGCCCGTCGTCAGTGATCCCGAGCTGACCCCGAGGGACGATGCCGTCGCGGCCCTGGTGGCGCTGGCGGAGGCCCGCCCTCGCGGCCTGATCACCGGCTGGGAGGGATCACCCGCGCAGCCCACCGGCAGCGTCCGGCTGCCCGAAGTTGCCTTCGCTCCCGGGACGGACGACGTGCCCATCTACGTCCTGGCCCCTCCCTCACTTTCATCCGAAAGCCTGGGCAGCCGCGTCGAGGCGGTCGCCGCCGAAGGCGCCCAGATCCGCGTCGTCCACGACCCGGCGGACATCCCTCACGACGACGGACCGCCGCCGCTGGTCCTGAACTGGGGGGCGGCCCAGACACTGCCCGCCGACCTGGTCGCCCTCAACCACCCGAACTCGGTCCGGATCGCGTCCGACCAGGTGCATGGCGCCATCCGGCTCGGCGACCTGGCTCCCAGGAGCGTCGTCAACCCACGGGACATCCATCTCCTGGGCGGCGAGCGCATCGTGGCCAAGCGGCGTCGGGGCAGTCGCGGCAGCGGCGTGGCGGTGCTGCCCATCGATGCGCCGGCTCGCGAGCTGGCGAACTACGACCTCTACCAGGAGTACATCCCCGATCGCCAGGAGTACCGCGTCTCGGTCCTCTCCGGCCGCGTGGTCTCCGCGTACGCCCGCAACCGGCCCGAGGGCTCGGCCCCCGATGATCCCCACCCCGGCTGGCGCTACGAGCGCGCCTCGGTCCTGCCGCGATCGGTGGTGACCGCCGCCCGCGAGGCCGCGCAGCGGGTGGGACTGGACTACGCCGGGATCGACGTGGTCGAGGACCGCTCCAACGGTCGCGTCCTGTGCCTGGAGGCGAACGCCGCTCCGGGCATGTCCGAGGACACGGTGCGGAGCCTGTACGCCCACGTTCAGCAGGCCCTTCGCGGTCGGGCCACCCGAGCCAGCTAGCCATGCCGAGCAAGAGCAGGAACCGCGCAACCCGATCGACCGTGGTCGTCTCGGTGACGGCCCCTCCCGTCGATCCCGTCAGCCGGCTGGCCGACGGTCCGGTCGCCGTGGCCGAGGTCAATCCCTTCGCGGCGGTGCCCGAGGACGACCCGGTGGTCGACACCCCGCTCTGGGCGGAGATGTACGAGCGCGCCTTCGCGCGCTATCGAGATCGACGCGATCTGACCGATCGCGAGCAGCAGGAGGCCCAGCAGCTGTGGGAGGAGTTCCTGCGCGCCCAGGGCGAGCAGGTACCCGAAGGTGAGCGCTCGCTGGTCGCCAACGACGAGCTGCACCGCCAGCTCATGGAGCTGGCCGGCACCGAAGCAGGCCGCCAGTACCAGCGGGAGAACGTGATCGGCGACCCCAACCAGACCTTCGGCATCGAGATCGAGTTCGATGGCGGCAACCCGACCGAGATCGCCAGGGCCATGTACGCCGCCGGGCTCACCTCCAGCCCCCGCCAGGAGGGCTACCACTCGGGCCATCGGCGGGCCGGCATGTGGTCGGTGGAGACGGATGTCACGGTCAACGGCGAGGTCGTCAGCCCGGTCCTCCGCGACACGCCGGAGACCTGGGCGCAGCTGGAGCGCGTCTGCCAGATCCTCAACGATCACGGCGCCCGCGTCACCTCTCGTACCGGCGGTCACGTCCACGTGGGCGTCGATTCGTCCGGCCTGGACCACGACGTCGACCGCTTCCGCCGCGTGGCCAGGACGTGCGCCTGGGCAGAAGACCTGATGTACCGGCTGGCCGCCGGCACGGGCGCTGGGGGACGCGAACACCGCGGCGCTGGCAACGGCTACCGGTGGTGCGGGCCGATGCGCTCGGGTGACTTCGAGCACGCTTCGACTCCAGCCTCGACCCCTCACGCCTTCAGGCCAACGTCCAGCTCGCCTGCTGGCTGACCAGGCGGGCGGCCGAGCTGCCCGACTCGGCGATCCCACGTGAACGCGTGCGCCTGGGCAGCAACCGGAGTGCCGCAGATCAGCGCCGGGGCGAGCGCCAGCTGCGGCGCTTCGCCGACCTGGTCTTCGTCCGGCCCCAGGACCGGCTCAGGCTCTACTGGCTGTTCCGCCGCTCCGAGTGGCAGCCGAGGGCCGCATGAGCGTCCTCACCATGTCCAACGGCCAGTGCCGCGACGCTGTCGCGCGCGCCCTGACCCACGAGGAGGCCGCTTGAAGATGTACCGCCTCATCCATCCCAACTCCGACCGGCAGCTGCCATTGCGGATGCTCTTCCAGCCCGCTGGCGCCGGCACCTTCCTCCGCGCCTGCGAGGCCGACAGCTGGCGCGCCCTCGTCGCCGCCATGCTCGACGACCCCGACTATGAGACTGCCAACGCCGAAGATCGGCTGGTCGAGCGCCTTCGCCTCGCCGACGACGTGAAGCTGCTGGCAGCCATCGACGATCGCCAGCTCACCGTCGCCGACCGCGACGGACCCGAGACCGTGAACATCAGCTCCGACGA
>VBJR01000094.1:0-14685 GCA_005880175.1 Chloroflexota bacterium
TCCGGCGGGATGTGGCGGACGGCGTCGCGCGTGAGGACCGACAGGCCGTAGTCGATCCACTCGAAGTCCCCCTCCGTCTTCGAGTAGCGCGTGACGCGCTCGCCGTCGAAGTCCGCGTTGCTGCGGTCCCACCGGCCCTCGTTCCTGAGCACCGTCATCAGCGCCTGCAACCCCGTCCTACGAAAGGCGGCGAAGACGCACGGGAGCTCGACGCGCAGGTAGGAGTCCCCGTAGAGCACGGCAAACCACTCGGCGAGGGCACCGTCGTCATGTGCCAGACGCAAGGCGCCCCCGGTGCCGCGCAGATTCGAGCCCTCGTCGACGTACGTCACCGACAGACCCCACTTGGCCCCGGCGTCGACGTAGTCGCGGATCTGGTCGCCCCGATAGCCGATGCAGTAGACGACGTCGTCCACCCCTTGCTGTGCTAGCCAGGTCAACTGCCGATCGGCGAACGGGCGGCCCGCGACCGGCAGGAGGGTCTTCGGCAGGTCGCCCGCCTGTGCTCCGAGCCGGCTCGCGACGCCGCCCGCGAGGATCACGCACTGCGTCGAGCCGCGGTCACTCACGAACGAGGAGCGTCGACCCGTCGTGGTCGAAGCCGAACCTCACCTCCGGCAATCCCAGCTCGGCCATCTTCTTGCGCACGGACTTCGGATCCGCTGCGTACACGACGAGGAAGCCGCCGCCGCCGGCACCGGTGAGCTTGCCGCCAACGGCTCCGTTCGCGATCGCCGCATCGTAGGCGTCGTCGATCTCGGGCCGCGACATTCCCTGCGAGCGCTCGCGCTTTCGCAACCAGTGCTCGTGCATCAGCGTCCCGAAGGCGGCGGTGTCGCCCTCCTCGAGCGCCGTCCGGATCCGAACGCCGACCTGCTCGACCGCACGGAGCGCGTCGATCATCGACTCGTCGCCGGCGTCCGTGCGCCGCCGCTGGTCGTCGAGCAGCTCCTCGGCGCGACGCGAATACCCGGTGAAGAACATCAGCAGGTGCTCCTCGAGATCGTGCAGCGTTGCGGTCGAGATGCTGAGCGGGGACACGTGCACGCGCCCGTCTGGCTCGATCTCGAGGCACGTGATCCCGCCGAAGGACGCGATGTACTGATCCTGCTTGCCCGATGGCCGCCCGAGCATGTCGATCTCGACGTGGCACGCCTCCTCTGCGAGGTCGCCGGCGGTCACGGGCTCCCGCTTGTGCGCGTGCAGCGCGCGCAGAAGGCCGACGGTGAACGTGCCCGACGAGCCGAGGCCGGTTCCGGCGGGGATGTCGGCGAGACTGACGATCTCGAGCGACGGCCCGATCGGATGGAGCTGGAGCGCGGAGCGGATGATCGGGTGGTCGATCTCGTCGACCGTCCGCACGCGCTCGAGGCTCGCGTACTTGAGGAAGTAGTCGTCGGTGAACGTGCGGTTGATCCCGATGTAGACGTGGCTGTCGATCGCGGCCGAGATGACCAGGCCGCCGAAGCGCCGGTAGTAGCTGGGGAGGTCG
The DNA here is from genome assembly GCA_005880175.1 of Chloroflexota bacterium. Next base: position 1,493 of record VBJR01000094.1, read on the forward strand.
GTCCCGCCGCCACCGAGCGAGATCCGCAGCGGGGTGCGCGTGATCAGCACGAGGCGCGCGTCACAGCTGGTACCCGGCGGCGACAGCGTCGCGGTGGAACATCCGCACCGTGTCCAGCGAGTACTCGTCGAGCTCGCGGCCCAGGATCGACAGCTTTCTCAGGATGTCGGGCGTGACGGTGATGACGTGGCAGCCGATCTGATCAGCCTGTATCACGTTCAGGACCTCCCGCGGGCTGGCCCAGATGAGCGCGAGGTTCTCGTGGGGCGCCATCACCTCGAGCGCCTCGCGCATGATCGGGACCGGGTCCCGTCCCGTGTCGGCGATCCTGCCGGCGAAGACCGAGATGAAGCAGGGCGGCCCGCCCGCCAGGGCGGCGGCGGCTGTCCGGACCTGGTCCCTGGTCAGCAGCGCCGTGACGTTGACCTCGATCCCGTCGCTCGCGAGCCGGCGGAGCAGTCGCCGGGTCGACTCTCCAGCCGTGTTCGTGATGGGAATCTTGACGTTCACGCCGGTCCCCCAGGTCGCGATCCGGCGCGCCTGGCGCTCCATCTCGCCGAGTTCGTCCGCGAACACCTCGAACGAGATCGGGCGCCCGCCTACCAGCGGCACGACCTGGCGCGCGAAGCACTCGTAATCGCTCACGCCTGCGCCGCGCATCAGCGTCGGGTTCGTCGTGAAGCCCTTGATGACGGGGTCCGCCGCCAGCCTGGCGATGCCGTCCACGTCGGCTCCGTCCGCGAAGATCGCGACCCGCAGATCCTTCACCATCATCCATCGTCCCCGGGGGAGCTGTCCCCCACGATCCAGATCACCGCCTCGCGAAGGGTGCCCGTGACCAGGTCCGCGCCGGTGGCGGGCCGCTCGGCGTAGGGACGCTCGAGCAGGATCGTCCGGCAGCCGGCGCCGCGTCCGGCCTCGATGTCGCGCCACCGGTCGCCCACCATCACGCTGGCTGGCAGGTCGACGTGCCAGCGGCGGGCGGCGGCGTGGATCAGTCCGGGCCGGGGCTTGCGGCACATGCAGCGGTCGGCGTCGTCGTGCGGGCACACCAGCACGTCGTCGAGGTCCAGCCGACGGCGCAGCTCGTCGTTGATGGCGTCGACCGTGGCCCGGTCCCGGGTGCCCCGCGCGAGGTCGGGCTGGTTGGTGACCAGGATGAGCAGGAAGCCCGCGGATCGCAGCTCCTCGCACGCCTCCTCGACGCCGGGCGTGAGCACGAGGTCCGTCAACGAGTCCGGCGGCACCGGGCGTCCGTCGACGACGACCGGCTCGTTCAGGACGCCGTCCCGGTCGAGGAAGACCGCCCGGCGCTGCTCGGGCGCGAACTCGGTCATCGGGCAGCCCGGGTGGTCGCCTCGTCCAGGATGGCGAGCATCGACCGGCGCATCGCCTCGCGCGACGACATGGTGTGCGTCCACCCGAGCGCCCTGATGCGCGACGTGTCGAGCCGCACGACGGGCACGTCGCCCTTCCAGCCGCGGTCGCCGCCGCCGAACGCGAGCTCTGTGCACCCGGATCGCAGTCCGACGCACTCGACCGCGAGCTCGGCGATCTCCCGCACCGTGATGTGGTCACCGGTCGCCACGTTGTAGACACGGAAGGGCTCCTCGGTGCGGTCGGCCGCCAGCAGGACCGCACCGACCACGTCGCTCACGTGGATGTACGACTTGCTCTGCGTGCCGTCACCGAGGATCGACAGTCGATCCGGTGTACGCAGCAGACGCCGGATGAAGTCGTAGCCGACTCCGTGGGTCTGGCGGGGTCCGACCACGTTGCCGAAGCGGAAGGCGCAGGCACGGAGCTCGAACAGGTGACAGTAGGAGCAGATCAGGGCCTCCCCCGCCAGCTTGCTCGCGCCGTACGTCGAGATGGGGAGCAGCGGGCCTCGATCCTCGTCGGCCTCGACCTCGCCCAGTGCCGCCTCGACCACGTGGTGGGTCAGGAGAGTCCCCTGGTCGAAGTCGATCGCGGGCTCGGCGATCGCCTTCGCGATGTCGGGGTTGGAGGCGAGGTGGATGACCGTGTCGTGGCCGTCCATGGCCCGCGTGAGAGCGCCGAGATCTTCGACGCCGGCGCGGACGACGGACAACCGCGGGTCCGCCAGATGGCCGCTGAGGTGCCATTCGCGACCAGAGCTGAAGTTGTCGTAGATCGTCACCCGTGCCACGGCTGCGTCCGCCAGCAGCCTGTCGGCGAAGTGGCTGCCGATGAAGCCGGCTCCGCCGACGACGATGAAACGCGATCCTGTCATGGACGTTCGCCCCTGACAGCGACGGATTCCCATCTGGCGCCGCCGCGCTGCAGCAGTGGATGCGACACGAGGAGGTGCCACACGATGGCGCAGAGCCCCTCGGTGTGCGGCGTGACGCGGTCGGGGTGGAGCGGCGGGATCAGCACTGTGACGTCGGCGGCGGCCCGCGTCGCGCCTCCGTCGCGACCGACGATGCCGAGCACCGCGGCCCCGGCGCCTCGTGCGGTCTCGATCGCCCGCACGAGGTTTGTCGAGATGCCCAGGGCCGTATTCCCGCCGCCCACGGACATGACCAGGATGGCGTCGCGATCGGAGATCCGCGAGCCCTCGAGCCACGCGGCGAAGGCGCCGTCCCAGCCCTCGTCGTTCACGCGGGCCGTGAGCTCGGAGACATTGTCGGTCGGCGTGTACGCCTCGAGGCCGCAGAGCTTCCGGAAGTCGTTGACCGCGTGCGAGGCGTGGGCCGCCGAGCCCCCCACGCCCAGAACGAACAGGCGACCCCGGCGTTCGCGGACGCCGGCCAGGCGCCAGGCCAGCAGCTCGATCTCCTCCGTCCGCAGCGCCCGAACGATGGCGACCGTCTCGGCCAGGTAGACGTCGCTGAACGTCTGCATACGCTACCGCCGCCCGCCGTACATCATCTCGCTGCGCAGAGCGAGCCCGTGCAGCAGCAGGTTGAAGCAGAACGTCATGAAGCTTCCGATCAGGAGCACCAGGCCCAGGACACCGAGATACGGGACCCTGTCCGAGGGGGAGAGGGTGAGCCCGGAGCGGATGTAGTCGGCCAGGAGAGCCGTCGCGAGCGCGAACCCGACCAGGAACGCGGCCCCGCTCAGGAGCACCGTCCGCGTGTACGGGAAGATGCGCAGCCATTTGCGCCGCGCACGGCCCGTGTAGTCGTGCAGCACCTGGGCCAGGCACCCGACGTAGAAGGACTGCAGCCCGACGACCGTCAGCGTCAGGCCGAGCAGCATCCAGTACAGCGAGAAGTGAATCCGGCCGACAGCCACCGGCCCGCCGGCCAGCGGCAGCGTGAGCAGGAGGCCGAGCGCCAGGGTGAGCAGGCCCGGCCTGAAGGTGAAGAACTCGGCGCCGTACACGAACGTCGCGCGAAGGTTGATCCAGGCCGCCTTGAACGGTGAGAGCCAGCCCGCGCGCCTGTGATGGCTGATCCGGCCCTCCCGGTCCTTCAGGAACCGTACGGGGACCTCGGCGGTCCGCAGCCGCATGTGGACCGACTTCAGCACCATCTCCGACGCGTACTCCCACGATTGCGACTGCAGGCCCATGCGTCGGAGCGCCTCCGTCGTGATCCCACGCATGCCGCAGTGGATGTCCGAGAAGTGGCTGGAGTAGACGACGTTCAGCATCCACGTCGTGGCGGGCGTCCCGACGTAGCGGTGCAGCCACGGCATCGAGCCCTCCTCGATGCTGCCCGTCCAGCGCGAGCCCATCACGAACTGATAGCCCTGGCGGAACCGCTCGACGAACGGCGCCAGGTCGCGGAAGTCGTACGTGCAGTCGGCGTCGCCCATGAGGACGTAGCGGCCCCGAACATGCGGCAGCGCGTCGATGTAGGCGCGGCCCAGGCCGCGGCGCGCCGTTCGCAGCACTCGGGCGCCGTGTTGCAGCGCGACCCGCGCCGTGCCGTCCGTCGAGCTGTCGACGATCAGCACCTCGCCGCGAATGCCGGCGCGGTCGAGTCCCTCCAGGCACCAGTCGACGAACTCGCCAACGGTCCGTTCCTCGTCGAGGGCCGGGATGACGATGGAGAGCTCGGGATCCGGAGTGTCGTGAGCGGGCACGAGCAGCCGCGGCTCCACCTCCTCGAGATCCGCGGTGGCGACGGCGTCGATGGAGCCGGCCGCCGTGGCCGGTTCATCATGGATCACGTCTGAACTGCGCATCGCGCCATCTCCCCGCTGCAGCCAATCGTCACGCCGGTACCCCCGGCACCGGGCCGAGGAGTCTAACACGCTGACACCATCCGCCCGTTCCAGGACCTGCCAGACCGCTCTGCCGGATTCTACCGACGCCGCGCTGGAGCAGGTCCGGCTTCCGCTCGCGCGGTCGAATCCGGCTCAGACCTTCTCGGTGACGCGGTACTCGAGGTACTTGCCCAGCAGCAGGCGGGTGTGGGCCTCCAGCGCCGGCAGCACGCTCAGCATCAGGCCCACGACCGGGTAGCTGAAGTACTGCAGGTACGCCAGCCCGCGCCGGAGCCGGCCCCAGCTCGCCGGCTTGGGCGGCAGCATCAGCGCCTCCAGCACGATCAGGGCGACGACGGTGGAGAGCGTGGTCGTGAGGATCACGCTGGAGTACAGCCATAGGCTGTAGCCGAGGTCCGTGATCGAGAAGTCCTCGTTGACCATCACGGGCAGCGAGGACCCGAACATCAGCAGCACCGGCAGGAAGATCCAGTTGAGGTGGTTCAGGAAGAGGTTGCCGAACCGGTGGACGCGGAGCCGGAGCGGGATCTCAGGGTGCTTGAACAGCCGCTTGAGCACGTAGGGGATGTCCGTGATGCCCCAGGCCCAGCGCTTGATCTGGTTGTACTGGCTCAGGTGCGTGGACGCGTAGTCGCGGGACTGCGGCGAGTCGCCGTACAGCGGCAGGTACACGGAGCGCACGGAGAAGCGCTCGCCGAACCGGAAGAACGACTTCCAGTAGAAGCGCGAGTCCTCGGGGATCACGTCCTTGTCCCAGTAGCCGACGTCGTGCACGAACTGCAGGCTGCACGTGTAGCTGGAGAACGCGACCAGCCGGTGCGGGCGCGAGTGCAGGAACATCTGCCACTGGCTGGTGCTGGCCGACATCACGCGGACGGCGGTCGGCACCTCCCAGATGTTGTTGTGGAACAGCGGCACCGGCTGCCAGATCACGTAGTCGCGCAGGCGCCAGCGGCTGTGGTGATAGCTGATCCAGCCGAAGTACTCGGGGTGCACGCGGTAGTCCGAGTCCAGGTCCGTCAGCAGCACCTGGCGCAGGTCGTAGCCCAGGGCGGTCAGCCGCTTGACCATGTCGCGGCCGCCCCAGTTCATCGCGGCCGACTTGCCCGGGACCAGCGGCGGCTCCATCGGGTCCTTGATGTGGAAGAACCCGGCCACCTGGTGGCCGAACTTCTCGCGCAGCCGCTCCACGTTCGCCCAGCCCGGCGTGTCGGTCTCCCGGGTGATGACCCCGATCAGCTTGCGGTCGCTCGGGTAGTTCGCGTCGACGATCGCCTGGCACGTCTGCTCCAGCACGTGGTAGGGCTCGGTGTACGTGGGGATGATCGACAGGTGGTAGTACTCCAGCGGGTCCGGGCAGCCCTCGGGCAGGGCGTCGTCCCGGCAGCGGGCCACCCAGTCCGCGCGCATGTCCCGCCGCATCCTCAGGTACGTAGACCAGATGCCGGTGATGACCATGATCGATCGGAACAGCCAGTACAGGTCGAACAGCAGCACGACGCCCGCCACGAACATCGCGCCGTTGGACGCGAAGATCTGCGGGATCCAGACCGGCGCGAGCAGCAGAACCCACGTGATCAGGCCCGGCGCCACCTCCAGCAGACGGTCGCCCACCTGCCGCATCGGCGTCGGGCTCGCCGGGGCGAGCGCCTGGGTCGGGGAGGCCACTGAGCTGATTATCGGGGGAAGGAATACCGCTCTGCCGGGCGAGCTTGAGTAGCGTATGAGCAACCTCAAGAAGTTCGAGGAGTCCACCTTCGAGCGGGACGTCCTCCAGTCGGACGGCGCGGTGCTGGTCGACTTCTACGCGGATTGGTGCGGCCCCTGCAAGATGATGGCTCCCGTCGTGGAGCAGATCGCGACCGAGTACGACGGCCGGGTCAGCGTCGGCAAGCTCGACGTGGACTCCGCCGCCGAGATCGCCATCCGGTACCGCATCATGGGCGTCCCGACGCTCGGCTACTTCCGCAACGGCGAGCTGGTCGACCGCCTGGTCGGCTACCCGGGCCCGAACGGCGTGCGCGCCTTCGTCGAGAAGAACGCCACCACCACCGTCAGCTAGGGCGCGTCGAGCCCCTCTCGCCTCCCACGGCCTTCCCCCCTCCCGGGCCAGCCCCGCCCGCCCACGTGCGTTCCATACGGACATCCACGGCCCTGAATCGGTCGGTTGACACGGAAAGACCCTCCTCTTCGCGGCCGCGTACGTGTGGTTCGCACGAGCAGCGACCCGGTTCCCTCGTATCGGTCACCTGTACTGGTGGCCCTGGGCGCTCGTTACCATCGCTACCTGATCACGAGAACGAACACCCCTGACCCTTGAGAGGAGACGCGATGGCAATCGAAGTTCAGAGGACGGCCAAGACCAGCCCCGCGGAGGTGCTGGAGAAGGCGCGTCAGGCCGGCATCAAGGTGGTCGACTTCCGCTTCGTCGACCTGCCCGGGACGTGGCAGCACTTCAGCGTCCCGCTGAGCGGGTTCGAGGAGGACGTCTTCACCGACGGCATCGGCTTCGACGGCTCCAGCATCCGTGGCTTCCAGGCGATCAACGAGAGCGACATGCTCCTGATCCCCGACCCGGACAGCGCGACCGTCGACCCGGTGCTCCAGGTGCCGACGCTGTACCTGGTCTGCAACGTCGTTGACCCGATCACGCGCGAGGCCTACACCCGCGACCCGCGCCACATCGCCCAGAAGGCGGAGGCGCACCTGGTCAAGACGGGCGTGGCGGACATCAGCTACTGGGGCCCCGAGGCGGAGTTCTACATCTTCAACAGCATCCGCTTCGACCAGAATGCCAACAGCGGTTACTACTACATCGACTCGGAAGAGGGCATCTGGAACTCGGGCGCCAACGGCGCGCCCAACCTCGGCTTCCGGCCTCGCTTCAAGGAAGGCTACTTCCCGGTCCCGCCGACCGACAAGCTGCAGGACCTGCGCTCCGAGATCATGCTGAAGCTGATCGAGGCGGGCGTGGACGTCGAAGTCCACCACCACGAGGTGGGCACCGCGGGCCAGGCCGAGATCGACATGCGCTTCTCGACCCTGACCCGGATGGCCGACTCGCTGATGACGTACAAGTACGTGATCAAGAACGTCTGCCAGCAGCACGGCTACGTGGCGACGTTCATGCCCAAGCCGCTGTTCCAGGACAACGGCTCCGGGATGCACTGCCACCAGAGCCTCTGGAAGGAAGGCAGCAACCTGTTCTTCGACGAGAACGGCTACGCGCTGCTCAGCGACGAGGCCCGCTGGTACATCGGCGGCCTGCTCAAGCACGCGCCCGCCCTGCTCGCGTTCTGCGCCCCGACCACGAACTCGTACCGCCGCCTGGTGCCGGGCTACGAGGCGCCGATCAACCTGGTGTACTCGCAGCGGAACCGATCCGCCTGCGTGCGCATCCCGGTGTACTCGACCAGCCCCAAGTCCAAGCGCATCGAGTTCCGCTCGCCGGACGCCACGGCCAACCCCTACCTGGCGTTCCCGGCCATGCTCATGGCGGGCCTGGACGGCATCGAGAACAAGATCGAGCCGCCGGCTCCACTGGACAAGGACCTGTACGAGCTGGAGGGCGAGGAGAAGGCCAAGATCGCCAGCGTCCCGGGCTCGCTGTCCGAGGTGCTGAAGGCGCTCGAGGCGGACCACGAGTTCCTGCTCAAGGGCGACGTCTTCACGCAGGACGTCATCGACACCTGGATCGACTACAAGTGGACGCGTGAGGTGGAGCCGGTCGCGCTGCGGCCGCACCCGTGGGAGTTCCACCTCTACCACGACGCATAGGCGTCAAGCGGACTACAGGCCATCGCGTCTGGGCCCCGGCCGCGGCCGGGGCCCTCTCTTTCCCCTGTGCACGGGCCGGCCCCAGGCTCAATGGCCGTCCAGGGCAGCGTGGAGATCACCAACCCGTCGTGGGCGCGCTCGGGCTGGAAGGCACTGCGGCCGCGGCACGGTTGGAGCGGTATGCCCCTGACGCGGCCCGTGCCCATCTCCGTGCTCGACCTGGCTCCGATCGGGAGCGGGCAGCGGCCCGGTGATGCCCTGCGCAACAGCATCGACCTCGCCGTCCACGCCGAGCGGTTGGGCTACCGCCGCCACTGGGTCGCCGAGCACCACAACATGCCCGGCGTCGCCAGCTCCGCCCCGGCCGTCCTGATCGCCCACCTGGCGTCGGCCACGTCCACGATGCGGGTCGGCTCGGGCGGCGTCATGCTGCCCAACCATGCGCCGCTGGTCGTCGCCGAGCAGTTCGGCATGCTGGAGGCGATCCATCCGGGCCGCATCGACCTGGGGATCGGGCGCGCGCCGGGCACCGACCCGGCGACGGCGGCAGCGCTGCGCCGGTCCGTCGGTCCGCTCACCGCGGACGAGTTCCCCGAGGAGCTGGGCCAGCTGGTCGCGTTCTTCCGGGGCGCGTTCCCGGGCGAGCACCCGTACGGCCGTATCCACGCCGTGCCCGGCGAGGGCGACATGCCCGAGCTGTGGCTGCTCGGCTCCAGCGGCTACAGCGCCCAGGCGGCGGCGTACCTGGGCCTCCCGTTCGCGTTCGCGCACCACTTCAGCCCGGCGAACACGGTGCCGGCGATGGAGCTGTACCGGGAGCGGTTCCAGCCCTCCTCGACGCTGGCCGAGCCCCACGCGATGGTGGCCGTCGCGGTCGTCTGCGCGGACACGGACGAACGGGCGCGGTGGCTGCACGGCTCCAGCCGGCTGTCGGTGCTGCGGCTGCGCTCGGGCGTGCCGGGGCCGCTGCCGACCCCGGAGGAGGCGGCCGCGTACCCGTACACGCCGTTCGAGCGGGAGCGGGCGGAGGCGTTCACGGCCGACCACGTGGTCGGCGACCCGGACGCGGTGCGGCGGGGCCTGGACGACCTGGTCGACCGCACCCGGGCGGACGAGCTGATGGTGACGACGAACGTGCACGACCACCGCGAGCGCCTGCGCTCGTTCGAGCTGGTGGCCGAGCTGGCGGGCCGGCCGGCGGTGGCGGGCTGAGGGTTCGGCGGATCGCTACCCGACGGCCGCTTCGATCAATTCCACACGGTCGGCCAGCCCACGACGGCGTGCGACCGCGAGCTGGAGATGGAGCGGCGGGACGCTGATCTCGGTCACGCACGTCCGGCCTCCTCGTTCGCACTCCGAGGAGCCTGGCAGCTCCGGCGCAGGTCGGGCACGTCGGGGAGTTGTCGGAAGCCGGCCGACCTGTAGGTGCCGACGGCGGCGACGTTCGCGCTTCGGGTGCACACGGTCGCGCTCGACGAGCCCAGCTCCCGGAGGGCGACCGCCGCGGCGACGGTGATCGCCCTGCCGTAGCCGTGGCCCCGGTGCTCGCGGTGCACGCCCATCGGTTCCAGCAACCCGGGCCTCCCCGGACCGGCCGACCACACCGTCACGGTCGCGACGGCGGTGTCCTGGTCGTCGTACGCGACCAGACACCGGGCGTCGGCGTACGGCGATCCGGCGGCCATCGCGTGCCAGCGCTCGTCCGTGAACGTCGACCTGTCGAACGCCGCCCGCTGAAGGGCGGCCCGCACGCCGGCCCGCTCCGGGCCGATCACCTCGATCCGCACGCCACAGTCCTCCACCGGCTCCGCGAGGTCGCGATGGAGCGGTGTCCACGGCTCGTCGGCGATCCACCCTTCATCGAGCAGCAGCCCGCGGAACACCGCTCCGAATCGCGCTTCGATGGCTACGCTCCCCTGCGGCAGGACGCCGCGCTCGGGCCGAGTCACGTCGGCGACCATCTGTCGGGCCAGCTCCTCGTCGTGCTCCGCTCGTGGCGCGATCGCCAGTCGCAACCCGGATGCAGCTGGACCGGTGCCCCCTCGTACTGCCACTCCCGCAGCGCTCGCACGGCCTCTCTCAGCCCATCGACTCCTGGCCTGCTCAACACGATCGACACGCGCGACCCCCCGGCATCAGAGGTGCTGGACGATCTGGATGGGGTTGCCGTCCGGGTCGGCCGTCCAGGCGATCAGCAGGCGGTCGAGCCACACGTGCGGCGACGCCAGCGCGGGGGCTCCGTCCGCGGTGAGCGCGGCGTACGCCGCGGGGGTGTCGTCGGTCCAGAGGATGACGGCCGCCCGCTGACCGCTGGAAACCGGGTCGAGGCCGTGGTCGTCGCGGCAGGAAGCGACCGTGGCGATGCCGATCTTGTAGCCATCCAGCACGAGATCGACGTGGATCGGCTCGCCCTCCGTGGGCACGCGAAACGTCTCCGTGAACCCCAGCCGTTCGTAGAACGCCGCCGCGCGCGGCAGGTCCTCGCTGAAGAGGATGATCTGCGGCTCCTTGAACGAAGGCACGGGCGCGATGGTAGCTCAGTCGGTCAGCCCGCTCCGGGCTGCACCAGCCCCGTCTCGTAGGCCAGCACGACGGCCTGCACACGGTCCCGCAGGTCCAGCTTGGACAGGATCCGCGCCACGTGCGTCTTCACCGTCGCCTCGCTCAGGTGCAGCCGGCCCGCCAGCTCGGCGTTGCTCAGGCCCCTCGCCATCAGCGTCAGCACCTCGCGCTCCCGCGCCGTCAGCGACGACAGCTCGCGGGGCGGGACGGCGGTCGCCTGGTCGCGCCGGACGAACCGCTCGACCAGCCGGCGCGTGATCGAGGGCGCGAGCAGCGCGTCCCCCGCGGCGACCATCCGCACCGCCGCCACCAGGTGCTCCGGCGACACGTCCTTGAGCAGGAAGCCGCTCGCCCCCGCCTCCAGCGCCGCGTAGACGTACTCGTCCAGGTCGAACGTGGTCAGCATGATGACCCGGCACTCGGCGCCGCCGCCCAGGATGCGCCGGGTCGCCTCCAGGCCGTCCAGGCCCGGCATGCGTACGTCCATCAGCGCCACGTCGGGGCGGAGGCGGCGGACCGCCGCGATCGCCTCCTCCCCGTCCCCCGCCTCGGCCACGACCTCGATCCCGTCCTCGGTCTCGAGGATCAGGCGGAAGCCGACCCGCACCAGCGCCTGGTCGTCCGCGATGACGACGCGCAGCGGCTCGGTCACGCCGGCTCCTCCATCGGCAGCCGCGCCCGCACCGCGAACCCGCCCTCAGGCAGCACGCCCGCCTCCACGTGGCCGCCGTACGCCGCCACCCGCTCCTGCATGCCCAGCAGCCCTCGGCCGGCACCGGCGCCGGCCGTCGCGGCCCGCGTGCCGCCCCCGTCCACCACCGCGAGCCGCAGGTCGCGCTCGCCGTACTCCACCAGCACCTCCGTACGCGCGCCCGCCGCGTGCTTCATCACGTTGGTCAGCGCCTCCTGCACGACGCGGTAGGCGGTCAGGTCCAGGCCGGGCGGCAGCGGCCGGGGCGTGCCGACGATGCGCACGTCCACGGGCACGCCGGCGGCGTCGACGCGCCCGACCAGCGCGTCGAGCTGGTCGAGGCCCGGCTGCGGCGCCAGGACCAGCTCGTCCGGCCGCTCCGCCAGCACGCCGAGGAGGCGCCGCAGCTCCGTCAGCGCCTCGCGCCCGCTGCCCTCGACCTCGCGCATCGCCTCGCCCGCCCGATCTGGCTGCCGGCCCAGCAGCCGCCGGGCGGCGCCGGCCTGGACGACCATCACGCTCACGCTGTGCGCGATCACGTCGTGCAGCTCGCGGGCGATGCGCGCCCGCTCGTCGGCGACGGCGACCCGGGCCGCCAGGCCCCGCTCGCGCTCGAGCTGCCGCGCCCGCTCCTCGACGGCGCGCAGCCGCGCCTGCCGCTCGCGCACGGCCATCCCGGCCACCCAGACGCCCAGGCCCGCGACCAGCTGCAGGCCCCACGCCGGCAGGGGCGGGTTGGCGCTCGGGAAGAGCAGGAGCAGGACGAGGGACGAGCCCAGCGGCGCGGCCAGCGTCAGGAGCGGCCGGGCGCCATACGCGCCAGCCGAGTACAGACCCACGAACAGCGCCAGCAGCACGGCCAGCGCGGGCCGCTCCAGGGTCAGGAGCGCGCTCAGGAACTGCACCAGGTAGCACCGCAGCGGGTAGCGCCGGCGCCAGATCAGCGGCAGCGTCGTGCCGGCGACCGCGGGCAGCCGCAGCGCCTGCTCCGGCCCGCTCGCGAGCATCTGGGCGGCCGCGGCCAGGAACAGCGCCCCGGCCAGCCCGCCGTCCAGCAGGCGCGGGTCGAGTTCGCGCAGACGCTGCCACGCCGATCGCACGACGGCCACAGCCGAACTGTAGCGGCGCTCCCGGGGCGCGGCGTCGGCCGGGCGAGCGACGCCGCGTACATCCGCGGGATGACGGCCCGCGAAGACCATCCTCTGGATGGACCCGGTTTCCACAGCGCGGCCGACGGCCCGGCCATCCCCCGGCGGCGACGCTGCCAGGCATGGAAACGCCAGTCCGACCGACCTCCCAGCGCCCGGGACCCGCGCTGCTGTTCGGGGCGGCGCTGCTCACCGCCGGCCCCGCCGCGATCCACTTCGCCGTCGCGCCGATGCACTTCCAGGAGTACGTGCCGTTCGGCCTGTTCTTCGTCGCCGCCGGCGCCCTCCAGCTCGCCGCCGCGGCGGCGATGCTGGCCCGGCCGTCGCGGCGGCTGTTCCTGGCGGCCGGCGCCGGCACCCTCGGCATCGTCGCGCTGTACCTGCTCTCGCGGACGGCCGGCGTGCCGGCCGGCCCGCACCCGGACCGGCCCGAGATGGTCGGGTTCGCCGACATCGCGTGCACGACCATGGAGCTGGTCTCGCTGCCGCTGTTCGCGGTGGCCGCGTTCCGGCGCCCGCGGCCGCGCCGGCGCCACCCCGTCCGGGTCGTCCTGGCGGCGGCGCCCGCGACGCTGCTCGCCGTCGCCCTGACCTATGTCGGCACCGGCACCGCCGGCGCCAGCATGCCGGTCGCGTACAACGTGGCCCCGATCGTCCCCGGCCAGCCGTCCACCAGCGTGGACCTGCTGACCGCGGCCCCCGGCGACGAGCCGGTCCGGAGCTTCACGCTGACCGCCCGGGTCGCCCGGATCGGCGGCCAGGACGCGTGGACGTACGACGGCATCGTGCCCGGCCCGGAGCTGCGCGTGACG
>VBJR01000094.1:14696-16481 GCA_005880175.1 Chloroflexota bacterium
CCGTGCCGCCCGGCCACTCGATGACGTATGAGTTCGTCGTCGACGACCCGGGCACGTACTGGTACCACTCGCACCAGGACACGAGCAGCCAGATCACGAAGGGCCTGTTCGGCGCCCTGGTGGTCGAGCCGAAGGGTGGCCCGACCGAGGACCGCGACTACACGGTCCTCCTGCACAACGGGGCCGCGGGCGTGGCGGTGAACGGCACGACCAGCCTGCACCTGGCCGCCCGGGCCGGCGAGCGGGTCCGCCTGCGCGTCGTGAACGCGGTGGCGCCGGGGATGGACGGCACGCCGGAGGCGCCGGTGCTGCTCGGGGCGCCGTACCGGGTGGTCGCGCTGGACGGCCGCGACCTGAACGGACCGCAGGAGCTCGGCCCGGAGCGGATCGCGATCGGCATGGGCCAGCGTGCGGACCTGGTGTTCACGATGCCCGCCTCCGCCGCGGTGCGGCTGGTGGACACGGAGAGCCAGGCGCACTCGTCCGGCGTGCAGAGCGCGATCGCGGCGGCAGCGGGGCAGGTCGGGCTGCCCTCGGTGACGGTGGGCGACGGCGCGCTCCCGGCCTCGCCGCGCCTCGCCGGGCTGCCGGCGTTCGACCCGCTCGACTACGGCGTGGCGGCCCCCGACCCGGTCGCGACCGCCCGCCCCGACGCCTCCTATCCCATCGTGCTGACCGAGCAGCCCTGCTTCCACGACGGCAGCATCCAGCTCGTCCACGAGATCAACGGGAAGTCGTCGCCGGACGTCCCCGCCATCACCGTGCACGAGGGCCAGGTCGTGCGCCTGCACATCGTCAACGACACGACGGAGTATCACCCGATGCACCTGCACGGCCACACGATGTCGGTCCTGAGCCGGGACGGCCGGCCGGTCACGGGCAGCCCGGTGCGGGTGGACACGGTCCTGGTCGGCCCGCACGAGACGTGGGACGTGGCCTTCCTGGCCGACAACCCCGGGCTCTGGATGTTCCACTGCCACGTCCTCCTGCACGCGGCGTTCGGGCTGACGATGTCCATCGACTACGCCGGGATCAGCACCCCGTACGAGATGGGCACGCGTTCGGGGAACCTGCCCGAGTGACGGCGGTCGGTATCCTCAGGGCGCATGGTGGGGGCCACGCCGGCCCTGGGGGTATCGCGGTGAAGTTCTATCTGTTCGGCAGCCTGAGCGGCCAGAAGCGGCGCGCGCGCGACGTCGACCTGGTGGTGGAGCTCGACGACGGCGAGGAGGTGGACACGGCCATGGCCGCGGTCGCCTCCATCGGCCCGCGGGTGCGCAAACCGATCGAGCTGTGGCTCTCCCATCACGAGTCGCGGGCGCCCAGCTGGAGCCCGGCCTGCCGGGCTTCTTCAGGGGCCTGGAGCCGGTGTCCCTCGACCACGTGGTCCGGCTGGCGCTGGCGGTCGGGCCGTACGGCCCGAACCGCCGCGGGGGCAGCCCCGAGGTCGGCGCCGGCCCGGACTGCACGGTCGAGCGGGGCCCGGACGGCTGGCGCTACCGCATGAACGGCGCGGCCGGGGGCCCGTACGAGGGTCCACTGGAGGCCGCGGCGGCGGCGGAGGCGGCGGCCAAGGCGAGCGGCCAGCTCGGTCCGATCGCGGTGCTCTGGTTCTCGCTCGGCTGATTCCCTAAGGACGATGTGCTTGTCAAGGGCGAACATTGATTCGCTCCTGGAGGTCATTCAGGATCTGCTTGATCGGGGTCAGGCCGGATGTCAGGATGGGTTGTGGGGAAGGTCGCCTCGTGAGTGCGCCGCGAGCGCGCGTGGCAGGTCCCAGGTGGA
>VBJR01000095.1 GCA_005880175.1 Chloroflexota bacterium
GTACCTGCGGGCCGGTCAGGGCGGCACCGTCACCGCCCAGGACTACCGGCTGCTGGGCGGGGTGGCGGGCGCGCTCTCGGACCAGGCGGACCGGGTGGCGGCGGGGCTGGGCGACCTGGACGCCGTCATCACGACCCTCATGCGCTTCGTGGCCATGGGCGAGAGCGGACCGGTCGGGCGGGCCGTGCCCCGTGACGCGCTGCCCGACGCGGAGCGCCGCGTCGTGGACGCGTTCATCGGGGCCCGTCTGCTGACCAGCGACGCCGACGCAGTGCAGGTCGCGCACGAGGAGCTGTTCCGGCGCTGGCCGCCGCTCCGGCAGGCCGTCGACGCGGGGGAGGAGACGCTTCGCCAGCAGGCGCAGCTCGAGCGCTGGGCGCACGACTGGGTGCGCTCGGGGCGCCGCGACTCGTACCTGTTGACCGGCGAGCGGCTGGAGCTTGCGCGGCGCTGGCACGACGGCCGCGCGGGCCCGCCCGTCGAGGAGTTCCTGGAGCACTCGGCCCGCCTGGACCGGGCCGCGATGGAGCGGCTCGGCCAGGCCGTCGCGCTGCGGGCCGAGGCCGGCCTGGACCGCGACCCCGAGCTGGCGCTGCTGCTGGCCATCGCGGCCGTCGAGGAGTGCGGGGTGACGCCGCTCGCCTCCCGCGTGCTGCTGGCGGCGACCGTCAACCCGTGCCTGCGCGTGATCCGGGGCCACGACGACGGGCTGTGGGACCTGTCCTGGTCGCCGGATGGCCTCCGCCTGGCGACCAGCGCGGAGGACCGCACGGTCCGGGTCTGGGAGGCCACCAGCGGCCGGCCGCTGCTGGTCCTGAGCGGCCACGACGACGGCGTGCTGGGCGTCAGCTGGTCGCCCGACGGCGCCTGTCTGGCCACGTGCTCCCGCGACCGCACCGTGCGGGTCTGGGACGCGCGCCGGGGCGTCCAGCTCGCCGAGCTGGCGCAGGAGGCGAGGCCGCGCGGGGTGGTCTGGTCGCCGGACGGCGGCCGGCTGGCGGTGCCCCTGGAGAACGGCACCACGTGCGTGTGGGACGCCCGCGAGCGGCGGCCGCTGGTGGCGCTGCGCGGGCACGGCGACTGGGTGCGCGACGCCGCGTGGTCGCCCGGCGGCGATCGGATCGCCACGGTGTCGCGCGACCGGACCGTGCGGGTCTGGGACGCGGCCACCGGCGCCGGGCAGGCGGTGCTGCGGGGGCACCGGGACGCCGTGCTGCGCGTGGCCTGGTCGCCGGACGGCGGCCGGCTGGCCACGGCGGGCCACGACGGCACCGCCCGCTTGTGGGACGTGGCCGCCGGGACGCAGCGGCGCGTCCTCGATGGCCACGAGGACGCGGTCCGGGGCGTGGCCTGGTCACCCGCCGGCGACCGCCTCGTGACGTGCTCGGACGACCGCACGGCGCGAATCTGGGACCCGGACGGCGGCGCCTGCCTGGTGGTGCTCCGCGGCCACGAGAGCTCGGTCCGCATGGTCGCCTGGTCGCCGGTGGGGCCGCGCCTGGCCACCCTTTCGGAGGACCGCACCATGCGGCTGTGGGAGGTGGACGACCGGGGCGAGCCGCGGGTGCTGCGCGGCCACCTCAGCACCGTGCAGGCGGTGGCGTGGTCGCCGGAGGGCCGGCGGCTGGCGACGGCGTCGCGCGACCGCACGGCCCGTGTCTGGGACGTGGAGGCGGAGGCCGAGACGGCCCGGCTGGTGGGCCACGAGGGGACGGTCCGGGCCGCGGCCTGGGCGCCGGAGGGCCGCCGCCTGGCGACGGCCGCGGAGGATCGGACGGCGCGGATCTGGGATGCCGGGTCCGGCCTCGAGCTGGCGGTGCTCAGCGGCCACGACGACGCGGTGCGCGGCGTGGCCTGGGCGCCGGAGGGGCACCGGGTGGCGACCGCGGCCGAGGACCGCACGGCGCGGATCTGGGACGCCGGGTCGGGCCTCGAGCTGGCGGTGCTGCGCGGCCACCGGGACCAGGTGCGGGCGGTGGCGTGGTCCGCCGAGGGCCGGCGCGTCGTGACCGTCTCGCGCGACCGCACCGGGCGGGTGTGGGACCTCGACGAGGGCTCGGTGGTGGCAGAGCTGCTCGGCCACGAGGCGACCGTGCGCGGCGTGGCGTGGTCCCCGGACGGGCACCGGCTGGCGACGGTCGCGGACGACGACACGATCCGGGTGTGGGAGGCGGAGAGCGGCCGCCCGCTGGCGGTGCTGCGCGGCCACGAGAGCTGGGTCCGGTCGGTCGTCTGGTCGCCGGACGGCCGCCGGCTGGCGACGGCCTCGGCCGACCGCACGGTGCGGACGTGGGACGCGGAGCGGGGCGCCGAGCTCGCGATCGTCGGCCTGCACCCGGGGATCGTGGAGACGGTGGCGTGGTCCCCGGAGGGCCGCCGGCTGGCGTCGGGCTCCCGCGACGGCACGGTGCGGATCTGGAGCCCGGACTGGGGCGTGGCGGACGTCCTGGCCCGAGCCCACGGCCGCGCTGCGAGGGAGCTGACGCCGGCCGAGCGCCGCGAGGCGATGCTCCCGGAGGCCTGACCCCGGGTCAGTCGGGCCGGAACGCGAGGGCCAACGGCGATCCTCGTCGCGCGCCGCGACGACGTCCGACGCGCCCTGACGAGTCCGGGTCGCCGCGACACGCGCACGGGCCCGGACGCCATCTCGATGAGGTGTTCGAGCAGGTACTCCCGGCTGCCTTTCAGCATCGCGGGCACCGGGCGGTTCGCGTCCGGCAGATTCGAATCTGGTAAAGTCGAAACTCGTGGAACGCAGGGAGCGGCGCCATGGGTTGGAGCTCAACGCGGTCGTCGCCGTGGACGTGGTGCTCTTCACCGTCAGGCTGGAGGAGCCGATCGAGCGGGCGTGGCAGGTCCTGCTGGTCAAGCGCGAGGACGCCGCGTTCGCCGGCAAGTGGTCGTTCCCCGGCGTCCTGGTGCGGGGCGGCGAGACGTTCGACCGCGCCGCCCGCCGGGCCCTGCAGACCAAGGCCGGCCTCGACCCGGCCGGCTGGCACCTGGAGCAGCTGGGCACGTTCGGCGCGCCCGACCGCGATTCGCGCGGCCGCGTCGTCTCGGTCGCCCACCTGGCGCTCGAGCGCAGCGACGGCCTGAGCCTGGTCCCCGGCGGCGGGATCATGCGCGCCGAGTGGGTGCCCGTGCGCGGCCTGCCGGCGGAGTCGCTGGCGTTCGACCACGCCGACATGCTCCGGGTGGCCATGAACCGCACGCAGTCGAAGCTGCGCTACTCGTGGCTGGCGTTCCAGCTGCTGCCCGAGACGGTGACGCTGCCCGAGCTGCGATCCGTCTACGCCGCGATCCTGGACCCGGCGCTGCTGCGCCTGAACACGGGGAACTTCAAGAAGGCGTTCAGCCCGCTGTTCGCGTCGGGCGTGCTGGTGCCGGTCGGCCGCAGGGCCGCCGGCGGGCGGGTGGGGCGGCCGGGCGACCTGTACCGCTTCACCGGCCCGGTGATGGGGACCTGGGAACGCGAGCTTCCCTGGCACGACACGGAGGCATTGAACGCGGGATGACCACGATGACCGAGACGACCGCGAAGACGACCGGCACCGCCGCGATGCAGGACGAGATCCGGCGACTGGCGCGGGAGCGGAACGCCGTGATCCTCGCGCACAACTACCAGGTGCCCGAGGTGCAGGACGTGGCGGACTTCGTCGGCGACTCGCTCGGCCTCTCCCGCGAGGCCGCGCGCACGGACGCCGGCGTGATCGTGTTCTGCGGCGTCCACTTCATGGCCGAGACGGCCGCGATCCTGAACCCGGCCAAGCGCGTGCTCCTGCCCGACCTGGAGGCCGGCTGCTCGCTGGCGGACACGATCGACGCCGACCAGCTCCGGGCCTGGAAGGCGAAGCACCCGGGCGCCGTGGTGGTCACGTACGTGAACACGACCGCCGAGGTGAAGGCCGAGAGCGACTACTGCTGCACCTCCGGCAACGCGCGGGCCGTGATCGATGCGATCCCGGCCGACCGCACGATCCTGTTCGCGCCCGACATGTTCCTCGGCGGCTACCTGGAGCGGATCACGGGCCGGTCGATGCAGGTGTGGCCGGGCGAGTGCCACGTGCACGCGGGCATCCGGCCCGCCGACCTGGAGCGGGCCCGCCGCGAGCACGGCGACGCCGACCTGCTGGTCCACCCCGAGTGCGGCTGCGCCAGCTCGTGCATGTACTGGGCGGCCACGGGGGACGTGGACGCCGCGCGGGCTCACGTGCTCTCGACCGAGGGCATGATCGGGCACGCCCGCACGTCGCCCCGGCGTGAGTTCGTCATCGCCACGGAGACGGGCATCCTGCACCGGCTGCGCAAGGAGGTGCCCGACGCCGACAAGCGGTTCCACGCCGTCAGCGAGCGGGCGATCTGCCGGTACATGAAGCTGATCACGCTGCCCAAGGTGCTCCGGGCCCTGCGCGAGGACGTCCACCAGGTGACGGTCGCCGAGCCGGTGGCCGCCCGGGCCCGCCGGGCGCTGGAGCGGATGGTGAGCCTCGGATGACGCGCCAGGTCCTCGTGGTGGGCGCCGGCATGGCCGCGATGTCAGCGGCGCTGGAGGCCGCGGCGGCGGGCGCGGACGTCCTGCTGGTCGCGGCCGGCGGCGGGTCGTCGGAGCTGGCCCAGGGCGGCATCGCGGCCGCGGTGGCGCCCGACGACTCGCCGGAGCTGCACGCGCGCGACACGCTGGCCGCCGGCGCCGGCCTGACCGATCCCGCCGCCGCCCGCCTGCTGACCGGCGAGGCGCCGGCGACCGTCGCCTGGCTGGAGGCGAGCGGGGTGGCGTTCGACCGCGACCCGAGCGGCGGTCCCGCCCTCGGCCTGGAGGCCGCGCATACGCGGGCCCGGGTGCTCCACGCCGGCGGCGACGCCAGTGGCGCGGCCCTGGTCGCGGCGCTGCGCGGGCGCCTCGCCGGTCGCGTGACCGTGCGGGAGGCGCGGCTGGAGTCGCTGCTGCTGGGCGGCGGCGTCGTGCGCGGCGCCCGGCTGTCCTGGC
Organism: Chloroflexota bacterium; assembly: GCA_005880175.1. The sequence continues at coordinate 4,988 of VBJR01000095.1, forward strand.
GAGGTGAGGTGTCCGACGTGCGGGCCGGCGCGGTCGTGCTGGCGACCGGCGGGTACGCCGGCCGGTGGCCACGGACGACCACCGCGGAGCTGGTCGACGGCTCCGGCCTGCTGGCGGCGCTGGCCGCCGGGGCCGAGCTGGCGGACCTCGAGATGGTCCAGTTCCACCCGACCGCGTACGCCGGCCCGGGCCGGACGTTCCTCCTGACCGAGGCCCTGCGCGGGGCGGGCGCGTGGCTGGTGGACGCGTCGGGCCGCCGGTTCCTGCGCGACGTGGACGAGCGGGCCGAGCTGGCGCCGCGGGCCGTGGTCTCGCGGGCGATCGCGGAGCGCCTGCTGGCCACCGGCGAGCCGTCGGTGTTCCTGGACGCCCGCCACCTCGGCCCCGACCTGCTGCGGGCCCGGTTCCCGGGCTTCGTCGCCCGGTGCGGCGCGGTGGACCTGGACCCGGCGCGCGAGGTGGTCCCGGTGGCGCCGGCCGCCCACTACACGATGGGCGGCATCGTCACGGACGCCGCGGGCCGGACCGGCGTGCCCGGGCTGCTGGCGGCCGGCGAGTGCGCGCGGACCGGCGCGCACGGCGCGAACCGCCTGGCCAGCAACTCGCTGCTGGAGGCGGTGGTCTTCGGCCGGCGGGCCGGCCGGGCTGCGGCGGCCGAGGCCGCGGCGCCGGGCGGGGCCGTGCAGGCCGCGCCGCCGCCGGCGAGCGCGTCGCGCCCCGCCGAGGGAGCGGCGCTGGAGGCCGCGGCCGGCCCGCTGCGCTCGGGCGAGGCGCTGGGCGAGCAGCTGCGGCGGCTGGGACCGGCGGCCGGCGGGCTGGCCGGGCTGGTCCTGCGGGCGGCGCTGCTGCGCCAGGAGTCGCGGGGTGCCCACGTGCGCACCGACTACCCCGCCGAGGAGGCGCGCTGGGCCGGGCTGGAGGTGGTGGCCCGGCTCGGTCAGAGCGGCCGGCCGGAGGTCACCGTGCGCGGCCGCGGAGCGCGAGCCGCCGCCTAGATCGAAGTTCCTGAGGGCGATCGTATTGGGGTCGAACTCGCGACGGCCGTGCAGATGTAGCCAGTACACCCGTGGTCTGTTCGAGCGCGTTTGAAGCACGAAGGCACCAAGAGCACGAAGACGCACGAAGCATCTGCCACCTGCTCACCCCACGAGCCGCGGGCTCCATTCAGCCAAGGCCGGCAGGGGTCGGAAAGCCGGGTCGAGGCCGAGTACCCTTCGTGCGTCTCCGTGGCCTTCGTGGCTTCGTGCTGCAACTTGGTCAGACCAGATCGCGCAACCCGACTCGCTCCCAACGGCGCCACTGGAGGTCGTTCCGGGCGCTGTAGCCAGACCATGCACCGCGAATCCGAGTTCAACCAAGTTCACCGCAAGCAGGGAACTTCAGCCTAGATCGGGAGGCCCGCCTCCAGGTAGCCCAGCGCCTCGTCGATCATCTCGCCGAGGTCGCCCGTCGGGTCCTCGGCGAACGCGAACATCACGCCGATGCTCACGCCGACGATCGCGCCGACCAGCGCCCGGACGGCCGGGTCGTCGGGCTTGCGGCCTGACCGCTCGGCGATGATCCGGGCGAACAGCTGCATCGGGCTGGCGAGCTGCTCGAGCATCGTCATCCGCAGCTCCGGGACCGCCAGCATCAGGTCCGTCCGCTCGCGCATGGCCTCCCTGTCCGCTGGCGAGAGCTGGCCCAGCACCTCGCGGATCGCGATCCGGAGGGCTCGAATCGGCCCCACCTCCGGCGGCTGGGCCAGGAGCACGTCCACGACGCGGGGGTCGAACTCGTCCCAGAGGACGACCTCTTCCTTGCTGGGGAAATAGCGGAAGAACGTGCTCTCCGAGACCTCGGCGGCCTCGGCGATCTGGCTCACCGTGGTCGCGTCGTAGCCCTGCTCCCGAAAGAGCCGGAGCGCGTGCCGCTGGATGGCGGCACGCGTCCGGGCCTTCTTGCGCTCGCGCAGGCCGAGCTCCGACAGGTCACCCGACGACGCCAATTGCCTCCTTCCCCTCCTCCGGTGCGCCCGCCGGGTGCACCGGCGCCCACCAGGGCAGGAAGGCCAGCGCCAGCACGATGCCCGCGACCGAGATCACCGCGGAGACGATCAGCGCCGCGTCCATCCCCTGGACGAACGCCGACCGGACCGACTCCAGCAGCGCCGGCGAGCCCAGCCGCTCGGCGACCGCCAGCCCGGCGAAGACGCTGGACCGGACCGCGCCGGCCGCCGCCGGCGGCAGGCCCGTGAGGTGCAGGGCGCCCTGGTACGTGGAGCTCAGCACACTGCCCATGATGGCAGCCCCGAACGGGCCGCCGACCTTCTGCATGGCCTGCATGACGGCGGCGCCCACGCCGCTCCGCTCGGCCGGCAGCTCGACCAGCGCGACGGACGCGGCCGTGGCGAACACCAGCCCCATCCCGACGCCGAAGGTCGTGGTCCAGAGCGCGACGAACCCGGTGGTCGCGTTCACGCTCGTCCCGGCGCCGATGACCGCCGCGCCGCCGAGCACGGCGAACCCGATCACGACCGTGAGCTTCGGACCGATCAGGCGCGCGACACGGTCGGCCGGCAGGACGCCGAGGATCATGCCCCCGATCAGCGGGAGCAGGCGCAGGCCGGAGCCGAGCGCGTCGGTCCCCAGGATGGCCTGGAAGTACTGGGGCAGGGCGAACAGCACCCCGATCATCGCGAGGCCCGCGGTAGCCGTGAGGACCACGCCCCAGGTGAACGGCCCGGAGCGGAACAGCGCCAGGTCGATCAGCGGCCGCGGCGTCCGGCGCTCCCACAGGAAGAAGGCGACCAGGATCGCGAGGCCGGCGGCGATCGGCGCCAGCGCGGTGACGTCCGTCCAGCCGTTCTGGCCCGACTCGATCAGCCCGTACGTCACGGCGACCAGGCCGCCGCTCGACAGGACGATGCCGACCAGGTCCACGCCCGGGCGCTCCGGTGAGCGCGACTCGGGCACCAGCGCGGCGCCGGCGATCAGGCCGATCGCCGCGACCGGCACGTTCATCAGGAACACCCAGCCCCACCAGAAGTGCGACAGCAGCCAGCCGCCCAGGATCGGGCCGACGGGCAGCGCCAGGAAGTTGGCCGCCGCGAGCCGGCCACGCCGAGCACCACCCGGGCCGCGATGAACGCGCCGGCCGAGGGCGCGTACGCGCAGGCGGCCGAGCCGGCGCCGAACAGGGCCAGGGACGTGAGCATGACCCGCTTCCGGCCGAACCGGTCGCCGAGCAGCCCGGCGGGGAGCATCGCGGCCGCCAGCACCAGCAGGTATCCCGACTGGAACCACTGCAGGTCCGATTCCGTCGCGTGGAGCGCGGTGGCCAGCGTGGGGACGGCCACGCTGAGGATCGTCCCGTCGAGGCCGACGGCCAGGACGGAGAGCGTGAGCGCGCCGAGCGCCCACCACTTGCGGCTTCCGGGTCCAGTCATGAGAGTCACCTCCTTTTGCTATTAGCAAGTATATGACAGTGACTCTCAGAATTGTCGAGACCGCCAGGCAGGGTGAGAATGGCGGAACACGCGAAGGGAGGAGGGGAGCATGTCGTGAGCGTCATGGGCTCGATGCCGCCGGTGGGGCCGGCCGGGAGCGCGACCCCCGGCTTCTTCCACTCGTTGTTCTCGCTGCGGACGGTCGCGGGCGCGGCGGGCCTGGCCCCGGCCCTGATCCTGCTGGCGCTGTCCGGCGTCGAGCGGTTCGACGCCAGCGCGTTCGGCGTGCTGGGGCCCGAGATCCGCGACCAGTTCCACCTCAGCAGCGCCGGGTACGTCTCGATCGCCACGCTGACGTCCGTGCTGCCGCTGCTGGTGACGGCCCACGTGGGGTACCTCAGCGATCGGTTCAACCGGGTGCACCTGGCGGCGATCAGCGCGCTGGTCTGGGGCGCCACGTCGGTCCTGACCGGGCTGGCCCCGGCGACCGCCGTGCTGATCGCGGCCCGGCTGGCGGGCGGCATCGGCTACACGGTCAACACCCCGACCCACCCGAGCCTGCTGTCGGACTGGTACGCGCCCCGGGTGCTGCCGATCGTGTTCGGCTGGTACCTGGTGGCGTACTCCGCGATCAACCTGGTGGCCGGGCCGCTGGCCGGCGCGATCACGGCCGTCGCCAACTGGCGGGTGGCCTTCGTGGTCCTGGCGCTGCCCACGTTCGCGTTCGCGCTGCTGCTGCTCCGCCTGCGGGAGCCGGCCCGGGGCGAGTCGCTGGGGCTCGCCATGCGCCGGGAGGACGCCACGGGCGTCATCCGCTCGTTCCGCGAGCTGGCGAGCCTGCGGTCGATGCGCCGGACGTGGGCGAGCGCCCTGTTCTTCGGGGCCGGCCTGGTCGTCCTCGTCAGCCTGCTGAGCCTGTACTTCCAGGACGTGTGGCACTACGGCCCGGCGACGCGAGGCGCGATCTCGGCGCTGTTCGGGCTCGGCGGGCTGTTCGGGGTCGTGCTCGGCGGCCAGCTGGGCAGGTGGGTGGTCGCGTCCGGCCGGGCGCGGCACCTGCCGGTCATCAGCGGGCTGATGTTCCTGGTCGGCCTGGCCGGCGGGATGTTCCTGCTGGCGGCGGCGACGTCGGGCCCGATGGCGATCGTGGCGGTGCTGATCGGCTCGATCGCGTACGGCGGCTGGTCGCCCGCGTACTACACCCAGATGTCGATGATCACGTCGCCGGCACAGCGGGGCCAGGCGTACGCGTGGTCGACGATCTGGTTCTCGCTCGGCGGCGTGCTCGCGTCGCCGCTGATCGGCCGCATCGGCGACGTGTACGGCCAGCGGATGGCGGTGGTGGCGCTGGCGGTGCTGGTCGTGGTTGCGGGGGCGCTGGCCCTGTGGATCAGCCCGGTCCTGCAGCGCGACGTGGACGCGACGCGGGAAGCCCTGGCGACTCCGGTGTGACACAGGCCCGGCCGCCGGCCCCACGTCGGGACCGGCGGTGGCCTGCGCTACCCCCTACCCGTAGATGAATCCAACGATCGGGACGCGTCCGCCCAGCGTGATGGTTCGCCGGTCCACCACGTTCCAGGCGGTGAAGTTCATCTCCGAGACGACGAACGTGTTGCCGCTCACCGACTCCACGTACGCGACGTGGCCGATGGAGCTCTCGCGGGTCACCATGATGGCGCCCACCTTCGGGGTCGAGCCCTCCGGGTAGCCGTACGAGCGGGCGTTGGGCCACCAGTCGATCGCGTTCCCGAACCACGGCACGTACCGCCGCGTCGCGACGTAGTACGTGCAGAAGCCGTACGAGAAGTGGTTGGGATACGGACCGGCCGGCGGGGTCGGAGCATGGACGGCCTGCGCCTGGCTCGTCACCGCCGCCGCGTGCGCGGCCACGACCTGGTCCTGGATCGTGTTGCGCATCGACAGCGTCTGGGCGGCCACCTGGCCGGCCTGGTCGCGCGCCGCCTGCACCGAGGCGAGGCGCGCCGCCAGCTGCACGTGCGCCTGCTCGTCCTGGTGCCGCAGGTCGCGCGTCTGGTTCAGCAGGTTCCGCTCTTTGTTCGAGATCAGGCGAGCCTGCGCTACGTTCGCGAAGAGCTGCTGCAGGCTGGTGGCCTGGAGGATGGTGGTCAGCCGGAACGCGGGCTGCTCGTACTCGAGCTTGCCCATCGTGGACAGCTCCTTGCCGAGCTGGACCTCGCGCTGCTGGTCCGCTGCGAGCTTCCGATTGATCAGGTCGACGTCGCCCTGCGCGTGCTCGACCTGGTCGTTCAGGTCACCGAGCTTGGCCTCGTCGGCGGTGAGCTGCGCGTTGAGCGAGGCCAGCTGGACGTCCGGGTTCGGGGTCGGGCTGGCCGCGAGGGCTGCTGGGACACGGACTGGTAACACCGACACGGCCAACGCCGCGGCGGCGACCAGGAGACGAAGTCTGCTCATCGTGGCAACCTCACCAACAGGCTGCAGACGCCGAGGGCGAGCACGCTGCTGCCCAGGGTGGTCAGGCTGATCACCTGCACGGCATCCGCTGCGCTGCCCAACTGCAGGAAGGGCAGGTACTGGTTGACGGCGGGCACGACGTGATCACCGACGTATGTCAGGCTCAGAGAGGCGACCACGCTGCCGGCGATCGCGAGCGCCACGGCCTCCAGGAAGACCGGGAACCGGATCACCGGACGGGGGGTCCCGACCAAGGTCAGGATGCGGAGCTCCGTGCGGCGGGCACGGATCTCGCTGCGGAGGAGGACCAGCGCCACCAGGCTGGCGACGGCCAGCGCCGCCACGGCCACTCCCACCACCACGGCCTGTGCCATCGAGAGGAACGCGCTCAGCTGGCGTCCCTGGGCCGGGGTGTACGAGGCGGGAACGTCGTGGTCGGTGGCGGGGTCCTTGGCCGCGAGGTCGGCGACGGCGCTCGCGGCGGAGGGATCGGCCAGCTGGACCACCAGGCTGGCCGGGAAGGGGTTGGCGGCGGTCGTCTGCGCGATGTTGGCCAGCGTCGAGTCCTGCCTCGCGAGGGCCAGCGCCTCCGCCTTGCTGCGGTACGTGACGCCGCGGATCCCGTGCATCCCGGCGATCCTGGTCTTGAGCTGGTCGACCTGCGCCTGCTGCGCGTCGTCCGCCAGGAACACCTGGAGCTCGGACGCGGAGCGCACCTGCTGGTTCAGGCTGCGCTCGGACAGGACCAGGAACAGCTCGGACCCGGCCGCCAGGGACAGCACGGCGCCGACCGCGACCGCGGTGAGGCCCCAGGCCATCGCGCGTCCCCGCCAGCAGCGGAGCGCGTAGAGGACCACGTGGAAGGCGTACCGCGGCGCCCAGATCCACGTCGGCACGAGCCGACGCAGACGGCGTCTGCCGAGCCTCAACTCGCTACAACCTTCAGTGCGAGGGTCTGCAGCCGGATGGCGCGGGCCGGGTACCGGCTGAGCACGTACTCGTCATGCGTCGCCATGACGACCGTGCTGCCCAGGTTCTCGTTGAGCTGGCCGAACAGCTCCATGATCTCGGCGCTGGCGTCCTTGTCCACGTTGCCGGTCGGCTCGTCGGCGAGCAGCACCCGTGGCTGGTGGGCGATGGCCCGTGCCACGGCCACGCGCTGCTGCTGGCCGCCGGACAGGGTGGACGGCAGGTCGTGCAGCTTCCCGGCCAGACCGACGAGCTCCAGCGCCTCGGTGGCGAGCTGCCGCGCGTGCCGCGTGCGCGGGTGCGCGAGCTGCAGCGGCAGCAGCACGTTCTCCAGCGACGTCAGGTGGCCCAGCAGCTCGTACGTCTGGAAGACGCAGCCGACCCGGCGCCGGATCGTGTCCGTCTGCCAGTGCTGGAGCCGGTGCACCGCGATGCCGTCCACGTTGACCCACCCCTCCTCGGGCTGAACGGTCCCGAAGAGGATCTTCAGGAGCGTGGACTTGCCCGATCCGGAGGGTCCGACCAGATACACGAACTCGCCGGGTTCGATGTGGAGGTCGAACCGGGAAAAAACCGGGGCGCCTCCGTAACCGGCGGTTACGTTTCTCAGTTGTATCGAACCAGGAGCACCAACGACATCAGAGTCGGTCGGGCCCCCTAGCCTGCTCTTGAGAGAGTCGCGTACGCGACGTATGTGATCGGGCATGGGTGGTGTTAGCGGTGCCCTCGTGACAACCCCCCTGGGCACAGTCGCCCAAGATATCGCATTCCAGGGGCGGATTTCACCCCTATTCGCCCGGGACGATGTCCCATGGGCCCTCCTTACAGTCCCTCCTCGCTCGCGTAAGTTGGCGGCTCCTGCCGACAATCCGGCGACAAACACATGTGCGTCCTCAACATCGAAGGACGTCCCGACGGGTCTTCCGCTCGCCCGGCTGTGCGGAATCGCCGCGGGTCAGGAACTCGCGCAGGCCCTCCGCAGAGCCGCGATCTGGTCCCGGAGCCGGTCGGCCGGCAGGTCCACCGCGCTCGCGAAGACGGCGTCGGGGAGCGGGCGTCCGGGGGCCGGGTCGTCGAGGTAGCGGGGGATGACGTGCGCGTGCACGTGCGGCACCGCGTTCCCGAAGATCTGGTAGTTCAGGTGGCAGGGCAGGAACACCGCGGTGAGCGCCCGGGCGCACACGGCCAGGTCCGCCCACCACGCGGCCAGCTCGCCGGGGTCCAGCTCGGTCGGGTCGGGCACGTGCCGGCCCCGGAACATGACCACCGAGTGGCCGGGCTGGGACGGCCGCCGCATCAGGTACGCGTCGGAGACCTGCCCGGCGAAGTACCGGACGCCCCACTCGTCCTCGTCGGCCCGTCCCTGGAGGCAGGCGGGGCAGTCCTCGCCGGAGCGCAGCGCCTCCCAGTGCGCGGGCCAGGTTCGCGTTGGCATGAGCGGAATCCTAGGGCCCCTCGGGGCTCC
>VBJR01000415.1:0-2711 GCA_005880175.1 Chloroflexota bacterium
CCGCGACTACGCCGCGCTGTACGACTACCAAGGCAAAGACTGCGCGAACACCACGCGCCTGTGGTTCGACGTGGGACAGCGCCTCCTTGACGAGCAGCGCGACGAACCAGGGGACGGGTTCGATCCCATGGGCGTCCACGATCGCATCCTCATGCCAGGTGCCAAGGCGTTCGCCGCCGCCGAGTACCATGGTACGTACATCGATGCCTCGTTCTTCGGCAGCATGGGCGCGATGCTTGAGGAGCGCATCGATGCGAACAGGACGGCACTCGAGGTCGTCGCGGGCGAGGGATTCAACCCGGGATCCCCTGCCCAGGTCAAGAAGTACATCACCGAGTCGATGGGCGACCTCGTGCGCCTCGCCGTCCGGAAGGGGTACATGCGATCAGCGAGCGCGGAGCAGTCGACTGACCGCGAGACGCTGCAGGCGATGATCCGCCTCTGGGGAAAGGACGACGACCGCTCCTTGATCCTGCAGCGCATCATCGACTTCCGGAACGACACAAAGGTCCTGCAGACGAACGTCGCAGGCCTGCTCGGGAAGATGGACGACGATCACAGGATCCGCCCATCGTTCCGCGCTGGGTTCGCGGCACCCGACAAGAAGCATTGGTTCGTGGAGGTCGACTACGCTCAGTTGGAACTGCGGGTCGCCGCTTGGTTGTCCCAGGACCCAGCGATGATCGAGGTCTTCCGGGAGGGGCGTGACATCCACGGCGAGGTTGCCGTCGCGATGTTCCACAAGCCCGCGGATCAGATCTCGTCGGGCGAGCGGTACATGGCCAAGCGCGTTGACTTCGGGATCCTGTACGGGCGATCAGCGAAGGCGCTCGCTGAAGGACCTGAGATGGACTACCTGACCGACGAGTTGGGTGGTGAGCGTTGGTCAGTCGAGCAGGCAGAGTTGTACGTGCGTCGCTTCCTCGAGGGGTTCCCGGTGTTGCGCCAGTGGATGGAGGACACGGCGAAGAACGCCATCCGGGACTCGTTCGTTGACACACCGCTCGGTCGTCGCCGGCGGTTCCCGTACATCACTCGCGCAGGCGTCGGGCACACGCGACGGCAGGCAGTCAACACCCCGATCCAGGCCGTCGCGTCTGACCTGTGCCTGGAGGCACTGACGCGCATCTCAGCGAGGGCACACGAGTTCGATGGGCATGTCCTGTTCGCCGTCCACGACTCGGTCGCGCTCGAGATCCCGAAGGCCCGTCTCAAGGAGGCGTCGAAGATCCTGCGCTACGAGTTCGAGCAGAATATCTCGATCGACCCGACCGGGATCCCCTTCTCGTGTGACATCGAAGTCGGGTCCAACTGGGGCGTCATGGAGAAGGTGAAGTGAGGAACACAAACGCTGCCATTGGTCAATGTGACAACATCAGGATCCACTACCGCGGGTGCGTCAAGTACCCGCGAGGCGACGAACTCGTGAGGGGTTGCCCGTGCACCATCGAGCATGGGCATGACGCACATACCAGGGAGCATGTTCACGTCGAGTGCGGAACGACCTGGAGGCCTCAGGGGCCCACGAAGTGGAGGGGCAGGTGAGAACCCAGACGACGATGCGGGTGCTACGCGAACGGGCAGGCCTGACCCAGACAGAACTGGCGCGCCTACTCGATCGTGCCCAACCCGAGGTGTCGATGTGGGAGTGGGGGAAGGAGCGGATGCCTGACGCGATCAGGGAACAGGTGTACGCCATCCTGAGGCGTCAACTGAGGGGCAACGTGATCCTGACCAGCATCGTCTTCACGAGTGAGGACCTCGATCGTGCGTGGGACGACGTCTTGACCCGTACATCGCGTCCTGGCGCGTCCCCGTAGCGTCCCGCACAAGCCGGCTACAACGGTCGCTGTGACACGGAAACCCCCGATCCGACGGAATGTGCGGACCGGGGGTTTCTCGTCGCTTAGCGACCGACTGAGACGGTCACTTCGGCTCGGGTGCCCCCAGCGTCAGGGTCAGGGTGGTCGCATCCGACGCGACGACCTCAACCGTGATCGAGGCAGAGGCGATCGTCCCGTCCTCGTTCGTCGCGGTGCCGGTGAGCGCCGACGTGCCCACGTCGTTGCCCTCGACCCACGAGTTGCCATCGGCGTCCGTGGTGAGGTTGATCACCGGGTTGCCGAGCGCGCCGACAGCGCCGTCCGTCGAGAACGAGACGGGCGCATCGACTGCCTCACCAGCAGCGTCCGTCTCGGCGAACGCGATCTGGGCCTTCTGATCGTCCTGGATGACTGCCATGAACTGAACCTCCGTCCTGTTGTGCTTTGTGCCCATTGTGGGCCCCCAACGGAACCTGACCTTCGCCGTGTCGCCCTCCTTCCTACTTGACCACGGACGTCGCGGTGGTCACACGACTGTCCAACGAGGGCGAGGTTCCATCCCCCGTACCCAGGTTGTTCCAGATCAACGAGTACGCCGCCGTCCCGACGACCGTGGCAATGGTGATGAGCGGGACCAGGTTCTCGAGTGTCAGGGACGTGCCTGACATGATCGCACCCAGGATCCCGATGACTACGTAGGCAACGAACGCGATCAGCGCGTTGACTGTGTTGCTGAACCCATCCTGCTTGAGGAACGCGATGAGGATGGGCGCGACTGCTGCGAACAGCAGGTAGGCGGGATTGGTAAGTGGGTCCAACGTGTCCTCCTAGTTGTTCGGGATCTCGAACTCGTCCTCATCCTTGGCGGGGTGCCCAGGTGGCTTCTGC
>VBJR01000415.1:3019-5108 GCA_005880175.1 Chloroflexota bacterium
GACGACTGCACCACGGCCCGAGATGACCATCGAGGCGAATGAGGCCCACGGGAGGGCGTAGCGGATCGCCGTGTTCGTCGCGAACAGTGCCAGGCAGGCAGCGTGGTTCTGTTCCAACGACGTGCCTGGGCAGTACACGTTGATCTTGTTCCTGATCTCCCAAGGTAGGGGAGGCCAGGGACCCGCCGTCTTGGGATCCACGCCCTTGTGATCGCGCTGGGACGCCATCGCGTGTGATGCAGGCCCGCAGTTCGCCCACTGACAGCGTGATCCGTCTCCTTGCCTGCGGAATGTCGGTCGGTATGCCATACGTTACTCCTTTCTGTCCTGAACGTCACTTGCTACTACGTCCTCGACCTCATGCACCTCCAGTCGATCGAGATGGGTCTCCGCCACAGGTCCTTCCCGAGGCGGTTGTCTGCGCACACGCCAGACCTCGATCGCGAAGCGCGCAGGGGACATGAAGACGATGATGACCAACAGCGCCGAGATGGGCGTCGTGGTCGTCAAAGGAGGAAGGGGCACAGCAGCATTGGTCAGGCGCGCCACTGTCAGGTACCCAACCCAAGCACCCAGGAGGATCAACGCGTAGAACAACTCAAGGACCATCGCGAAGAAGCGGGACCTGGGCAGCGGTTGCTTCTGGAACACACGGTACAGGTAGATGGTTGACACGATCGCGGAGGCGATCGCGACCGGGATCCCGATGCCCAGGATAGTCAACGTCGTGTCAGGATCGAACAGCAGCGCGGACAGACCCACGACGAGCGCGACGATCAACCATACCGAGAAGTCCCGGGCCTTCATGTGTGCCTCCGCCGTCGTCGTCGTTCTGGGCCTTTGTAGTGCCCCTGGTTGTTGAACAGTTCATCCGCGTGGTTCATAGCGAGTTGGATCGCCCTGTCAGCGCGGGACAGTTCACGCTTGAGTTGTACCTTCGCCTTGATGAGTTCGGGCTGTGTCGTTGGGACCTGTTCAGGTCGCAACCCGAACGTCTTTACCAACCACTCCTTCATGGCAGCATCTTCTTTGATGTTGCTTCAAGGACATCCGTGAGGCGCCCAAACTGGGCGATCGATGTCTCGGCGATTGACCTCCACTCGTCGCGTTCAGTGATCAGTTGGGTCTCCCGCTTGTCCACGAGGCGCCCCACCCGGATAAGACCTGACGTGAACCCGAGGACTGCCATGACGGCAAACCCGAGGGCACCCAGTTTCGAGATGGAGTCAACGAACGCGGGGTCGAACATCAGGCAATCTTGAGGGCAACAATCCCGCAGGCGTTATTGCCTGCGCCGTTGTCAGGTGCCGCCTGCTCGATGACTGACTGGTTGGCAACCGTACTGGCGAGACTCAACTTCCAGGTTGCCGTCGAACCGATGACAACGTACCCCGCCAGTGAGAACAGGTTGTACTCAGTCAGACCAGCAACGTCGGTGCTTGTCTCCTCACCGCTCGCGATCACGGTCGTCCCGTCCCACAGTTTGGCAGTAAGTTGGGCAGCAACGGTCGCGACGGTCAGGAGTGTCCCATAGGCAAAGATCAGGTATGTCCCAGCGACGAGGCTGACGCTGGCAGCATCGTAGAACTGGTTGGCGTTGACGAGTGTGGTGTTGCCTGACTTGTACGTGATGCTGCCTGTCGGTGAGGACCCGCCACCCGCACCAAGAACCGTCTCGACTCCTGCATCATCCTTGACAGCGAGAACCTTGCCCGTCTTCGCGTACAGGCGTAGTTTGCCAGCAGCGTGCGTCCCAGGTGCTGCCGCGACGGTACCATCCAGGTAGGTGATCACGCCTTGGTCAAGCAGAGGTGTTCCTGTCGCGATCGCAACAACTGTACCTGCGCTATTCTTCCACTTGAGGAGGTGGTCGGCAACGTCGAAGAACAGGCGGAAGTCACCCGCTGCCGGCGAACCAGGTGCCGCTCCCTCGACCAACGACAGGTACGGTGAGATGTTGTCCTCAAACTTGACCATCACCTGCTCCTAACTGCTGTAGACATAGTCAGTCCCGTCGCTCGTCCACACAGGAACAGGTGGGCTCGATGTTCCTGACTGCATGACGATCGTGCCGCCACCACTTCCCGAT
>VBJR01000096.1 GCA_005880175.1 Chloroflexota bacterium
CCAGCAACCGCGTGAACAGCTCCCTCTCACGCTCGGTGACGTTGATCGACGACGTGACGGCAAGGTCGGCGAGCATCGCGCCCGACACCATAACCAACCGCCCCACCTCTCCGCAGACCCTCATCCGCCAAGCCCTGGCTCCGGCCCGCTCAGCCGCCTACGCGCGGACCTGAATAGTTACCAGGACCTGCTCCAGGAGCTGCTCGACGGCCGGGTTCGGGCACAGCTCATACCGGTTCCGGACGATGTGCACGGTCCACGCCAGGCGCTCCCCAGACCGGACGGCGACCGTCCGGGCAACCGCGAACGGGCTGAGCTGCGGGCGAGGGCCTGGAGGCCGTTCATCGCCGCGGTGCGCCGCTATCAGGACGATGTCCAGGCATCGATCGATGGTCTGTTGATCCTCGCCCCGATCTGGTTCGGCGAGCGCCAGCACGACGACGTCGTCAACAAGCGAGCTGGCCGTATCGCTCTCGCCAGAGAGCTGCGCGTGCCGGTCCAGTACTTGCTCCCTGAACGCGGAATTGGGCAAAAGTTCCATTCCAAGCAGGACCCGGCCAAGCTGTTCGAGAGGCGAATCGTGATGGCCTGGCTCGATCTCGCGTGGAAAAGCATCGGCCGGATCGATATGACGAAGATGACAGAGGCGGTGACCGACATCTACGGCACCGCCCCGGAGATCGGCGCTGCCTGGGTCTTGCCGCCCGATCGGGTTTTGGCCGTCGGCGTCGTCAGGACGAACAGGACGATGCGCCGGGCAAACCAGGCCAGTGTGGTGCCCTACGCGATCGAGTTGGATCTACAGAGCGGAGTCTGTTCAGCTCAATTCGCCAGGGGCCGTGCTCCGCGGTTCGACATCACCCCCGTGCTGCCGCTGGCCCGAGCGCTGGCGGAGCTCGCGTCGAGCGGTCCGGTACAACTCGCCGACGGTAGCTCTGGACGAAGGGTGCAGCTTCAGGAGCGCTGCCAGCGCTTCTTCCACACCGTGATCAGTGACTTCTGCCAGGCAGCGAAGCGTCCGCTGGTACTCATCGACGCGTTGACCTGCCGGGAGGTGTGGCCCTGGGTCGCCGACGCACGACTTGATCCAACGAATGTCGTCATCGGCGACCACTTGCACGCTGAGGCCGACTGGGGCGACGACGTACGGATCGTGCGCATTCGGACGGAGAGCTCTCCGAAGGTGCTCTATGTCGGACGGTTGATCGGCCACTGCGCCGAGACGGGTGAGGAGGTGGACTACGAGGCGCCGAAATGGGCGGAGGCGCAGCTCCTGAAGCTCGACGATGGGCAGTCAGATGTGTACCTATCCTTCGGCAGCCTGATGCGCAAGCTCACCCGTGGCGTCTCATGCTACCGCCGCATCGACGGACTGGCCGTGACCGGCAAGCCCAGACGCATCGTGCGGAGCACCCTGGAGCCCTTCACTCGGGCCTGGAGCACACCCAATGGTGTCGAGCTAACTGTTGTCCGCACGGCACGGGGAGAGCAGGCAGACCAGCTCGCTCAGTTCGTAGAGTGGCTGCGCACGGTGTTCATTCACTTCGGCGACTGGAGCACAAGGCCGGCGCCTCTGCACTTCGAGCGAGCCCTCCGGGACTACATCGCAGACTACGACCTCGATGAGGAGGAAGACGACGCCCGGATCGGCGAGGCCGATGACGAGGACGAGGAGGACGATGGTCTTGCCGAGTGATCCCTGTCGTAAGTGCGCTCCCTACGAGTCGCGGTCAACATCCACTCACGCGTGCGCGCCTATCTGGAGTGGCGATTGGGCGCACGGGCCGCTGGTGACGCTCCGAGTAGTGCGCTCGGGGCGGCCAATACAGTACGGAACGTACAGAGGCGAGGAGGTGGCGATCGATTCTCGCCGGCGACTCCCAACGAACAGGTGCCTCAGCGCAACCTCTCCGCCGGCTGGGTGTACCACCAGACGGTGCCCATGCATGTGCAGGGTGCGGGCATGACTTCGGCGACTACCCGCGAGCACACCCTCACCGGCCGACACCTCGCGGAGTACGTTGGGACCGGCGTGTCTACAGCCGTGATGCAGATAGGTGACTGGTGTGGCGATGGACCGGCCGCACGAGCATGAATGGGCGACCTAACACCGGCGGAACAGCGAATCGCTGGGGTGACGCTTGCATACCTTGCACGCTGCGTGTCAGCGGGTGAGGCCCTTTACACGGAAATACTCACACGACCAAGCGTCGGCTCTGCCGCTGCCACATTGCTCCGGGACAAGGACCTACTTGAGCCGCTCTACGTGGCGGCAATGTTTCTGCACGCATCGCGCGATCACTACCTCACTCTTCAGTCGATGTTCATTCAAGGCCAAGTGCCGCCGGGCGCGCCTGTGCCCGTCCTGCGCAACTACTCTCCCTACACGGTTGTCCGTGCTGCGCTCGAGGGGGACGCTTGGGCGTGCTGGCTACTTGAGCCAAAAGCGACGCCAGCTGAGCGAGTCGGGCGGGGTCTCACCGTTAGGGCGATGAGTATTCGCGACGCGCGGCGTCTCGGCTTGAAGCTAAGCAGGTAGGCAGAAGTTCTGTCCGAAACGCTGTGGCTGTCGTTTCTCAGCTCTCCTGGTCGGGGCTGGCGGCAGGGCATCGTCTTGTATCAGTCAGAAGCACGCCGATCACGGCGCCAGAGCGTGCCAGGGTGGCGGCGGCCCGTCGAGGAAGAAGCGCAGCACCTCCAGGAGCCAGGCCAGCGGCCGCTCGCCCCACGACTGGCCGGGGACGGCGCCGCGTGGGAGGTGGGTGAGGCTCGACTGCAGGTGCCGCCACAGGATCCTGGCCTCGGCGGTGTCGTCACCGTCGAGCGGAGCCACTTGGCGATGCCCGTCCAACGCGAACGGCACGGCCCGCAGGGGCATGCCCCAGAAGTCCCACGCCGGATCGCCCAGCCCTGCGCAGCCCCAGTCCAGGATGGCCACGTAGCCGACGTGGTCGGCTTCGATCATGACGTTGGTTGTCTGGGGGTCGCGGTGCAGAAGCCGCTCGACGGCAGGCCCAGGAAGGGCCGCCGTCGCGATCCGCTCAAGCCACGCGCCCAACCAGCGGGCCTCCAGGGCGGTGAACCAGCCGTCGGCGGCGCGTTGCTCCACCAGCTCGCGCGGGTCGCGGCGGACCCACAGCTCGCCCACGGGACCGGCCGGCCCGGCGCCGGTGTGCAGCCGGGCGAGGTCGCGGCCCACCTCGCGCCACACGTCGGGGGTTTCGCCCGGGTCGAGGTCGAGATCGCTCAGCGCCCGGCCGGGCACGCGTTCGACGACCAGGTACGGCACGGGCAGCAGGTCGCAGACGTCGTCGTACGCGACCAGTGCCGGCGTCCGCACGCCCGCCGCGCGAGCCGCCGGGATCGCGACCGCCTCGACCCCTGCCTGCGCCACGTGGCCGGGATGATCGCGCGGCACCCGCAGCACGAGGTCGTCTCCGAGCAGGTAGACCGCGTTGATGATGCCGGCGTCGGCGAGGGGCCGCAGCGGGCGGTCGCCCAGGCCGTGCCGGTCGGCGATCGCACGGGCCGCCTCGGGCGACACGGATACGTGGTCGGGCAGCCTCATCGCGATCTTCCTCAACCATGGGTGGTGGAATGAGGGTGGCGAAAAAAAGTAGCCTCGTCGGCGCTTCTCACCACGTCCAACGAGGCCACGTCCATTCTTGCGTCCCGCTCACGTCTTCGCCAAGCCCTCCTCCGATGGCGAGCTCCAGATCGTGGCCCTGCTCCAAGGCCCCTGGCGCTTCGCCCTGCGCCTGATGATGATCTGGCTCTCCCTGCGCGGCCTCACCGCCTCCGAGATCGCCGCCCTCTTCGAGTACGACCCACGCACGGTTCGCCGCTGGATCGACCGCTACAACCGCGAGGGCGTGGCCGGGCTGGAGGATCGTCCCCGCTCCGGCGCGCCTCGACTCGGCGGCGCCGGACTGGGGCGGCGCATCCGGATGCTGCTCAGGGAGCCGGGGGCGTGGACGGTCAAGCAACTGCGGCGCCGGTTGGGGTACCCGGCGATGTCCCTGGCGACGCTGGCCCGGCGAGTGCGCGAGCAGGCCAGTTGGCGTCGGCCCCGACTGGTCGCCAAGGGCGACCCAAACGAGGCCGCCGTGCTGGCGGCGCTCCACCAGGAGATCGCGGCCCTGCCCGAGGGCGCGGTGATCCTGGCCGAGGACGAGTCCCACGTCAACCTGCTGCCCTGGCTCCGATCGACCTGGATCGTCAAAGGCGAGCGGCAGGAGGTAATGACGCCGGGCAAGAACCAGAAGCGCAGCATCTTCGGCGCCGTCGAGCTGGCCACCGGGCGCTGGCTCTACTCGATCGCCGAGCGCGCCACCAGTGCCGCCTTCATCAAGTTCCTGGAGCTGATCCTCGACGCCTACCCCAAGGCGCCGGTGATCGCGATCGTACTCGACAACGTCGGCACGCACTCCAGCAGGGCCGTCGAGCGCTGGCTGGCCGCTCACGCCCGCGTCCGCTTGCTGTACGGCGCCCGCTACTCACCCCATCACAACCCGGTTGAGCGGGTCTGGGGCGCTATGAAGCGGCACCTGGCCAACTCACCGACCCTGACCATGCTGGGACGCATCCAGGAAGTCCACGCATTCTTCCGCTCCCGAACGCGAGCCCAGATGCTGGCCACCGCGTCCCCTTTCAACACGCCCTGGCTACCGCAGGGTTATGGACAGAAGTTGTGGGAGGCTGCTTAGACAACGGCGAGTCAATCGACCATGCTGCCCGATTCGCGCAGATCGCGGAAGTCGCCGGACGCCACAACCTAGAGGTCAAGCGAACGAATGACGAGCACAAGGACATCCTCTGGGTTGGGGTTGCGCGCCCAGACGTGAGCCGTCTGCTCAGCGAGCTCTTACCCGAGAAGAGTGCCGACACTAACGATCAGCCGCTCGGTTGGCACACTTACTCCGGAATCGCCGAGATAGTGATCGACCTCGTTGAGCTAATGCGGCTCGTATCAATTTCGCTTCGGGTACATAGCGAAGCGATACGCCGAGCGGCGGTGTTAGATTCGCGAGACCCCAAGGAGTGGGAAGGGCGACGTGGGCCAACAGCGGAGGAGCGACTGGCCGCACGAGGCTAATCTGTGGTGAAGAAAGACTCGTGGGTCAGGGCGCAGGAGGCGTACGGCCACAACTACGCCGGCGTCGAGAACGACGCGCGGCCTGAGTTGGTCGATGGACGCCATCTACCGCGAGACCCGGGCCCGAGTCTCGCGCCGGGTGGAGGAAGATGGCGATCGCCCGCTACCGCACCATCCCGTTCGGCGAGGTGGTGATGGCCGGAGACCCGCTGGCCGACCCGGAGTGGCAGCACCGTGGGTGGATGACGGCCAAGTCAGCGCGCCGGCAGTTGTTCGCCTCGGCCGCGGACGCCGCCGTCGCGTTGACGAGGTGACCGGGTTCCGGATGCAACGCTGCCGCGGGCGATCGAGCAGGGGCTGCCGGACAGGTGGCCGCGCCGTGCCCCGAGTGCGAGGCCCGCTACCCCGGCGCCCAGTGCTGTGAGGGATGCGGGACGTTCTGCCGCCGGTTGGGGCCCGGGGAACCGCTCAACGATCGTCCATCTGATAGCTCGCGCGCCTGTCCAACCAACGCAAGGATGCTATCGGCGGTGGGGTTGACTGCCGCAGGCGCCCTGCCCTGGTCACTCTCGCCGGCCGGCCCGTCTCGTCCCGGTACGTTGACCCGGCTCGGCCAGGTCGATCGGGCCGGCTCGGAGGGTGGCGGCGGGGTTCGTATTCTGTAACCCCGGGTCCACCATTCGCCGAGCATCTGGACCATAACGCCGCTCAACGCGCTGGCCCTGGTTGCCGTGCCCACGTACAGGTCGCCGAGCTGGCGCAGCGTGGCTTCGACCATCGTCGCTCTCCTCCCCCGCGAGAGATGGTGGTGTCGCAAACCGCAGCCTACGTCGGGAAGCCTTTTGCCTCAACCTCTCGCCTGCTCCGGCCAAACGTCCAGGTGCCGGCACCTGGACCTCTCAAGCCCTCCGGAGTGGTCCTTCTGCCGGCACCTGGACAGTATTTGCCGGGCAACGACTGGTGTCCCCGGTCGCCGCCACCAGCACGCCGGCGAGGAACAGGCCCGCGGCGGCGACGTCGAGCGCGCCGGACGGCCCCACGGCTCCGAACAGGGCACCCGCCCCCGCGGCGCCGGCCAGCTGGCCCAGGTCCGCCGAGATCCGGTATCCGGAGATGGCCGCCGTCCGGTCGGCGGCCAGGTCCACCACCATCGCCGCCGGCACCACGACCACGCTGCCCACCGTCACTCCGATCGCCGCGCAGCAGATGACGAACGGGCCCAGGCCCGCGGCCCGCCCGGTCAGGACCAGCACCCCGGCGCCCCACACCAGCGCCGGCAGCAGGCCCCACAGCCGTCCCACGCGGTCGCTGGCGCGGCCGGCGAGCGACATCGCGATGATGTTCGACACCGCCAGCACCGACAGGGCCGCGCTCAGCGCCGGCACCGGCAGGCCGAGGCGGTCGGTGGCCAGAAGCGGGATCATCGTGAAGGGGATGCCGACCTGCACCGCCTGGCCGAACGCCCCCAGCAGCAGCACGGCCCCCAGCCTCGGGCGCGCCAGCAGGCCCAGCGGGGGCAGCGCCAACCGGGGCCGCAGGCCCGTCGGCATCGAGGGCAGGCCAAGCCGGCACAGGACCGCCGCGACCAGGTTGGTGAGCGCGCAGACCGCGAACGCGGCCCGCAGGCCGTCGAGCCCGGGCCGGACCTCCGACACCACCGCGCTCAGCAGCGGTCCGGACGCGACCCCCAGGAAGAAGGCCATGTTGAAGGCGCCCACCGCCCGCCCCTCGCGGCCCGGCTCCGACATGCGGACGGCGGCCTGGAGGCCGCCGGTCATGAAGAGGGCGGCGCCGGCGCCCTGGAAGACGCGGGCCGCCACCATCCACGCGTAGGTGGGCGCGGCGGCGGACGCCAGCGACCCCACCCCGAAGATGGCCAGCGCCAGGCTGATCGACAGCCGGCTGTCGAGGCTGGGCACCACCCGGGTGCCCAGCACGTCCACCACCAGGAGCGAGACCGAGATCGACGCCACCGCCACACCCGCCGCGGTGTCCGAGGCGCCCAGCGCCTTCGCGTAGACGGCGGTCAGGGAGCCCGTCATGCCCATGCCCAGGCCGGCGACCGTGAGGGAGACGTGGAAGCGGCTGATCCTGCCGCCGGCCCGGGCCCACGGGGTCACCCCCAGTCACTGAAGACGGGGCTGACCTCGAAGTGCAGCGCCGGCGACTCGTAGCGAGCCTCGGCCACCGCGTACAGCCTCTCGACGCCCGCCTTCAGCGCGGGGTAGGCGGCGGCCAGCGTCGCGATCTCCGACTCGCTCGCCGGCAGCCCGGCCTCACCCAGCAGCGTCCTCACGACCGTCTCCGCGTCACTCATCCCGTTCTCCTCGTCAAGCTCGGACGGCGACCGCGGCCGCCTCCGAGACCAGCGGCGGCACGCGCAGGTGCCAGTCGGTGACCCCCTGGTAGGCGTCGCCGGCGTTCAGCACCAGGGACTCCTCGAAGGGCCGGCCGGCGATCTGGAGCGAGAGCGGCAGGCCCTCCGCCGTGAACCCCATGGGGACCGACAGCGCCGGGCTGCCGGTCGCGTTCCAGTACCCCGTGAACATCGTCTCCAGCAGCGTGTCCAGGCTGGCCAGCTCGTCGTGGTCGTCGTACCGGAGCGCACCGGTGCCGGCCGTGGGCGCGACGACCAGGTCGACCTCCCGGTAGAGCTCCTGGAGCGCCCGCTGCGCCACCCTCCGGACGCGCTGGGCCTGGACGTAGTCGGCCCCGGAGACCAGGGCGCCCCGCGCGGCGAAGAGCCGCGTCCCCGCGAAGAAGTCCTCCCAGCGGGTGCGCAGGTCCGCCATCTGGTAGGCCAGCCCCTCCGCGTAGGCCGTCAGCATCGTGGCGACCAGCATCTCGTCCCAGTACGGGAGCGACACCTCGACCACGCTGGCCCCCAGCTGCTCCAGCGCCGACACCGCCGCCTCGAAGCAGCCCGCCAGGGCCGGGTCCGCCTGGTCGGGGAAGTGATGGACCCGGTCCACGCCCACGCGCACCCCGCGCAGGTCGCCGCCGAGGGCGCGCACGTAGTCCGCCACCGGCACGTCGGCCGACTCCGGGTCGCTCGGGTGGTGGCCGGCCAGGACCCGCAGCATCGCGGCGCAGTCCCAGGCCGACCGTGCCAGCGGTCCCACGTGGTCGAGGCTGTAGCCGATTGGCGTGCAGCCGGACTTCGGCACGCGGCCGAAGGTCGCCTTCAGCCCGCTGACGCCGCAGTAGGCGGCGGGGCAGCGGATGCTCCCCCCCGTGTCGGTCCCGATCCCCGCCAGGAACATGCCCGCGGCGATGCCGCTGCCGGTGCCCGAGCTGGAGCCGCCGGGCCACGTGCCCGTGTCCCATGGGTTGCGCGGGATCGGGAACGGCTTGGCCGGGTCCGGCATGCCGCAGGCGAACTCCATGGTCGTCACCTTGCCGGTGATGACCGCGCCGGCGGCCCGCAGCCGCGAGACGATCGGGGCGTCCCGGCCGGCGCCCCACGCGGGGTCGAGGACCAGGCTCTGGGCCGTGGTCGGCCCCTCGCTGGCGGCCAGGATGTCCTTCACGGCCACCGGGATGCCCTGGAGCGGGCCGTGGTCGATCCCCGCGGCCAGCGCGGCGTCGGCGGCACGCGCCGCCGCCAGGGCCTGCTCGTCGAAGCGGACAAGGTAGGTCCCCAGCCGCGCGTCCAGGCGGTCCGCGCAGGCCAGCATCCCGGTCGTGAGCTCGACGCTGCTGAGCTCGCGCCCGCGCAGCATCCCCGCCGCCTCCCTGACGGTGAGCGGAACCTCGGTCATCGTGTCGCCTCCTCTCTTTGCGGGCGCGGCATCACGCGGCCACCTCGACCTCGGCGACGAGCGGCGGCACGCGCAGGTGCCAGTCCGTCACGCGCTGGAGGGCCTCGCCCACCCTGAACAGCCCGGCCTCCTCGAAGGGCCGGCCGGCGATCTGCAGGGACAGCGGGAGCCGCGCCTGCGTGAACCCCATGGGCACCACCAGGGCCGGGTTGCCCGCCGCGTTCCAGTACGGCGTGAAGATGCCCCGGATGAGCTGGTCGATCCCGACCAGCCGGTCCTCCTCGTCGTAGGTGATGGCCCCGCCGGACGCCGTGGGCCCGACGACGACGTCCACGGTGGCGAACAGCTCCCCCAGCGACCGCTGGACCGCGCGCCGGACACGGTGCGCCTGCACCACGTCGGCACCGGACAGGACCGCGCCCCGGGCCAGCAGCGCCCGCGACGCGAGGAAGTACTCGTCCCAGCGCGGCCGCAGGTCCTGGCGGTGGTAGGCCGCGCCCTCGGCCGCCAGGATCAGCATGGTCGCCGTGCTCAGCTCCGCCCAGCAGGGCAGCGAGACGTCCACCAGCGTGGCGCCCAGGCGCTCCAGCTCGCCGATCGCCGCGTCGAAGCACGGGCCGAGCTCGGGGTCGGCGTCAGCCGGGAAGTGGTGCTCGCGGTCGACCCCCACGCGCACCCCGGCCAGGCTCCCCGCCCCCTCGAGAGCGCCGAGGTAGTCCGGCACCGGCGCCGCCGCGGAGTCGGGGTCGCTGGGGTGGTGGCCCGCCATCACCTGGAGCATGGCCGCGCAGTCCCAGGCCGACCGGGCGAGCGGGCCGACGTGGTCCAGGCTGTAGCCGAGCGGAGCGCACCCCGACTTCGGGACCCGGCCGAAGGTGGCCTTCAGGCCGCTGATGCCGCAGTAGGCGGCCGGCATGCGGATGCTGCCGCCGGTGTCGGTGCCCACGCCGGCCAGGAACAGGCCGGCCGCGACGCCGCTGCCGGTCCCGGAGCTGGAGCCGCCCGGGTAGGCGCGCAGGTCCCACGGGTTGCGCGGGATGGGGAACGGCTTGGTCGGGTCGGGCAGGCCGCACGCGAACTCCGCGGTCGTCGTCTTCCCGGTGATGACGGCTCCCGCCCCGCGCAGCCGGGCGACGACGGGGGCGTCCCTCCCGGCGCCCCAGGCCCGGTCGAGGACCAGGCTCTGGGCGGTGGTCGGCCCCTCTCTGGCGGCCAGGATGTCCTTCACGGCGACCGGGACGCCGTGCAGCGGGCCGCGGTCGATGCCGGCCGCCAGCTCGGCGTCGGCGGCGGCGGCCGCCGCCAGCGCCCGCTCGTCGAACCGGGCCAGGTAGGTGCCCAGCCGGCCGTCCAGGCGGTCGGCGCGGGCCAGCACCGCCCGGGTCAGCTCGACGCTGCTCAGCTCGCCCGCCCGGAGCCGGGCGGCCGCGTCCTTCACGGTGAGCGGGATGGCGGCCACGGCTCAGCCCACCCACGTCCTGGTCAGGTCGATGAACCACGAGCGCGTCATCACGAACCCGTGGACGTTGGCCGCCAGCACGGGGGGATTGAGGTCGTTGACGACCAGGAGCCAGGGCGCGTCCTGCTCCAGCTGGCCGTTGAGCTGCGTGTAGACCTTGTCGCGCAGGGCGGGGTCGAGCTGGCTGCGGGCCTGGGCCAGCAGCGCGTCGACCTGGGGATCGTCGAGGTGGCCGACGTTGACCGGCGACGTGCTGGAGAAGAACGTGTTCCACAGCGACAGGAACACGAAGCCGAGGGAGATGTTGATGGCGTCGGCGCCGCCCGGGATGCGCCCGTTGAAGTAGTCGCCGAGCATGGACGACCACTCGACGGGCTGGAGCTTGACCCGGATGCCGACCTTGGCCAGGTCCTGCTGGAGGGCCTCGTTCATCGGGATCGGGATCATGTTCCCGGAGCCGCTGGTCGGGAACGACAGCGTGGTGTCGAAGCCGTTCGGGTAGCCCGCCTGGGCGAGCAGCTGCCTGGCCCTGGCCGGGTCGTAGCGGTAGAGGTTGAGGCCGGGGTCGTAGCCGTGGTCGTCCCGCGGGGCGTACTGGTAGGCCGGCGCGCCCGTGCCCTTGAGCAGGTCGCTGACCATCGACTGCCGGTTGATGGCGTAGTTGGCCGCCTGGCGCACCAGCACGTTGTCCCAGGGCTTCTTCGTCATGTCGAGGACCCACGGCCAGATGTGGCTGTAGGAGTTGGTCAGCACCTGATAGCCGGCCGAGCGCAGCGACGGCACGTCGTCGGGGACCGGCACCTCGATCCAGTTGACCTCGCCCGCGCGCAGCGCCGCGACACGCGCGGCGGCGTCGGGCATCGGCCGCAGGATGACCTTGTCCAGCCTGGGGGCGCCGCCCCAGTAGCTCGCGTTCCGGACCATGACCAGGCGCTGGCCGGGGACCATCGACTGCAGGATGAACGGCCCGGTCCCGGATGGATGCTGGGCGAACCCGTCGTTGCCCAGCTTCTTGATCGCGGTCGGGCTGCCCATCGGGAGCACGGCCAGGTCGTCGGGCAGGTAGGAGAGGGGGCCGTCCGTGTCGATCTCGAACGTCATGTCGTCGACCTTCCGCCACGACCTGATCCCCACCAGCAGCAGGCCGGCCTCGGAGTTGAGCGCCGGGTAGTAGTAGGGGCTGCTCTTGTTCAGGTAGCGGTCGAAGTTGAACACCGCCGCGTCGGCGTTCCACGGCGTCCCGTCGCTGAACCGGACGTTCGGGCGCATGGTGAAGGTCCACGCGCTGCCGTCGCCGTTGTGGGTCCACGAGCTGGCCAGCCCGGGGATGAGCGCCGGCGACCG
This sequence comes from Chloroflexota bacterium, assembly GCA_005880175.1. The sequence goes on from VBJR01000096.1 coordinate 11,660, forward strand.
GTCGCTGTGGGTGAGGTCCCACTTGGTCAGCCCGTCGTAGAGCTGCATGCCGACGAACCGGATGCCCTCGCCGCCCTCGCTCTGGGCCATGTCGGTGTCGGTGCCGGGCAGGTTGGTCGCCGTCATGCCGATGACCAGCGTCCCGCCGGAGCTGTCGGCGCTGGAGGTGGAGTTGGAGGCGGCCGGCCCTCCTCCGCAGGCGGCGAGCGCGACGAGCCCGAGGAGCGCCGCGGCAAGGTTTCTCATGGGGTTCCTCCGTTGGGTGTGGGCGGCGTCATCGCCGGGTGGTGGACGCAGGCGGCGCGGTGCCCGGGCTGGACCTCGACCAGGGGCGGCGCGGCCTCGGCGCAGCGTGGGACCGCGCCGGGGCAGCGCGTGCGGAAGTGGCAGCCCGAGGGCGGGTTGCGCGGGCTCGGCGGCTCGCCCTGCGCGTGGGCGCGGCCCCGGCCGCGGCCGGGCAGGGAGCCGAACAGTGCCTGCGTGTACGGGTGGAGGGGATGGGCCATCACCTCCGCGGCCGGTCCGGTCTCCACGACCCGCCCCAGGTACATGACGGCCACTCGCTCGGCGACGTGCTCCACGACCGCGAGGTCGTGCGAGATGAACAGGTAGGACACGCCGGCCTGCGCCTGGATGCCCGTGAGCAGGTTGAGGACCTCGGCCTGGACGCTCTTGTCGAGCGCCGAGACCGCCTCGTCGCAGACGACCAGGCGGGGCTCGGTGGCCAGTGCGCGGGCGATGGCGACCCGCTGCGCCTGCCCGCCCGACAGCTCGTGCGGGTAGCTGGCCAGGTGGCCGGGCGCCAGGCCGACGCGAGCGAACAGCTCGCGCACCCGCTCCCCCCGCCGGGGCTGCCGCCAGCCGTGGGCGCGCAGGTTGAAGGCGACCGCCTCGCCGGCCGTCAGGCGGGGGTTGAGCGACGTCCGCGGGTCCTGGGGCACGACCTGGAGGCGTGCACGGAGGCGGCGCAGGGCACGGCCCCGCGTGCTCAGGAGGTCCAGGCCCTCGAAGCGGAGGTCGCCGGAGTCGGGGTCCGTGAGCCGGAGCACGATGCGGCCGGTCGTGGACTTGCCGCAGCCCGACTCACCGACCAGGCCGAGGGTCTCGCCGGCGGCGATGTCCAGGTCGACTCCGTCGACCGCCCGCACGCCGTTCGAGAACGTCTTGCGGAGCGCCCGCGCCTCCAGCACCGCGCTCATGCCGTCCTCCGCACGGCGAGCGGGCGGTGGCAGGCGACCAGGATCGCGGCGCCGGTCCGCTCCAGGTCGGACGCCCGGGATCGGGCGCAGCGCCCCCCTGGGGACGTCCGGCCGCGGCTGGGCCTCCAGAAGCGCCGAGGTGTAGGGGTGGGCGGGGGTGCCCAGCACCGCGTCGACCGGCCCCAGCTCCACGAACCGGCCCGCGTACATGACCGCCACGTCGTCCGCCATCTGCTCGGCCACCCCGACGTCGTGGGTGACCATCACCAGCGCCATGCCCAGCCGCTCCTGCAGCTCGGTCAGCAGGTCGAGGATCTGCGCCTGGACGGTGACGTCCAGCGCGGTGGTGGGCTCGTCCGCGATCAGCACCTGCGGCCCGCAGGAGATGGCGATCGCGATCGCGATGCGCTGGCGCATGCCGCCGGAGAGCTGGTGCGGGTAGCTGGCCGCCACCTGCTCGGGGTCCGCGATGTGGACGCGCCGGAGCAGCGCGACGGCCTGCTCCCGCGCGGCGGCCCGGGACCCGGCCCGCCCGTGGTGGCGGAGCACCTCAGAGAGCTGCGCTCCGACGCGGCGGAGCGGGTCCAGGGCGCCGGTGGCGTCCTGCGGGATGAGCGCGACGCGCGCGCCCCTGAGCTCGTTCATGCGCCGCTCGTCGAGGCCCAGGAGCTCGGTGCCGCCCAGCCGGACCTCGCCGGCCAGCGCGGCGGCCCGCCCGTGCAGGCGCAGGATGGAGCGAGCGGTGACCGACTTGCCGCTCCCGCTCTCGCCGACGATGACGAGGGTGCGCCCGGCCTCCACGGAGAACGAGACGCCCCGCACCACCTGGACCTCCCCTCCGGGGACGCGGAAGCTCACGCGGAGGCCGTCCACGGCCAGCGCCGGGTCAGGCATCAGCTCACCTCCATGCGGTGGTCGAGGAGCCCGCGCAGGCTGTCCCCCGCCACGTTGAAGACGACCGCCACCACGAGGATCAGCGCGGCCGGCTCGAGCAGCAGCACCGGGTCGTTGAAGATGAACTGGCGCAGGTCGTTGACCATCAGGCCCAGCTCGGCGGACGGCGGCGCGATGCCCAGGCCCAGGAAGCTCAGGCCGGCCGCGTAGATGATCGAGAGGCCGATCAGCGACGAGCAGTAGACGACGATCCCGGGGGCGACGTTGGGGAGCACCTGGCGGACGACGATCGCCGGCCAGCCGGCGCCGCTGGCCCGGGCGGCCAGCATGAAGTCCGCGCCCCGCAGCCGCGCCGCCTCCGTCTCGGCGATGCGCGCGACGGGCGGCACCAGGATGATGGACAGGGCGATCACGGCGTTGGACAGCCCGGAGCCGAGCGCGGCCGCGATCGCGATGGCCAGCAGCACGGCCGGGAAGGCGTAGAAGACGTCGAGGGTCCGCATGACGACGTCGTGCAGCCAGTGCGTGGTGAGCCCGGCGACCAGGCCCAGCGTGCCGCCAGCCAGGGCGGCGACACCGACGGGCAGCAGGCCCGAGAGCAGCGACGGGCGGAGGCCCCACAGGAGGCGGCTCAGCAGGTCGCGGCCCTGGCCGTCGGTCCCGAGCGGGTGGCCCGGGGTGCCGGGCGGCAGCAGGCGCTGACCGAGGCTGCCCACGGTGGGGTCCTGCAGGTGCAGCAGCGGGACGGCGAGGGCGAGCAGGCAGATCGCGGCCACCAGGCCGACCGACACTTTCGTGGTCATCGGGTACCTCATGCGCGGACCCGGGGGTCGATCGCCGCGTGCGCGGTGTCGACCGCGAGGTTGATGAGGACGAAGGCGAACGCGGAGATCAGCACGCCCGCCTCGATCACCGGCAGGTCCCGCTCGCTGATCGATGTGAAGATGAGCAGCCCCAGCCCGGGCCAGGTGAACACGGTCTCCACGAAGACCACGCCGCCCAGCAGGTAGCCCACCTGCAGGCCGGAGATCGTCAGCAGCGAGGGGAGGCTGTTGTGGAAGACGTGCAGCAGCACGGTGCGGGGCGGCAGCCCGTGGCCACGCAGGGCCACGACGAAGTCCTGGGACAGGACGTCCAGGAGGGACGACCGGAACATCCGGGCGATGATCCCCATCGGCACGAGCGCCGCCGTCACGCCGGGGAGCAGGATGTGCTGGGCCACGTCCCCGAGGCCGCCGCCCCCGATCGTGGAGCTGATGCCACCGGGCGGGAGCAGGCGTGTCTGGACGGCGAACAGCACGATCAGCGCGACCGCGACCACGTACTGGGGCGCGGATACCGAGACCAGTGAGACCGCGGTCACGAGGCGCGCCGCGACGCTGTTCCGGCGGAGCGCCGCCACCGCACCCAGGGCCACGCCGCCGGCGACGGCGACGACGCCGGCGAAGCCGGACAGGAGCAGCGTGTTGGCGAACGCCGGGAGGACCACGCCGGCGGCCGGCTGCTGCCGCGCGATGGAGCGGCCCAGGTCGCCGTGGAGCAGGGTCCACAGGTACGAGACGTACTGCACCGGCAGCGGGCGGTTCAGCCCCAGCGCCGCCACCAGCCGCGCGCGGTCCTCGGCCGTGGAGTACGGCCCCAGGAGCGTCGCGACGGGGTCGCCGGGGATCAGCTTGGTCGTCAGGAACACGACCAGGGAGACGCCCAGCAGGATCAGGACGGTGAGGGTCACGCGCCGGACGAGGAAGCGAATCATGGCCTGGTTGGCGACGATAGGGGCCGGCCGGCGCCGGGTCTTCGGGGCTTCGCGCCAAGGTCCGGGCACCGCGGGGCGGCACGCCGTCGGTGTTCATCTCGACCACCTCCCCGCCCCGTCCATGTGGAAAGGCTCCACAGGCGAGGCCCGGACGGAGGGCTACGTGGAGCTGAGGGCCCCTACCTGCCCGGAGCGGGCAGATGACCCCACACGAACCTGCGCCGGCGTCAGCTACGTCGCGGGCGGCCCGGGGGTCCGGAAGGCGCGGAGGCGGACCGTCTTGACCGCCATCGCGAGCGAGATCCAGTCCGCGCGCTCGACCTGGACGGTCGTGAGCTGGTCGATGCGGGCCAGGCGCTGGCGCAGCGTGTTCGGGTGCATGCCGAGCCGGCGGGCGGTGCGCGCGATGCTGCCGCGCAGCTCGAGGTAGACGTCCAGGGTGCCCACCAGGTCGACGCCGCGCCGCGCGCCGTAGTCCAGCAGCTTCTCCACCGACTCCTGGTACCGGTCGCGAACGGTCGCCTCCGCGCCGAGCGCGTAGCGATACGCGCCCAGCTCCTCGTAGGTCGAGACGCCGGCGCCTCCCCGCAGGAGGCACCCCAGACGCGCGGCGGACTCGGCCTCCGCGAACCGCCCCGCGAACGTGGCCGCGCCCCCGGTCACGTTGGAGAGGCCAGCCGCGACCGGGCCGGCCGGGCCTCCTGCCACCTGCAGGTGCAGGTCCCGCACCAGGCCGGCGACCGGCTCGGCCCCGGTGGCCGGCACGCGCAGCAGCGCTCGCATCGCCGTGTCCCGCCGGTCGAAGACGGAGCCCGGCAGGTGCGTGCCCAGAACGCTCCCGAGCCGGCCGGCCGCGTCCCGCCAGCCCGGCTGGGACCGGTGGTGGCTCCGGCGGCCGGCCGCCGGGGCCCCGGGCGCGCAGGGCAGCGCGTGCAGCAGGAAGTGGGGCGCCGACAGGTCGCAGCCCAGCCGCGCCGCCAGGAGCCCCAGGTCCTCGCCGCCCTCGCCGTCCAGGGCCAGCGCTCGGAAGAGGTCCCTGACCAGGCCATGATCCGCCGGCGACTCGATGAGCTGGTGCCGCTTGATGGCGACCGCGACGTGCGAGGCGATGCCCGCCAGGACGCCCTCCACCCCGGGCACGGCCCGGGGCAGGAGCACGCACAGCAGGCCCAGGCGCTCGGTGCCGGCGACCAGCGCCGCCCCCAGCGGTACGCCGGGCTCGTCGGGCCCCCAGACCAGGCGGCCCAGCCGGCCGGCCGGCCCCGGCCCGTTCGCGAGCTTCAGGACCGCGTCGCCGGCGAGCCGCCAGCCGGTGGTCGGGCGCGGACAGGTAGAGTTCGCAGCGGTCGGCGGCCAGCAGGTGGCGGCAGCCGCTGACGACCTCCGACAGGAGCTGGTCGGCGCTGGCCGCCTCGGCGATCTGCCGGGCGAGGTCGGAGAGGGCGCCGAGCAGCGCCACCTGGCGGGTCGCGTCCTCGTAGAGATGCGCGTTCTCGATGGCGCCGGCCACCAGCGAGGCGGCATGCTCGAGGAATTCGACCTCGTGGGGCTCGAACTCGTGAGGGGCGCGGGTGTTCATGCCGATGACGGCCACGGTCGCCCCAGAACGGGAGAGGACCGGCACGGCGATCATCGACTGGACGGGCTCGCCGGGATGGAGCTCGGGCACATAGAGGACGCGGGGGTCGTCCAGGGCATTGTCGGAGATGCTGGCCGAGCGCCCGGTGCGGGCCACCCAGCCGACGAGGCCTTCCCCGGTGGGCAGGCGGACACGCCCCTCGGCGAGCGCGTAGATCCCGGACGCCGCGCGCAGGATGAGCTCGTCGCCCTGGACGAAGAAGACGAAGCAGCCGTTGCACCCGGTGGCGTCGTTCACGAGCTGGATCACCCCGCGCAGGATGGTGTCCAGGTCGCTCCCCGCGACGACCGTCTCGATGATCCTGTACAGGTACCTGGCGCTACCGCGCTGCGGCTGATCCACTTGTCAAGGCCTCCCGGGACCTCTATGTCTCAGGAACTTGACGTCCGGGCTACGGGGCACCGCGACGAACGGACCGAACGCGAATCCGGGCAGGGCTCACGATGGGCCCGGGTCAGCCGGCCTCCGGCGTCACCTCGGCGTCGGGGGCCAGCCGGCAGCCGCGGCCGCGCAGCGTCACGATCGCCGCCGGCACGCGCAGCGTCTGCAGCTTCGTGCGCAGGCGGACGATAATCCGCCTCTGACCGAGGTCGGCGAGGACCGCTGCCAAGCCAGTGCGCGTCTCCTTGTCAGGCTGTGTGCCGGCTGGGCCGGCGGAACAGGTAAGACTTCGCGTTTCGCTGCGAGTCGGATCCGTCAGTGATCGATCGCGTAGTTCTACGCATGTCAGCGCGGGCGGCGGCAGCCTAGGAAGCTGTTGAAAAGGTAGCCGGGCAGCCGTCCCGGCCGTTGTA
>VBJR01000416.1:0-1638 GCA_005880175.1 Chloroflexota bacterium
CGGCGACGTACCTCTCGGTTGCGCCGTCCTCGAGGAGCAACGTGGCGTGCGTGTGCCGCATGTCGTGGAAGCGGATCCGAACGACACCTGGACAGGCTTCTGCTCGGCGCTCGAAGCGGTGGGTGGTGACGTCGGGATCGACGGGAGAACCGTCCGGGTGGCAGAACACCAGGTCCAGGTCGGCCGCCTTGAGCCGGCAGACCGTGCAACAGTCGTTGATCTGCTTCCCGCAGCGCGGGCACTTGCTGGCGTAGGTCGAGCCCCAACTCCGACGCTGGAATTCCTGAACGTCGAGGTGGGCGCGGAGCACGGCGGCGGTTCCCTCATCGAGGTCGATCGTCCGCCAGGCCTGGTCGCCCGTCTTCAGGCTCCGGAGAGCGAGGCCTTCTTCGCCGGCCCGAGCATACTGCTGGCGAACGGCGAGGGTCGGCGCCGGCTTGCTGTTCAGGACTCGGTCGAGCTGGAGGTCCTGTGGGCCGCGACGGGCAACCTGGCGTCCCAGCGGGTCGCCGAGAAGGCGGCGTTCACCCGGGAGGGCGTGCTCCGGAACGCTGGCTACGTCAACGCCGGCCGGGTGGACATGGTCGTCTTCTCGCTCGTGCGGGGCGACCCGGCGCCCGGATAGTCGCGCAGGCGTGCCCGTCTCCGCCGGCCTGCTCGCCGACGTGGCGGGAACCGCGGGCGCGGCGGCGGAGCGGCGGCTGCCCGGCGCACGGATCGGCGCTGGCCTGCGCTTCGATTACGACGCTGCCGATCTCGGGCGGCGGGTGGTCGCAGGCGTTCTGGTCGCCGCAGCCGGCGAGCAGGAGCGGCGCCGCGGCCACAAGGACGATCAGCCCCTTCATCGGCCAGTCCCTGGCCACGCGGCGATCCGCAGCGCGAGCAGCCCGACCGCCTCGCCCTTCCGCGCCGCGCACGAGTTGGAGGCGGCGGCCGCGACGGTGAGCACCTCGGGGTGCGCGAGCGGCGGGCAGTTCGCGGCGATGTCGTCAGCGCAGCCGGCGAGCAGCAGCGGGGCGAGGGCCGAGGGCGGCGGCCAGCCAGCTGGGCGGGAGGGCGGCGGCCAGCCAGCTGGGCGGGAGGGCGGCGGCCAGCCAGCTGGGCGGGAGGGCGGCGGCCAGCCAGCTGGGCGGGAGGGCGGCGGCCAGCCAGCTGGGCGGGAGGGCGGCGCGCGGTCTGCTGAGCGGATGGGCGCGAGGTCGCGGCGCGGTCGGGCGGGGGTCGGGGCGTGGGACCTTCATATATGGTTCTCGCGCGAGAGGGGCGGGTGAGACCCGGCGGTGGGTCGGGGTCAGAATGCGGGAGGCGCCGAAGCCCGGGCGGCGGCCCGCCAGACGCGCTTGAAGGGAACGCTCGTGCGCCCGTGCGCGATTTCCAAGTGGTCGAGCATGACCACCTGCCACGCCGTGAGAAGATCGTCCAGATAGGTCCGCGAGAAGAAGCGGACCGCTTGGCCGGCCTCCTCCAGTACGTAGTCGGGCTCCAGCTCGTGCTGGACCGGCCGCCGGCGCTCCCGGAGTGGGCGGTCGTCATGCGCGTTGACGTGGAAGAGGAACAGCCCGCCCTCGCGAAGCACCCGCCGAACGTCCGCGAAGACCGCGCGCGTCACCGCGTCGGTGAACATGTGCAGGGCCACGT
>VBJR01000416.1:1774-3900 GCA_005880175.1 Chloroflexota bacterium
ACCGGCCGCCCGGAGCAGGGGGAGGAACGGGGCGGTCCAGCGACCACCCCAGTCCAGGTCGGAGCCCCGCTCGCCGAGGTCCCGATAGTACTTGTCCCAATACGTCTTCTGTGAGCAGTCCACCGGCACGGCGTCACCTCCCGCAGACGACGGTAGCAGTCCGGTGGCTGGTCACCCGCCCGCCGCCGGCCCGTCCCCCTCCCCCGCCAGCTCCGCCAGGGCGCGCCGGGTCGCGACGGTATCGGGGTGGTCGGGGCCGAGGACGTGCTCCCGGATGGCGAGGGCGCGCTCGAAGAGGGGGCGAGCGGCGGCGGGGTCGCCCTGGAGATGGGGCTGCGGCCCAGGCTGCTGGGGCCATGGGTAGTATCTGGGCGGTCCGCTCCCAGCCTACGCTCGCGTATGGACTGGAGCGCGACAGTGTCGGAGTGGTGGAGACCGACGTCGGCCCCAGGCGTCCAGCAGCGCCTCCTCCTCGCAGTTGTCGAACACCAATAGCCGCGGCACAGCGCTCTGCCACGCGTCCCTGACGCGCTGCACGCGCTCCTCCAATGGCCGGCCCCAAGCTCCGGGGCGGCGCACGCGGCGACGTGAAGGGGGATCTCGTCCGCGCTCGCGAAGCTGAGCCAGAACACGCCGCCCGCGAAGAACCGCCCGTACCGGTGCACAAGCTCGACGGCCAGCTGCGTCTTGCCGAGACCGCCGAGTCCCGTGGACGCGACCACCTGGCCGAGCGCGACCGTTGTGTCGCCCCCGCGCAGCGCAGTCGCCACCTGGAGCAGTTCGTCGCCGCGGCGACGAACAGCGGGTTCGGCGCCAGCGGCATGCGCGAGCCGGTTGGCAGAGCGTCGCGCTCGGGCAAGACGTCCGTCGGCATCGAAGCGAGGAGCGTCTGCGCCGCAGCGAGCCGGGCGGGCGCATCCGGCGTGGGAGCCAACCCGACCAGCGCCTGGTAGACAGCCAGCTCCAGCTCGCCCGGCGAGCCGACCCGGACGCTGACCAAGCCCGACTCCCGCAGCTGGCGCCGGAACGCTTCCTGCCGGGCCTGGCGATCCGGCGGCTCGTCAACGGGCGGCAGGTGGACGGAGTCCCCGCCAATGAGGAAGATCAGGCGGGGCTGGCCGCGCTCGCCCGCTGCCTCGAACTCCAACTCCGTGTACGAGACGTCCGGCCGGTCGCGCACCGGCGAGCCGTAGCGGAGCCCGATGACGCCGACGTAGACGTCCGACCGCCCGACCATGTCCACGCAGACGTTGGCCGGCGAGGTGTCGCGGCTCCGACGTAGGCCATGTCAGTGACGGCGTGCCGGGCTCGGAGGACCGCCTCGACCGCGGCGGCCACGAACGAGCCCGTCTCGGTGTGCTTGCCGAGATCGGAGGTGTGGCTCAGGAAGACGCGCAGCGGCCCGCTGGCCATCTTGCCGCCGATGTCCGCGGTGCCGATCGGGTCCACGCTCCCCTACCCACACATGCCGGTGCTGCGCCGTTCAGCATATCGGTGCCGGCACCGGATCCGCGACGCGCTGGTTGGCCCGGAGGCGGCGGCCGGCCCGCCGGGATCCCATGCGGATTCCGAACTCAGGACCGCCGCTCGACGCGGGCGAAGGGCTCTGCTCGGCCCGCCCGAGCGGTACGGAACGCTGGTTCGCCGGCCGCGGCCACGCACGACCCCGCCGCGCCAGGCTCGCCGAGGTGGAGCCACGCGGGCAATGTCACGGGTAGGTGATCCGGTACGTGATGTGGGTGGCTCGGGGGGAGCTACGGACGTTGACCGGTTCCAGCGTGGGGTCACCGACGTTGTCGAGGAGGCGTTCGCCCGCGCCCAAGATCACCGGGGCGATGTGCATGTTCAGTTCGTCGAGCAGGCCGGCGCGGATGAACTGCTGGACCGTGCTCGCGCCACCCGCGACGGCCACCGACCTGTCGCCGGCCGCGTCCCTGGCCTGCTTCAACGCCGACTCGATACCGTCCGTCACAAAGTGGAAGGTGGTGCCGCCGGCCATGACCAGGGACTCACGGGCGTAGTGGGTCAGGACGAAGACAGGGGCGTGGTACGGGGGCTCCGGGCCCCACCAGCCCTTCCACTCCTCGTCCGGCCAGTCACCCCGGATCGGGCCGAACATGTTCCGG
>VBJR01000097.1:0-3097 GCA_005880175.1 Chloroflexota bacterium
CGGGTCCCGGGCCGGCCGCAGCTCGGCGACGAGCTTCTCGAACGGCAGCTCCTGGTGCTCGTAGGCGTCCAGGGTCACCTCCCGGACGCGGCCGAGGAGCTGGCCGAACGTCGGGTCGCCCGAGAGGTCGACGCGAAGCGCCAGCGTGTTGACGAAGCGGCCGATCAGGTCCTCCAGCTCGGGCCGGGTGCGGTTGGCGACCGGCGTGCCCAGGACCAGGTCCGACTGGCCGCTCCAGCGCGCGAGGACCGCCGCGTACGCCGCGAGCAGCGTCATGAACGGCGTCACGCCCAGGCGCCGGGCCAGCGCGCGGACGCCCTCCGTGAGGTTCGGGGTCAGCGCGAACCGGTGCTTGCCGGCGCGGAACTCCTGGACGCGAGGGCGGGGCCGGTCGGTGGGCAGCGTCAGCTCCGACGCCGCGCCGTCCAGGCGCGCCCGCCAGCGCGCCAGCAGGTGGTCGAGCGTCTCGCCGGAGATCCGCTCTCGCTGCCAGCGCGCGAAGTCCGCGTACCGGAGCGGCAGCGGGGCGAGGGGCGGCGGGGCGCCGCGGACCAGGGCGCCGTACGACGCCGCCAGCTCGCGAGATCGCCCGCCAGGTCGAAGGGCCGGGCCGCCTCCTCGCGCATGGCCTCGCGGACGAGCGCCTCGCGCTCGGCGCCGGCCAGCCCGCTCATGTCCTCCACGCGCAGAAGGGCCGCGCCGGCGAGCGGCCGGATCAGCTGGATGGGCCGGCCGTCGACCATGACGACGGACGCCCGGAGCACCTCGTGGCGCTCGACCACCGCGCGCAGGGACGCGTCCAGCGCGCCGGCGTCGAGCGGGCCCGAGAAGGAGACGGCGAGGTCCACGTTGAAGTACGGGTTGCCCGGCTCGAGCTGGGTGAGGACCCAGGTGCGCTCCTGCGCGAACGAGAGCGGGAGGTCGTCCTCCCGGTCCGCGCGGCGGCCGGCGGGGAGTAGGGGTGGGTGGGCGCGTGGCGCCAGTGCGAGAGCGGTGGCGAAGCCGGCGACGGTGGGTTCGTCGAAGAGGAGGCGGAGTGGCACCTGGACGGCGAGCGCATCGCGCACCCTGGCCACCGCGCGGGTGGCCAGCAGCGAGTGCCCGCCCAGGCCGAAGAAGTCGTCGTGGACGCCGACGTCCTGGCGGCCCAGCACCTCCGACCAGATCGCCGCCAGCCTCGCCTCGAGCTGGTCGCGCGGCGCCTGGTAGGCCGGGCGAGCCGCCTGCGGCGCCACCTCCAGGTCGGCCAGCGCCCGCCGGTCGACCTTGCCGCTGGGCAGCCTGGGCAGCTCCTCCAGCACGGCCAGCCAGGCCGGCACCGACTGCTCGGGCAGGCGCCGCCGCAGGTGCTCGCGGAGCTCCTCCTCGCTGAGCTGGGCCGCCGCCGTCACGTAGCCGGCCAGCATCCGCTGCCCGCTCCCGTCCGGCCTCGAGACCACCGCCGCCTGGCGCACTCCCGGGTGCCGCTCCAGCACCCGCTCCACCTCGCCCGGCTCGACCCGGACGCCGCGGACCTTGACCTGCTCGTCGGTCCTGCCGGCGTACTCCAGGGCGCCGTCGGCTCGCCAGCGGGCCAGGTCGCCGCTGCGGTACAGGCGCTCGCCGGGGACGAAGGGGTCGGGCAGGAAGCGATCGGCGGTCTGGCCGGGGCGTCCCAGGTAGCCCCTGGCCAGCTGCACGCCGCCGATGTAGAGCTCTCCGACCACGCCGATGGGGGCCGGCTCGAGCCCCGGGTCGAGGACGTACAGCCTGGTGTTGCCGAGGGGCCGTCCGATGGGCACCAGGCCCGGCCCCTGGGCGGGCAGGCAGCGTCCGCCGGTGACGTCGATGGTGGCCTCGGTGGGGCCGTAGAGGTGGTGGAGCTGGCAGTGGGGCAGGCGTTCGCAGAAGCGGTCGCGGAGCTCGGCGCTGAGCGACTCGCCGCCGCAGAGCACGCGCCGCAGCGAGGTGCAGGCAGCCGAGGCCGGCTCCTCCACGAAGGCCCTCAGCATCCCCGGCACGAAGTGGGCGGTGGTCACCTGGCGCTCCCGGACCAGGTCGGCCAGGTAGCCGCTGTCGGCCTGTCCGCCGGGCCTGGCCAGGACCAGCCTGGCTCCGGCCAGCAGCGGCCACAGGACCTCCCACACGGACACGTCGAAGCCCAGCGAGGTCTTGACCAGGACGCCCTCGGCGGGCTCCAGGCGGTGCTCGGCCTGCATGCCGAGCATGCGGTTGCGGAGGGCGCGGTGGCTGACGAGCACGCCCTTGGGCTCACCGGTGGAGCCCGAGGTGTAGAGCACGTAGGCCGCGTTCTCGCCGCGGACCAGGCTCTCCACGGGCTCGGCGCTTGCGTCCTCGGGCAGCGCCTCCAGGACCAGGTCCACGCCGGCGTCGGCCTGGAGGTAGGCGCGGCGCTCCTCCGCCACCCCCTCCAGGGGCAGGTAGGCGGCACCGGCCTTGAGGATCCCCAGCAGGGCCACAACCTGCTCGGGCGACCGCTCCAGGCCCAGGCCCACCACCGACTCGGGTCCCACGCCGCGGCCGCGCAGCGCCCGGGCCACGCGGTTGGAGCGCTGCTCCAGCTCCTGGTAGGTGAGGCGGCCGCTCTCCGACTCCACCGCGACCGCCCCGGGCGTGCGCCCGGCCTGGGCGGAGACCAGCTCGGGCAGCCAGCCCTGGTCCCCGTAGGAGGTCTCGGTCCGGTTCCAGCCCTCGACGACCTGGCGCCGCTCCGCCTCGCCGAGCAGGCGCACCTCCGACGCCCGCAGCCCCGGCTCCGACACCAACCGCTCCAGCACACGCTCGTAGTGCCCCACCATCCGGCCGAGCGTCTCGGCGTCGAAGACGTCGGACTGCGCGCCCCAGAGCACGGTGATCACGTCCTCCGCCTCGCTCCCCTCCAGCTCGAAGCGCTGCTGCGGCTGGGGGATGACGATGACGTCGATGTCGAACTTGACGTTGCCGTTGGTCAGGGCGATGACCTCGCCCCGGACGCCGGGCAGGTCCAGCGCCGGCATCCGCGAGTCGTGGAAGCTGAACGCGACCTGGAACAGCGGGTTGCGGCTCAGGTCGCGCCGCGGCTGGAGCGCCTCGACCAGCAGCTCGAACGGCATGTCCT
>VBJR01000097.1:3158-23018 GCA_005880175.1 Chloroflexota bacterium
ATCATCGGCTCCGCCTCGCGCAGCGTGCGGTTGGCCACGGCCGAGCCGACGACCATGTCGTCCTGCGCGGTGTAGCGCTGGAGCTGGACCAGGAACGCGGCCAGCATCGTGTTGTAGAGGGTCACGCCCTCGCGCCGGCTGAACGCCCGCACGGCGCGAGACAGTCGCAGGGGCAGCTCCACCATCCGCTGCTCGCCGCGGAAGCCGCGCACCCGCCCGCGCGGCCGGTCGGTGGGCAGCGCCAGCTCGGGCGGCGCCCCGGCCAGCCGGCCCCGCCAGTGCGCCAGCTCGGTCGCCAGCACCTCGCCGCTCAGGCGCCGGCGCTGCCAGCGCGCGAAGTCGCCGTACTGGAGCGGGATCTCCGTCAGCGGCGACGGCCGCCCCGAGCTGAACGCGGTGTACAGGTCGCGCAGCTCGCCGAGCAGCACCGAGACCGACCAGCCGTCGTGGACGAAGTGGTGCTCGACCTGGACGAGCGCGTGGTCGTGCGCGGCGATCCGGACCAGCGACCAGCGCACCAGCGGGGGCCGGTCGAGGTCGAACGGCCTGCCTGCCTCGGCCGCGATCAGGCGGGACAGGGCGGCCTCGCGCTCGCCCGCCGGCAGATCCTCGAGCGGGAGCACCGGCAGCCGCACGGGCCACGGCTCGCGCACGAGCTGCGCCGGCCGGCCGGCGACCCGCTCGAAGCCCGTGCGCAGCACCTCGTGCCGGCGCACGATCTCCGTCAGCGCGCGCTCCAGGGCCCCCACGTCCAGCTGGCCGTGGAGGCGGACGACCAGCTGGAAGTTGTACGCGAGGTTGTCGGGGACCAGCTCGTTGAGGAACCAGACCAGCTCCTGCGGATACGTGAGCGGCGCCGGTCCGTCCTCCCGCTCCACGGCCGCGGGAGCGGGGGGGACGGGCGCGGTGGGCCCGGCCCGGCGCACCCGCCCGGCCGCCTCCGCATGCGTCTCCGCGATCAGCGCCGCCTGATCGGCCAGCACCGGCGTCGCGTACAGCGCGGCGACCGGCACCGGCTCGCCAAGCCAGTCCCGCAGCCGGGTCGCCAGCTTGACCGTGCGGATCGAGTCGCCCCCGGCCGAGAAGAAGTCGTCGGCCGCGCCGACCCGCCGGCCCGTCCCCAGCACCTCCTCCCAGAGCGCCGCGAGGCCCCGCTGCAGCGCGCCGGCCGGCGGGACGTGGTCCGCCTGCTCGCCGGTGGCTGCGAGCGAGCGCAGCGCCCGCACGTCCACCTTGTCGCTGGGCGTCCGGGGCAGCGCCGAAAGGACGTGGATGGACGCCGGGACCAGGTACTCCGGCAGGCGCTCGCGCAGCGCGGTGCGGAGCTCCTCGGCGGTGACCCGACGCTCGCCGGTCGCGGCGAAGCCGGCCAGCCGCGCCGAGCCCGGCGGCTGGTCGACGACCACCACGGCGGCGTCCCGCACGGCCGGATGCCGGCGCAGGGCGGCCTCGATCTCGCCGGGCTCGATGCGGAAGCCGCGGATCTTGACCTGCTGATCGGCCCGGCCGAGGAACTCTATCGCCCCGTCCGCGCGCCGCCGCACGCGGTCGCCGGTGCGGTACAGGCGTCCCGTCCCATGGGGGTTGGGCAGGAACCGCTCCGCCGTCAGGCGCGGCCGGTCGAGGTAGCCGCGGGCGAGGCAGGCACCGCCCAGGTACAGCTCACCGGGCGCGCCGGCGGGGACCGGCTCCAGCGCCCCGTCGAGCACGTACGCCCGGACCCCCGGGAGCGGCCGGCCGACCGGCGGCGGTCCCTCCTCACCGGCCGAGCAGCGGTGGGCGAGCGCGTAGATCGTGGCCTCGGTCGGCCCGTAGAGGTTGAACAGCCGGCGGCCCGGCGCCCACGCGCGCACGACCTCGCCGGAGACGGCCTCGGCACCGGTGGCCACCACGCGCACGTCGGGCAGCGCCTCCGGGTCGAGGATCGCCAGCGCGGACGGCGTCATGAACAGCGCGGTCACCCGCTCCCGGCGCAGCACCTCGACCAGGCCCGGTCCGGCCAGCCGCTCCTCCGGGCCGCAGACGTAGAGGGCCGCGCCGGACGCCAGGGCCAGGAACGCCTCCAGCAGCGAGGCGTCGAAGCTCCAGGAGGCGAACTGGAGCATGCGGTCGCCGGGCCCGATTCCCGTCCGCTCGACCGCGTCGGCGAACAGGTGACAGGCGCTCCGGTGCGTGACGGCCACGCCGTTCGGCCGGCCGGTCGAGCCCGAGGTGTAGATGACGTAGGCCAGGTCGTCCGGGTGGGCGGCGGGCAGCTCGGCGGGCGCCGCCGCCGGCTCGCCGCCGTCCAGGCACACGACCTCGGCGCCCGGCACGTCGAGCGCGTCGCCCCCTGCGCGCTCGGTGAGCAGCACGGTCACCCCGGCGTCCGCGGCCAGCGCCCGCAGGCGGCCGTGGGGCAGGCCGGCGTCGAGAGGCACGAACGCGGCGCCGGCCCGGAGCACGGCGAGGAGGGCCACCACCAGCTCCGGCGAGCGCGACAGGTGCACGCCGACCCGCACCTCGCGGCCGGCGCCGGCCGCGCGCAGCCGGCCCGCCAGCGCCCGGGAGCGCCGCTCGACCTCGCCGTAGGCGAGCGGCTCACGGCCCGCGGCCAGGAGCGCCGGAGCCGCCGGCGCCGCGCTCGCCCGCGCCTCGAACGCCGCGTGCAGGGTGGGCGGCACGTCCTCCCGGGCCGGCGTCCGGTTCCCCTCGACCAGGACGCGGCGGCGCTCGCCGGCGTCCAGGACCGGCAGCTCCGACAGGCGGCGGCCGGGGTCGGCGGCCACGGCGCGGAGCAGCCTCTCCAGGGCGGCGGCCAGCCGGCCGGCCGTCTCCGGCTCCAGCCGGTGGACGAGTGAGCAGACGAAGCTGCCGGGGGTCACGTCCACGCGCAGCTCTGCCTCCCGGACGGTCCACGGCGCCACCGCTTCCAGGCCGGCGGCGAAGCGGAAGCCCAGGCCCGGCGGGGGCGCCAGCTCGTGAACGAGCCTGGCGAACGGCACGCCGGCATGCCCGAGCGCCGTGTCCCGGACGGCGGCGACGCGCCTCAGCAGGTCCGCGAATGCCGGGTCGCCGCCGAGGGACACGCGCAGCAGCAGCGTGCGCTCCAGGTTCCCGATCGCGCCACCGGCCCGGTCCTCGGGATCGCGGGACCGGACGGCCAGGAGCGTCTCGCCGGCGCCGGCCCAGCGCCCCGCCAGGGCCGCGAGGGCGGCCTGGAAGGCCACCTCGGGCTCCACGCCGGCGAGCGCCTCCACCACGCCCGCGTCGAGGGCGAAGGACACGACGCCGCAGTCCGTGGCCGCGGGGCCGAGCGCCGGCGCCGGCGCCGCCCCGGCCAGGCGCTCCGCCCACCAGGCCAGGTCGCCCGCCAGGGCGCCGCCGCGCGCTTGCTCCCGCTCCCGGAACGCCAGCGGCCCAGGCTGGCGTTCCGGCCCCTCGGCCGGCGCCTCGCCGTCGGCTTCCAGCCTGGCGGCCACCTCGCCGGCCAGCACGGCCGCGGACCACTCGTCGGCGACCACGGGATGCAGCGTGACCACGAGCACGCCGCCGCCAGCCGGCGGCCGAAGGACCCGGCAGGCCCAGCCGCCGCACTCCAGCTCGAACGGGCGCATCAGCTCGGCGCGCACCGCGCGCTCGAGCGCGTGCTCGTCCGCCAGCCGCCCCCAGTTCGCCCGGACCCGGGGCGCCGCGTCGACCCGCTGCACGATCCGGCCGTTGACGGGGCCGATCGTGGTCCGGAGCGCGTCGTGCCGGGCCGCGGCCGCCGCCAGCGCCGCGTCGACCGCGGCGGGCTCCGGCGTGCCAGCCAGCCACCGGACGGCGACGAGGTTGGCCGGGACGTCGACGCCCCGGCGCACTCCGAGAAAGACGGCCTCCTGCGCGTACGACAGCGGGTACGCCGCTGGCCCGGTGACGAGTGACGGTGTTGCTGACTCTGCCACGCTGCTCCCCCGCGAGATCCGCGTCCCCAGGTCGGAGACCATGGACAGGCTAGGAGCGGGCGCTACGGATCCCCTTCCGATCCGCTTCTAGATCCCCTCCGATCCGGAGGCAGCCCTGGGGACGGGCCGGCTCACGCCCGAGCCAGCCGGCCCGTCCGCGTAGTCCGTTCCCGATCTACTCCGGTCTCGAAGTCGCCGCCGTCGCCGCGCCGGCGCGTGCCAGCTCGGCCACGACGCGCGCCGCCTCGTCTATCTCAGACTCGGTGTTGTAGTAGTGGGGCGAGAGCCGCAGGCACCACGCAACCCGCTTCTCGTCGAAGTCGTAGACCGCGTGCTCGCGGAGGGTGGTCGAGGCATTGATGCCGCGCGCGCCCAACGCCGCCTGGAACGGCCTCGCCTCCCGACCCGCGATCTCGATCGTGACGATGGCGCAGAGCTCGCTGCCGCGATCGAGGACGCGGACGCCGTCCACGCCGGCCAGGGCGCCGCGGAGGCGGGCGGCCAGCGCTCGCGCCCGGCTGCCGGACGCCTCGATGCCGACGGCGAGGGCGTAGCGCGCCGCGGCGGCGCCGCCGAGTACCGCCGCGTACGAACGCTCCCATTCCTCGAACCGCGACGCGCCGGCCGCCGGCTCGTACGCGCCTGCCGCCACCCAGCGGGCGCCCCGCATGTCGATGAACAGCGGCTCGCAGCCCTGCGCCAGCGCGCGGTCGGAGACATAGAGCAGGCCTGCGCCGCGCGGGCCGCGCAGGAACTTGCGCCACGTGGCGCTGAGGAAGTCGCACCCGATCTCCTCCACGTCGAGCGGATACTGGCCTGCCGACTGGCAGGCATCGACCAGGTAGGGCAGGTCGAGCTCCCGGCACAGGCGGCCGATGGCCGCGACGGGCTGGACGAGCCCCGAGCTCGTCGGCACGTGGGTGACGACGACGAGGCGAGGGCGCCGTGACCGCATCAGGGCGGCCATCGCATCGACGTCCACCTCGCCCGCGGGGGCGTTCGACGCGTGGACGACGTCGATCCCGAAGCGCCGGCGCAGGGACAGGTACGCGATCTGGTTCGAGATGTAGTCGTCCCGGGTCGTCAGCACGACGTCCCCGCGCTCGAACGGGATCGACGACAGGGCCCGGGAGAACGCGTCGGTGGCGCTGGCCGCGAAGGCCACGTTGTCCGAGCGGCAGCCCAGCAGCGCCGCGGTCGCCGTGTAGTACTCCGCGACCCGGCCGGCCATCGCGTCCGCGGCCTCGTAGCCACCGATCTCCGCCTCGAGCTGGAGGTGGCCGATCATGGCGTCGAGGACCGGGCGCGGGACGAGGCTGGCGCCCGCGTTGTTCAGGTGGATGCGGTTCGAGCAGCCGGGCGTCTCCGCTCGGAGCGCCTCGACGTCCAGGCCACCCACGTCTCTCATTATCGGCGGCCGCGGGAGAGTGCTCACCTCCTGATGCGGTAGTGGAGGTAGACCACACCGCCGCCGAAGCGATGCTCGTCGACCAGTTCGAGCCGCATGCGGACGTCGTCGGGGAGTGATCGCTTGCCGCCCCCCACGATGACTGGCATGAGGAATAGGTGGCATTCGTCGACCAAACCGGCTTTGAACGCCTGAGTGGCGAGCTCAGGACCGCCCACGGTCACATCACGGACCGTCGCCGCCTTCAGCTGCCGCACCGCCTCCGGATCGAAGGCTCGCTCGATCCGCGTCCTGGCGCTCGACCCCGTCTTCAGCGTCCTGGAGTACACGACCTTATCGGCCGCCTGCCAGAGCCGCGCGAAGTCCAGCTCGACGGTCGACTGGTTGGCGAGTGTGTGGGCGGTCTCCCAGTAGACCATCGTCTCGTACATCCGGCGCCCGTACAGGTAGGTGCCTACGGGACGCTCGAGGTCGTTGATGAACTGGAACACCTCCTGGTCCGGTGCTGCCCAGTCGATTCTGCCCTCCCGGTCCTCGACGTAGCCGTCGAGCGAGGAGATCGTCGTGTAGATCAGCCTGGCCACGAATCGGGAATCTTAGCCGCGCTCGGGAACTGGAGCGGCAAAGAAAAGGGCGCTACTGGCCCGGTTGCGTCGCCGTCAGCAGCGCTGCGGCGTCCGCCAGCGACGCTGTCCGCGCTACGACCAGGGCGACGGGATCCGGCGCTGGCGGCTGCTGGACCTGGGTGCCGTCCCGCCTACCTTGAGGCGGCGGCGCCCCGGGTCCGCTGCTCGCGGCACGGCTTGGTGGTGGCCGCCGTGCCCTGGGCCCGGCACGGCAGCCGCTTCAGCGGGCGTTCGAGGACCAGGTCGCCTGGCTGGTCACGCGTTGCGATCTGACCGCGGTCGCCGAGCTCATGCGCATCGCCTGACGCAGCGTGGGCGCCATCATCGCCCGCGTCACTCAGGACGCCGAACGAGATCGTGACCGCCTGCCTGGCCTCCGCCGGATCGGGATCGACGAGATCTCCTACCGGCGTGGCCAGCGCTACCTGATCGTGGTCGTCGACCACGATCAGGGCACGCCGGTCTGGGCCCGGCCGGGTCGCGACGAGGCAACCCTGGAACGCTTCTTCGATGAGTTGGGGCCCGAGCGCTGCCGGCAGAGCCAGCAGGTGAGCGCCGACGCCGCCTCCTGGATCGCCAACGTGATCGCCCGCCGGTGCCCGCCGGCCGTCCGCTGCATGGATCCCTTCCACCTCGTCGCCTGGGCCACCACCGCTCTCGACCAGGTTCGGTGCGAGGTCTGGAACCAGGCCCGGCGTGCCGGCCAGGTCCGTCATGCCTCCGATCTCAAGGGTGCTCGCTGGGCGCTCTGGAAGAACCCCCAGGACCTGAACTGCGATCAGCAGGCCAAGCTGGCCTGGATCCAACGCACCAACCGCCGCCTCTACCGCGCCTACCTGCTCAAGGAGCAGCTCCGCAAGGTCTTCCAGCAGCCCTTCGAGGACGCCGTCGTGCTCCTCCACAAGTGGCTGGCGTGGGCCATCCGCTCACGCCTGACCCCCTTCGTCGAAATCGCGCGGATGATGATCGACCAGATGGAGGCGATCGAGGCCACGCTCTACCTCAACCTCTCGAACGCCCGCGTCGAGGCGATCAAGACCCGTCTACGCGTCATCGCCCGTCGGGCCTACGGCTTTCACACACCCGGCGCCACGATCGCGCTCGCCATGCTCACCTGCGGCGCCGTCAGACCGACGCCTCCAGGTCGCGCGGCATGACCCACGGAAACGTCACTAGACCCAGAAAAAGTAGCCTCGTGGGCGCGTTCCACCACACCCATCGAAGCCACGTCCATTCTTGCGCCCCGCCCACGCGTTCGCTTGCTGCACGGCGCTCGCTACTCTCCTCATCACAACCCGGTCGAGCGGGTCTGGGCGCCATGAAGCGGCACCTGGCCAACTCGCCGACCCTGACCATGCTGGGACGCCTCCAGGAGGTGCACACCTTCTTCGGCTCCCGGACGCGGGCCCAGATGCTGGCCATCGCGTCGCCCTTCAACACCCACTGGCTACCGCCGGGTTATGGACAGAGTTGTGGAAGTCGGCTTAGCTCGAGGGGAGCGCGGGCACCTGAAGCTCATCCAGTGTCACCGCCCGCAGCCTGCTGGAGTTGGCCAGCGAGGTGAACAACGACACGAAGTGGGGCACGAGCTGCCCGTCAGGATCACGAATCAGAAAGGAACCGGCCATGCTGAGCGCGGTTGATCCGCCAGCCTGCTGTACATACTGACTGATCTGCACGAGCAGCACTCCGCCGGGTGGCTCTCCCGGGTTTTGAATGATGGCGAACGTCATCGGATAGCGGGCTGGGACAGCATCGATCCGGGTAACGAAGAGACTGTGCGATGCTGGCTGGGCCATGAGCGTTCTGCGGTAGTGCGCGATGTAGTTCGGAGCCACGAACTCGCGCAGCGAACGACCGCTGGTCTTGTCGAGGTCTTGTTCCGTCAACTGGACTATCCGGTGGTAATGGACGGTCCCCAGACGGTCGAGTATGCTGTCCAGCCATATCCCCTGCGCTTGGTCGTCCGCCGATGCATCTGATTCCACGAACGAGTTGACCACACGAATCCAGGCCCCGGGCTGGGCAGACTCCACGATTCGCCGTCCCGCCGCGAACTCTCTCACCAGGTACACGATGACAGCAAGGACCGCCAGCAATGCTATCTGCAGGCCCTCGTACGTGTTGACCAGGTTGAGTGATGCGTTGTGCTGAACCACGGCAATGATGGAGCCGCCAAGAATCGCGTACACGAGAGGGAACAGGGCACTGGGCAGAGTCGAGACGGCATGCAAGACGCTCCTCAATCCCTTGGGCCGCACCATGCATCAACTCCTGGCTATTGCCAATGCCGTCTGTAGTGTGTCGTCGTCAGAGCAGCGCCGCAGGCGTCCACGCCCGGTTCCGACGCCCACCGCGAGCTCGACCACCATGCTGGTGTGCAGCATAGATGGAGTGCGTGGGCAACGGGTAGGTAATCCGCCTGACCATCTCCCGCCGCGCCGTTGCAGCAGGTCGCTCCGGTGCCGCGGTACGCGCCGATGCGCCCCTCCGCTCCCGTCCAACTCGTTCGCGACCGGCCATCGGCCGAGCTCGTCGTGGGCCGCCCGAGCGCGAGGAGCATCGCCCGCGTAGGTCCCGAAACGCCTATGGACAGTCAACGCTTCGGGCCACACGATCGAGCTCCCCCCATGGCGGCGGCGAGTGAAGGAGGGCGGTATGCCTTTCGTGCAGGGTGAGACCAGGTGTGCGTTCTGCGAGCATCCGCTCGACACGCCCGTCAACGTGTACCAATGTCGCGTCTGTCTGGGCCCGGGAATCTACTTCCACGACGACTGCGTCGACCACGCGTCACGCAAGTGTCCCGAGTGCGGATACCTGGCGACGGCCGACGACCTGGTCGCGCCGCCGCCGCCTCCCCCGCCCGCGCTGGAGCTGCCCGAGGGTGAGGACGAATCCGCGGTCACCTACGCGACCCTCGAGACGGACGACGGCCTCTCGACCGCGACGCAGACGGGCAACCTCGGCGACCTCGCCGACGTGCCCGCCGCCGAACCCGACACGGGCGACCTGCTGGACTTCCTGAAGGCCGCGCCCGCTCCGGAGGCGTGGACCGTCACCGGGTACGAACATGGCGGATATGTCCTGCAGTGGACGGGCACCTCCGGCTACTTCGATCCGGTCGAGCAGTTCAACGTCCGGTTCCACGTACACGGCGAGCTGCGGAACGGCGTGCTCGGTTGGGCGTTCGGGGGAGCCTGGATCAGCGGTGTCGATGACGTCGGGGTGTCCATCAACGGAACCCTGCAGAGCGCCACCGACCGGACGCGACTGACGGCGGTGGTCCAGGCTCACTGGCCCGAAATCCGCCACGAGATCGAGACGACCGAGCAGCTATGAGGCCGGCCGGCTGAGACGCGGCCCGGACCGGGGTCAGCTGGTCGTCAGCGAAGGCCCCCAGCGCTTCCGTTCAGTCCCTGCGCCTTCTCCGCGAACCGCATGGCGTCGAGGTTGTTGCCGGCCAGCGCCGCGATCTCGAAGCAGCCCTCCTTCTGGACGAACACGTGGTTCTCCGGCACGACCGTCCGGTCATAGTTGTTGGGCACGTGCTGCTGCAGGTCGCCGAAGTACCACGGCTTGCAGAGGATGTCCGTCTTGAAGTCCTTGATCTGCCGGATCGCGGCGTTGATGCCCTTCATCGTGAGCTGGTCGGAGGGGAGCTTCAGCATCGTCCGGGTGATGATCTCGGCGGCCACGAAGCCCATCTGGCCGAAGCTGCCCAGCGGAATGGTCGGTGCGTACAGCTTGGTCAGCTTCTGGTAAAGGAGGTTGTCCGGCCCGGTCGAGTCGACCAGGTTGAGCTCGGCGTTGACGCCCAGCTTGCCGTTCCAGGCCGGGCCCAGCGCCTGCACCACGGAGGCGTCGTTGCCGGGCGTCGACCAGGCCAACCCCTCCGGCGGCGTCAGGTTGAGCACCACGCCGCCGCCGGGGCCGGCGGCCTGCGTCAGCTTGATCGCGATCGAGGCCGCGTCGGTGATCGGGGCGCCCTCCAGAAACGAGCCCTTGACAGGGATGTTGTTCGCCCTGGCGATGGCGGCCACGCTGGAGATGTCGTGGTCGCCGCCGGGGATGGCGAGGCCGTCGGCGACCATCGTCTTGACGCCCTGGCGGACCAGGTACTGCGCGGCGCCCTCGCTGCTGTAGTACGGGCCCATGTTCACGGCCGCGATGTTCGGCGTGCTGAAGCACGCGAACGGCACGCCGGCCACGATCACGTTGTAGCCGCGCTGCTCGTAGAGCGTGTGGTTGATCGGACAGTCGAGCGCGCTGGTGCTGCCCACCAGGGCCAGGACGCGGTCGTCGTCGATCAGCTTGGTGGCGAGCGCCGCCACCTGCTGGGGATCGGTCTGCTCGGTCTCGACGATGTACTTGATCGGCCGGCCGTTGATGCCGCCGTTGTCGTTGACGCAGGAGAAATAGGCCTCGGCCATGCCCGTGATGCCGGTCCAGTCGACGCCCGGCTGCTTGGTGACGATCGCGCCCAGCGTCAACGGCGGTCCCGTGGCCTTGCGGCCGGTGCCCAGGCCGCAGCCGGGCACCTTCGTGGCCGCCGACCCGCCGCCGGCTGCGTCCATCGTCCAGCCGCAGGCGGTCACCGCCAGCGCGAACCAGCAGAGGAGGATCGCGACGCCGAGCCCCGGTCTGCGTGCATTCACCAAAGTCATCTCTCCCCTCCTGGCCAGACACGTTCCGGAACGTCGAAACGAGAGCGGGAAGTCTATCGCAGCGACACCCGTCCAGGGGCTCCGTCACGACCCCAACTTGCCGCTACGATTCCATCCATGATGAATTCTGCGGACGCGGAATTGATCCGGCCAGGAGCGAGGCGAGGTGGCCGGCGTCCAGGGGACAGCGGCACCCGGGAAGCCGTGCTGGAGGCGGCCCGGCGGCAGTTCTCGCAGCTCGGGTACGACCGCACCACGATGCGATCTGTCGCGACCGAGGCCGGCGTCGACCAGAAGCTCGTCGGCTACTTCTTCGGATCCAAGCACGCCCTGTTCGTGGCGGCGACCCGGCTACCGTTCGATCCCGCCGGGTCGATGTCCGGCGTCCTCGGCGGCGATCCGAGCGGTACGGGCAAGCGCCTGGCGCGGCTCATCGTCGGCCTGCTCGAGGACCCCGTGGCCAGCAGCCGGATCATCGGCCTCGTCCGGGCGGCGGCGGCCGAGTCCCGGGCGGCGCGCATGGTCTGCGACCTGCTCACGCGCGAGATCTGGCGTCCGGCCGCGGCCGAGGTTCCTTCCGAGCGTCCCGCCCTGGCCGTCAGCCTGGTGGCGACGCAGGTGCTCGGCCTGGTCATGGCACGCTACGTGATCCGGGCCGAGCCGCTGGCGTCCCAGCCGCCCGAGGCCGTGGTGGACCTGATGGCGCCGCTCCTGCAGATGGTGCTGGTCAGCGGGCACACCCAGCCGTGACGGGGCCAGCCGATCGGGGACAGGTCCCGTGGTGGGTCCCTTCCTTCAACCGCGTTGCGAGACCGCTGCTCGCGCTGGGCGTCCCCATGGGCCCCGACGTGCTGATCACGGTCCGTGGCCGGAGGTCGGGACTGCCCCGGACGACTCCGGTGACGATCTGCGAGAACGAGGGCCGGCGCGGCCTGATCGCACCGTTCGGCGAGACCAACTGGGCGCGCAACCTGCGTGCCGCCGGGACCGCCACGATCGGCATCGGCCGCAGACGCGAGCAGGTCCGGGCCGTGGAGCTCGGGCACGACCAGGCGGTCGCGTTCATTCGTGACGTCCTCGTCCCCCATGCTCGCCGCTCGCGATTCGGCCGCTGGTTCGTCCGCAACATCGACAGGATCGACATCGACCACCCCGAGGAAGCCGCCGTGGGCCGGCCGGTCTTCGAGCTCTTCCCCCTCGAACCGCACTGATGGGGCCGGGACCCGGCGGCGGGCGGGACGCCGGCGCCCGAGCCGCCTCACGGCGCCGCGCCGCCGCAGGCGAACGTACCCGCCACCGTCTCCTCGCCGCTGCCGGCGCGGCCCGTCTCCGGGCGCAGCTGGGTGGAAGGCAGCTTGAACGACGCCTCCCGTGCCGTGACCGTGCCGTCCGCGCGGAAGTTCGACCACTGGTACAGGGTCGGGCCGTCCTGGACCAGCAGCAGCACCTGCACGTTTCGATAGGCGCGCGGGCCCGCGTACGTCTCCACGTCTATGTAGAGGTCGAGCGTGCCGCCGTCTGGCAGCAGGCGGCGGACCAGGACGTAGAAGTCGTCCAGGGCGGCGCGGCAGTACACCGGGCCCGTCTGGTGGAACGTGCACGCGCCGCCGAACTCCGCGTCGCTGCCCGACGCGCCCGCCGGTTCCGGCTGTGGGGGGCAGAGGCTGCTCGGGAACGGCGTCGCGCCCGAACCGCCCGGCAGTGCCTGCGGATCCAGCGGCTCGTTCGCCACCGAGCCTCCGGTCTGGAACACGCCCAGCCGGTTGGCCGTGGCGAAGCCGGCGATCCCCAGCGCCGCCACCACGACCGCCAGGAGCACGAGCGATGCGCGTCTCACCGCCGGTGGCCCAGCGTGCGCCCCAGCGCAAACGCGCCGAGGCCCGCGCTCACCAGCGCGCACGCCAGCAGGACGCCGACGTCGAGACCGAAGCCCTGGAGGTCGGGGTAGAACAGCGCCTGCCGCACCCCCGCGATCGCGTAGCTGGTGGGCACCAGCGCGGCCAGCGCCTGGAGCCACCCGGGCAGGAAGGCCACGGTGGTGAAGCCGCCGCCCAGGAAGAAGAGGACGATGCCGGCGTTCAGGCCCACCATCGTGACCGCGCGGCCGCCGCGCACCGCCACGCCGATCAGCTGCCCCACGCCAGCGGCCGCCACCGTGACCGCGGCGAGCAGCACGGCCAGCGCCGGCCAGTGCGCGGCCGGCGGCGCCAGCACGCCGGCCGCCGCCCCGACCCCCACCAGCGGCACGAGCACCACGGCCGTGGCCAGGACCGACGCCAGCAGCTTGCCGGCCACCACCGTCCCGCGCCGGGCCGGCGCCATCAGGAGCAGGCGGCCGGTCCCTCGCTCGAAGTCGCGCGCCGTCAGCGCGGCCGCGCTCAGGGTGGCCACGCTGATGACCACGAGGATCAGCACCGGCACCACCTGGTAGCGGAGGAAGTCCACGTTGGTCTCGCGCAGGTCGCGCTCGGCCACGGCCACGCGGTACGGGTTGGGCAGCAGCAGGCCCTGGGACGGACCGTTCAGCTCGCCGGCCAGGCCGAGCTGGGGCGCGTCCATCTCCGCCACGGAGCGTGCGACGGAGCGGCGGATGTCGTCGGACACGTCGATGTCGACGTTGTTCAGCTCCAGCACCACCTGGGCCTGCCCGGTCGCCGCCCGCTGGTCGAAGTCGGCGGGGATCACCACCACCGCCGCCACCCGCTGCTCGCGCAGCGCCGCCTCCGCGTCGCGACGGTCCATCACCGAGACCAGGTAGGCCTCGCGGTCCGCCTGGATGAGGTGGCCCAGCCGCAGGGCGAGCTGGCCGTCGCCCTGCACGACGAGCGCGACCGGCTGCTGGCCGACCGAGATCGTGAGCACGCCGACCAGCGCCGCCATCCCCAGCGGCGGGACCACGGCGGCAAGCACGGCCCACCGCGAGCGCAGCCACACGGAGAGCTCCATGCGGGCGATGGCCCAGGCGGCCCGGGCGGCCCGCACCTACCCGTCCTCCCGCAGCGCGGCGGCGGCCAGCGGCACGCTGGCGGCGGCGAACGCGACCAGGATCGCCAGGTCGAGCAGGACCGGCTCGGGCGTCACCTGGAGCCCATGGAAGGCCCACTCCAGCACGCCGACCGCGTAGTAGAGCGGCGTGGCGTGGGCGATCACCCAGATCACGTCGCCGTCGAAGCGCGTCGGCTCCAGCGCGCCGCTGTCCAGGTAGAGCGGCATGGCGAGACCGAACATCAGGGGCACCACCGGGGCGGTCCGCCGCAGCACCGCCCCCAGCCAGGCGCCCACGCAGGCGAAGACCACGACGCAGGCGAGCAGCGTGCCGGCCACCGCGACCGGTGCCACCGGGCGCACCCCATAGCCGAGCACCACGGCGAGAACAGCCGCGAGCAGCGCCGCCGCCGCCACGGCGCCGGCGGCCAGCAGCTTGCCGGCGAGCAGCGCGCCCGGCCGGGCCGGAGAGACACGCAGCAGCTTCAGGGTGCGCCCCTCCCACTCGCGAGCCACCGCGATGGCGCCCAGCGCGCCCGCGATGACGAACGCGTCCAGCGCCAGCGCGCTGACCGCCAGGTACGGCACATAGCCCGTGTCGTTCACGTAGACGTCCCGCTCGCTGACCTGGGCGCGGAGCCCGGGCAGGCCGGCGTCCCGCCCGAAGAGCACGATCGCGGCCGGCAGCGCGCGCTGGACGTCGTTGGTCAGGTCCACGTCCACGTTGTCGATCACGACCTCCACCGGCACCGTGTCGCCGCGCCGGACCCGCTCGCCGAACCCGGCCGGGATCGTGATGGAGCCGACCAGCCGGCCGGAGCCCACCTGGGCGCTCGCCTCCGCGGCGCTCATCGGGCGCAGCGCGAACGAGTGGTGGGCCTGCTCCAGGGCGCGCACGAAGCGCTGGGCGTCGGGGCTGTGGTCCTCGTCCACCAGCGCCATCGGCGCCCGGCTGCCCGTCAGCCCGAACAGGCTGACCATCGCGATGAAGCTGACCGCGGCCAGGACCGTGAGGGCCACGAACAGCCGGTCGCGGGCGAGCAGCTCGAGCTCGAGGCGCGCGGTGGCGCGGATCAGCCGGACCACGTTCACGGGAGCGTCCTGAGCACCTCGGACAGGTCCGGGGGGCGGACCCGGAACCCCGACACGGACGCCTCGTCCATCGCCCGCCGGACCAGCGCCTCCGGCTTCCCCTCGCGCTGGACGAGCAGGGTCAGGCCGGACTCGGTCAGCTCGGCGCGCGTCACCGAAGGATCGCGCAGCAGCGACTCGCGGAGCAGGAGCGCCGACGGCCGCGAGCACTCCACGTCCACGCTGCGGCCGGCGCGCGCCAGCAGGCCGGCCGGCGTGTCCTCGGCCACCACCCGGCCGGCGCGCAGGACCACGACCCGGTCGCACAGCGCCTCGGCCTCGTCCAGGTAGTTGGTGCTGATGAGGACGGTGCGGCCGCGCCGGCGCAGGCCGCGCACGTGGCCCCAGATCTGGCGCCGCGCCTCGACGTCCACGCCCAGCGTCGGCTCGTCGAGCACGAGCAGGGACGGCTCGTGCACGAGCGCCCGGGCGATCGCCAGCCGGCGGCGCATGCCCCCCGAGTACGTGGCCACCGGGTCCGACGCCCGCTCTGTGAGCCCGACCAGCTCCAGCAGCTCCGCGATCCGGTCGTCCGGGCGGCGCAGCCCGTGCAGCTCGGCGGCGAACCGAAGGTTGCGCCAGGCGCTGACCTCGTCGTACAGCGCGGTCTCCTGCGGCACCAGCCCGATCCGCCGGCGCGCCGCCAGGCCGTCGCGGCGGACGTCGTGGCCGAACACGCGGACCTCGCCGCGCTGCGGGCGCAGCAGCCCGCACGCAACGTCCACGACGCTGGTCTTGCCGGCGCCGTTGGGCCCGACCAGGCCGACCGCCGTGCCCTCGGGCACCGTGACCCCGAAGCCGTTCAGCGCCGTGACCCGGCCCCGGCGCAGCGTCACGTCGCGCAGCTCGACGGCCGCCGGGGTCACCGGCAGTCGTCCACGAGGATCATGGTGCGGCCCTCCTGAAAGACGGCCTCGCCGCGCACCACCATGGGGTCACCGCGCGTGGGCCGGCAGGCGCCGTACGGGACGTCGATCCGCAGCGCCTGGGCGTCCGAGTCGGTCGAGTCGGCCAGGTAGCCGCCCTCCGCGAAGTAGCCGCGGATGCAGCCGTGGTCGCCGGGCACGACCTGGTCCACCGGCGTGGCCGTCCACCACAGGCAGCCGCGCACGACGTGCCCGGGCGGCGGGGTCGCCACGTAGAGGACGGCGAGCCCGGCCAGCAGGACGAGACCGGTGACGGTCGCGGCGAGCACCAGCCGGTTCAGCGTGTCAGGGCACGCTCCCACTGCAGCGAGGACGGCGGCTGCTCGGCCCGCCGGGCGGGCTGCCGCCCGAGGCGCGCGGGCCGGCGCACGCGCCAAGGAACAGGACGACCTCCACGCCCTCACGGTACACGGAGGTCAGTCCGAGCAGGGACGCGCTCCAGGTGGGCGGCCAGCGCCCCCACCTGACGCTGACCGCGAGCGTCGAGACGCTGGCCAGGATGCCGGGCTCGAAGGCGGCCGACCTGGAGTGGGGGCAGCCGGTGAGCGGCGAGTTCCTGCGCCGTGTCGCCTGCGACTGCGAGCTGACGTGCGTCCTGGTGGACGAGGGTGGCGATCCGCTGAGCGTGGGGCGGACGAGCCGGACGTTCACGGCGGCGCAGCGGCGGGCGCTGGCAGCGCGGGACCGCGGCTGCGTCCTGTGCGGCCGCCCGGCCGCCTGGTGCGAGTCTCACCACCTGGTGCACTGGATCGACGGCGGCGAGACGTCGGTGGAAAAACGGGGCGCTGGTCTGCAGCCGCTGCCATCACCGGCTGCACGAAGGCGGCTACCGGCTGGCGCGCGAGCCGGACCGGACCTGGACCGCGATCCGCGACCCACTGCCACCCTGACCTGACGATGAGGGCAGGTGTACGTGAGTATTCCCGCCGCTCACCTGGGAGGGTTCCAGCATCCGACCCAGCGCGGTCCGCGCTCGTGATCGCAATGGAGCCCGTCGGGCCAGATCGCCTGGGCGGGCCCCATCAGCGCCGTCGCCGGGCCGCCCTCAGTCGGGCGGCTTCGACAGCTCCACGCCGAACTTCCGGGCGGCCCGCTCGATCCGGCGCTTCGCCTCGCGCTTGTCCTCCGCGCTGACGTCCTCGACCTGGCTGAACCGGGCGAGGGCGTTGCGCACGTGCCGGGCGTCGGTCAGCGGTTCCTTGCGCTGCTTGGGGAAGGCGAACGCGCTGTCGGGAAGCTCGTCGCGCTTCTTCTCTGACAGGTTGGCCATACCTCCACCGTACGAGCGGCCACGGCCTCAGCGCAGGTGCGCGATGACCGGGGCCAGCGTCTCCGCCGTCTGCTCGCTGCCCGGCCGGCGGGCGAAGACCGTCCAGTAGTTCACGCCGAACCGCTCCTGGCGCTCGCGCAGCGCGTCGGCCATCTGCAGAGGCGTGCCGATCAGGAAGAACGGGGAGTCGAGCACCTGGTCCGCCGTGAAGCCGAAGCGCCGGGCCGGGTCCTCGGCCCCGCGCCGGCGCTGGTCGGTGACGATCACGAACTGGATCAGCACGTGCAGGTCGAGCGCGTCGAAGCGCGCTCCCGCTCGCTCGCGCACCAGGGCGACCCGATCGGCCAGGCCCGCGGCCGTCATGCCGCTCGTGCTGAGCCGGACGCCGTCGCGGGAGGGGCCGCCGCCCGCGAACCCGACCACGTCCGCCTGCCGGGCGGCCACCGTCAGCAGCCGGTCGCCGTTGCCGCCGATCAGCAGCCGCGGGCGGCGCGGGGGCAGAGGATAGACGCGGTGGCCGGAGACGCGGTAGTGCGCGCCGCGGAACGTCAGCTCCTCGCCGTCCAGCAGCCGCCGGATGACCTCGACGGACTCGGCCAGGCGGCTGACGCGGGTCGAGGCGGGGTCGTACGGGAGCCCGACCTGGTCGTACTCCCGCCTGTTGTAGCCGGCGCCGAGGCCGAGCTCGAAACGGCCGTCGGTGAGCAGCGCGACGGTGGCCGCGCGCGCCAGCCGGTAGCCGCCTTCGTGCAGCCGTTCGGTCACGTCGGCCGCGCTGCAGAGCGCGGTCAGGGGCGGCAGGCACTCGTCGAGGTGGTCGGCGACCTGGAGGACGTCGAACCCGGCGGCCTCGGCCCGCCGGGCCAACTCCTGCCATTCCCGGCGGGACGCGGTCGTGCTCGCTGATAGGCCGAAGCGAAGGGGACGCACGCCGCGAGCGTACGCGGGCCCCGGCGGCCGGATGTCTTGCGGAATCTCTGAGCGGAACGGGCAGCGAGCGCGGGGGCCGGCGGTGATAATGGGTGCGGGGTAGGCGAACGTGAGCGGTCTGGTCGCCATCGCAGTCTCAGGGTTGCTGCTCGGTGCGCTCGGCGTGGCAGGCCTGGTCCCAGTGGCTCGCACTGCGGCGCGCCGTCTCGCGCCGGGGCTCCTGGGCCAGCGCCGCCAGCGGCGGATCCCGGGCTACGACCTGGTGTCCGTGCTCGGCACGGGCGCCGACACCGTCGTCTACCTGGCCCGCCAGCTCCCCGAGGGCCGCCTCGTCCGTCTCAAGCGCCTGCGCCCGGGCGGCCACGCTCCGCACATCGCGAGCCTGACCCGGCTCGGCCACCCCAGCATCGCGCGCGTCTACACCTGGTTCGAGGACGCCGGCCTCGCCTACCTGGCCGGCGAGCACGTGGACGGAGCCTCGCTTCGCCGCGTGCTCCAGCAGACCGGGCCGCTGCGGCCCGAGCAGGCCATGGAGGCGGTGTGCGGCGCGCTCGAGGGGCTCGCGTACGCGCACGCGCGTCGGGTCGTCCACGGCGGCCTGGCGCCGGAGAACCTCATCCTCGACCACCACGGCACCCCCCGGCTGGTGGACTTCGGCCAGCGGGGGCCGGCCGGCCCGGAGGACGACGTCGTGGCGGCCGCCGACCTCCTGCACGACCTGTTCGGCGGCCGGCCGCCGGCCCCCGTGGCCGCGGTGATCCGGCGGGTGCGGGCGACGCCGTCGGCGGAGGAGCTCCTGGTCGAGCTGGAGGAGGCCGCCGCCGACTGCTACGGCACCCAGTGGCGGTCGCGGGCCTCCCTGGCGAGCCTGGTGCTGGTCACGGTGAGCGCTCGGGCCACCCGGGGCGCCGCGGATCCGGTCCCGGTGGCCGCCGCGCCGGTCCCCCGGCGCCCCGCGGCAGAGGTCCCGAGAGCACCGGGCGGCCGGGACAGCCTGCGCCGCGCGCTCGCCAGCCCGACCCTCGTCGCGCACTGGCGCGGCCTGTGGGAGCTGCCCCAGCAGTGGCTCCGGCAGGCGCCGCGGCCCGGCCGGGGCACCGTCGCCATCGCGGGCGTGGCGCTCCTGTTCCTCGTCGCGCTCCCGCCGGCGCTGGCCAACCGCCAGAGCCTGCTGCTGCGCCTGTCGGATGGGTCACCGGGCGGAGGCGCTCCCGCCTCGCGGTCCTCGTCGCCACCGTCTCCGGTCTCCGACCTGCCGCAGGCCAGCCCCTCGCCGGCCCAGCCCGAGCCGAGCGTCTCGCCGACGGCCCCGCCCCAGAGTCCCGCCGGACCGGATCCCACCGCGGGCGGTGGCGGCCCGGCCGGGTCCGGCACCCCGAATCCGCCCACGCCGGGCGGCGGCGGCACGCCCGCCCCAACGTCGGCGCCCGGGCAGACTCCCACGCCCCAGCCGCCGACGCCGACGCCGACGCCCACCCCGACGCCGAGGCCGAGGCCGAGTCACACGCCGACACCGACACCAACGCCGACTCCCACCCCGACCCCGACTCCGACGGCGACCCCGACGTCGACGTCGACCCCGACGCCGACTCTCACCCCGACTCCGACTCCGACTCCGACTCCGACTCCGGGCGGGGTCTAGCTTCGGTCTAGCCGGCGCCGTCTCCCACCGTCGCCGCCAGCGCCTCGGCGATCGCCTGGGCGAGCGGCGGCGTCTCCCCGACCGTGAGCGCCTCGTCCCCCAGCGTCCGGCGGACGCCGGCCAGCGTGCGCGAGTAGCCCGCCGGGTGCGCGGGCGGGAGGGGAGAGCCGAGGTTCGCCAGCAGCGCGTCCCGCGCCCGGCACAGCCGGGCGGCCTGGTCCCAGCGCTCCGAGGCCCCGGCCACGCCCGCCAGTCCCTCCAGGCACCAGGACAGGTACAGCGGGTTGTTGACGGCGCGGAACAGCTCGACGCCCCGGGCGAAGTGGTCCCGCGCCTGCGTCGGGTCGCCCGC
>VBJR01000098.1 GCA_005880175.1 Chloroflexota bacterium
CGGCACGAAGCTCTCCGCGAACCCGCGGACCGCTTCCGTCGTCTTGGGATGCTCGCACAGGCCGGGCAGCAGCCGGTACGCCACCGTCGCGACGTGGGCGCCGCGGCGCAGGCACTCGTAGACGTCGTACGTGCGGCGGAGGCTCGCCACCACCAGCTCGCACCGGGCGTCGGGGCCCCCAAACGCGGCCGCCACCTCTTCGACGACCGGACCCGCGTCGATGCCGGCGTCGCTCATCTTGCCGAACAGCAGCGTGACGTAGCGGGCGCCTGCGGACGCCGCCATCAGCGCCTGCGTCGCGCTCATGCACGCCGTGCCGTTGACGGCGATGCCGCGGCGGGTCAGCTGGGCGATGGCCGACAGCTCGTCCCAGCCGCAGGGCACCTTGATCACCAGGTCGTCGTAGTCCAGCGCGTCCCGGATCACCTCGGCCTGCCACACCATCTCGTCAGGAACCATCGTCATCACCTGGACGCTGAGCGGCAGGCCGTACGGGCGGAGCAGCGCCACCACGCGCCGCAGGTGGGCGAGAGGTCGCAGGCCGGCCTCTTCGCGAAGGAACGTCGGATTGGTGGTCACCCCCGTCACGAATCCTCTCCCCACCGCCGCCTCGATCTCTCCCAGTCGGGCACTGTCCACGAACACCTTCACCGCTCCCCTCCTCGGCGGCAGAGGCCCCAGTGGCCGCCGTCGCCACCGCGACCCTGCACACCGGCCGTCACCGTGACAGAACGTGTGTCAAGGACAACACGGTCGCGGGGCCGGCGCAACCGTGAGGCACCCGGATTTCAGCGATCGTCGGGCGACGTCGAACCGCCGTCCACGAGCGGGCGGGTCCCGGCGCGACGGAGCATCGCGGCCGCCAGCGCCTCGTGCCGGCCCGCGGCCAGGTCACCGACCGGATCGGGGCTGGCCCGCATCAGCTGCCGGAACGGCAGCAGCGCGACGGCGCGGTGGGCGAGGATCGCGTTCGCCTCCCGCACCCGGCCGGACCGCTCGGCCGCGAGTACGAAGTCGACGGCGGCGGTCAGCTCCCTGACGTCGCGCCAGCGCCAGACCAGGTACAGGCCGGTCGCCGTCACGATCGGCAGCAGCGCCGTGAACAGGCCGGTCGCGATGGCCAGGTGCTGGATCGCGTCATGCGCCTGCATGCCGCGCTGGATCAGCGGCTCGCCGGCGCTCCGGCGCAGCGTCGCGGCGAGGCCGCGCATCGCGTCGCTCAGGCCCGGGATGCCGCCGGGCACGGCGTTCTCGAACGCGGCCGCCCAGGTGTCGAACGTCGTCCCCGTGCGCGAGATCGCGTCCGCCACGACCTGGAGTCCCGCGACGAGCTGGTACACGGACCAGCCGGCCAGCACCCACGCCGCGGTCCAGAGCACGACCAGCACATCGAAGAGCAGGCGCCAGAGGCGGCCGGACCACCTCAGGGGGTAGATGGTCAGCACATCAACACCTCTAATATCAGGATATGCACCAGCCAGAAGGACCACGCACGCGGTGAGGCGGCTGAGCGCCCTCCCCGCCCAGCGGCTGTTCCGGGCGGCCGTCGCCGCCGCGATGACGCTGGCGCTGCTCGGCGCCCAGCGCGACCTGGCCCGGATCGTGCCCGACCGGTACTCCGCCGCGGTGACGGCCGGCGCCCTCGCGGTCGCGGCGATGATCGGGGCCGTCGCCATCCGCAACGGCGTCGGCGTGCTCACGCACGGGCTCGACCCGCAGGCCACCGTCACGATCCGCAACCTGAGCACGTGGACGCTCTACGTCCTGCTCGGCGTGGGCATGGCGTCCGCGCTCGGCTTCAATCTGTCCGGACTGCTGGTCGGCGGCGCGATCCTGGGGGTCGTCGTCGCCGCCGGCTCGCAGGCGTCGCTCGGCAACTTC
Source organism: Chloroflexota bacterium (assembly GCA_005880175.1). Next base: position 1,882 of record VBJR01000098.1, read on the forward strand.
TTCGCGGGCCTCGTCCTGATGCTGGGCCGGCCCTACCGGGTCGGCAGCGCCGTCCGCATGAGCGGTCCCAACCTGGGCGGCGTCGCGTACGAGGGCACCGTGTCCGACATGGGCGCCCTGTACACCACCCTGACCACCGCCGCCGGCGAGGTGCTCAAGCTGCCCAACAACGCCGTGGTGACCTCCGCCCTCGTGCTCGGCGAGGCGCCGCTCCAGGCCGAGGTGGACGTGGCGGTGCCGCCCGGCACGGCGCTGCGTCCGATCGAGGCGGCGCTGCGCGAGCGGCTGAGCCCGGCCCACGCCGCGGTGACCATCCGGCCCCGGCTGCTGCAGGCGGGCGCCGACGGCAAGCTCGCGTGCCAGGTGCAGGTGCGCTCGGCGGCGTCCGTGGATCCGACGATCGTGGTGGAGGCGCTCGCGGTCGCGCTGGAGACGGCGCGGAGCGCTTGAGCCGGATCCCGCCGACGGCACGCGGATCAGGCCCGTCTCTTCGCAGGACACAGAACCCGGCTCAGGTCGCCGACGCTTCCAGAGACGGGCGCGTCAGCGTCAGACGCAGCGCCAGCGTCGAGCCGCGGCCCGGCTCCGACTCCACGACCTCGAGGTCGCCGCCCTGGCCCCGGGCCAGCTCGCGGCTGATGTACAGGCCCAGGCCGGTGCCCGGCTGCAGGGGCTGGCCCGGCGCCTCCAGCCGCACGAACCGGTCGAAGATGCGCTCCCGCATCTCCGGCGGGATGCCGATGCCGTGGTCCTCGACCGTCAGCACCGCGTGGTCGTTCGCCCGCACCGTCACCCGGACCCAGGGCCGGCCCTGCGAGTACGCCAGCGCGTTGTTGACCAGGTTGTCCACGATGCGCGCCAGGTGCGTCGGGTCGCTCTGCACGAACACCGGCTGGTCGGGCACGTCCAGGTGCATGTCGGCGCCCAGCAGCTCCGCCTGCGGGGTCGCCTTCCGGATCGACAGCTTCGCTGCCTCGCGCAGGTCGTAGTCCACGATCCGCCGGGGGACCGTGCCCGCCTCGATCCGGGCCGCGGTCAGGAGGCCGTCCACGATCCCGTTCAGCTCGGCGCCCTTCTGGATCAGGATCTGCACCACCCGCAACCAGTCCGGCGTCACCTCGCCGAACGTGCCGTCGTGGAGCATCGACAGGTAGCCGACGATCACGGCCAGCGGCGTCCGCAGCTCGTGCGCCGCCATGTTCAGGAACTCCGACTTGGCGCGGCTGGAGTCCTGGGCCTGCACCAGCAGCTCGCGGATCGAGCGCTGCTGCTGGTGGAGGTCCACGAAGACGCCGACCTTCGTGCGCAGGAACTCGGGCACGAAGGGCTTGAAGATGACGTCGGCGGCGCCGATCCGGTACGCGCGCAGCAGGTCCTGCTCGGCCTCCGGGAACGCCGTCACGAACAGGATCGGCGTGCTGTGGGAGGCCGGCCGGGCCCGTACCAGCTCCGCCGTCTCGAAGCCGTCCATGTCGGGCATCCGCACGTCGAGCAGGATGGCGGCGAAGTCCTCGCGCAGCAGGTGCCGAAGGGCCTCACGGCCGGAGCGCGCGAGCACCATCCGCTGGTCGAGCGGCGCCAGGACGACCTCCAGCGCGGCCAGGTTGGCCGGCTCGTCGTCCACCAGCAGCAGGCTGACCCGCGGGCGACGCTCGTCGCCTAGGATCCGTTCAACCATCTATCCAGCATGGCCAGCAGCTGCACGCCGTCGATCGGCTTGGCGATGTAGTCCGAGGCCCCAGCCTCCAGGCAGCGCTCCCGATCGCCCCGCATGGCCTTGGCCGTCAGCGCGATGATCGGCAGCTTCGCGAACTCGGGCTGGCGCCTGATGCGCTGCAGCGTCTCGTAGCCGTCCACCTCCGGCATCATCATGTCGAGGAGGATCACGTCGACGCCCGCCGGCGACTCCTGGAGGATGCGCGTCGCCTCCTGACCGCCCTCCGCCGGGACCACCCGCATGCCGTGCCGCTCGAGCATCGCCGTCAGCGCGAACACGTTGCGGACGTCGTCGTCGACCACCAGCACCGTGCGCCCGGACAGCGCGGCCTGGCGCGCCGGCGCGGTCACTTCCGCGTCCACGGTGGCCGCCGGCGCGCTGCCGTTGCCGAGGAGCGGCCGCACCGCCGGGCCGCCGGGCCGCGCCTGGCGCCTCGCCGGCGCCTTCTCGCTGCTGACCCGGGCCAGGAACCGCTCGACCTGGTCCAGCAGGACCCGGCTCGCGTCGAGGCCGCCCTTGACGACGACCTCGCAGCCGGCCCGGCGCAGCACCTCCGCCTCCTTGGCGTTGAGCTCGGCCGCCGTGTAGACCACGACCGGCACCCGGCGCAGCTTCGAGCTCTTGCGGAAGTGCTCGAGCAGCTTGAACCCGCTGACCGTCGGCAGCCGCAGGTCCAGGATCACGCAGTCCACCTGCTCGGTGCGCACGATGTTCAGCGCCTCCGCCACCGACGTCGCCTCGTGGACCACCACCTCGCCCGTGATCGAGGCCACGATGTCGGCCCGCTGGATGGGGTCGTCCTCCACCACCAGCAGGTGGCGGGCGCCGCTGCGGACCAGCGACTGGATCCGGGAGAAGACGCCCTCCAGCGCGTCCTTCGTGGCGGGCTTGGTCAGGAACGACGTGAGCGGACCCTGGCTCTCGACCCGGTCCTGCGCGTCCTCGAACACGGTCACGACGTGGACCGGGATGTCGCGCGTCAGCGGGTCCCGCCGGAGCGCGTCGAGCACCTTCCAGCCGCTGATGTCGCGGAGCCCGATGTCGAGCGTCACGGCGGCGGGCTGGTGCTCCCGGGCCAGCGCCAGGGCCTCCTCGCCACCCAGCGCGACGATGCCCTTGAACCCGGCCTGGTGGGCCAGGTCGAGGAGGACCCGGCAGAAGTTGACGTCGTCGTCCACGATCAGCACGAGCGAGTCGCCGGGGGCGACGTGGGCGCGGTCGTCCTCGACCGTCGGCTCCCAGCCGGAGCCGGGCTCGGGCTCCCGCCGGTACTCGACCTGCGCGCCCGCGGCCGGGTGCTCCAGCGGCAGGTACACCGTGAACGTGCTGCCCTGGCGCTCGATGCTGCGCAGCTTGATCTCGCCGCCCAGCACCCGTACCAGCTCGCGGCTGATCGAGAGGCCGAGGCCCGTGCCGCCGTACTTGCGGCTGGTGGTCCCGTCCGCCTGCTGGAACGCCTCGAAGATGTGCCGCTGCTTGTCCGGCGCGATGCCGATGCCGCTGTCGATCACCTCGAACGCGACCACCTGGCGCGCCTCCCGGAGCGAGGTGACCTCCCGGTCCCAGCCGGACGGCGCGATCCGCATCCGCAGCTCCACGCGACCCCGCTCCGTGAACTTGAACGCGTTGGAGAGGAGGTTCCGCAGCACCTGGTGGAGCCGCTTGCTGTCGGTCCGCATGAACCGGGGCAGCTCGGGCTCCAGGTCGATCGTGAAGCCGAGGTTCTTCGCGTCGGCCACGTGCCGGAAGTTCCGTTCGATCTGCTCGCGGAGGCCGCCGAACGTCTCCTCGCCGATCTCCAGCACGACCGTCCCCGACTCGATCTTGGTCAGGTCCAGGATGTCGTTGATCAGGTTGAGCAGGTCCTGACCGCTGGCCAGGATGATGTTCGAGAACTCGACCTGCTTGGAGGACAGGTTGCCGTCGGCGTTCTCGGCCAGCTGCTGGGCCAGGATGAGCAGGCTGTTCAGCGGCGTGCGCAGCTCGTGCGACATGTTGGCCAGGAACTCGCTCTTGTACTTCGACGTCAGCGCCAGCTGCTCGGCCTTCTCCTCCAGGGAGAGGCGGGCCTGCTCGACCTCGTTGTTCTTGCGCTCGACCTCCGTGTTGCGCTCGGCCAGCAGCCGCGCCTTCTCCTCCAGCTCCTCGTTGGTGTGGCGCAGCTCCTCCTGCTGCTGCTGGAGCTCACCGGCCATCGACTGCGACTGCTTGAGCAGCTCCTCGGTCCGGGTCGTCGCCTCGATCGTGTTGAGCACGATCCCGATGGACTCGGTGAGCTGGTCCAGGAAGTCCAGGTGGATCGGGCTGAACCGCTCGAACGACGCCAGCTCGATCACCGCCAGCAGCTGGCCCTCGAAGACGATCGGGAGGACGACGATGCTCAGCGGCGGCGCCTCGCCCAGCCCGGAGGAGATCGCCACGTAGTCGCCCGGCACGTTGTGCAGGAGGATGCGCTCGCGCTCCAGGGCGCACTGCCCGACCAGCCCCTCGCCGACCCGGAAGACGTTGGCCAGGTGCTTGCGCTCGCGGTACGCGTAGCCCGCCTGGTACCTGAGCACCGGCTCCTCCGGGTCGCTCGCGTCCATCGTGTAGAACACGCCGTGCTGCGCGTTGACCAGCGGGGCCAGCTCGGACAGGATCAGGCGGGAGGCGGTCATCAGGTCGCGCTGGCCCTGGAGCAGGCGCGTGAAGTGGGCCAGGTTCGTCTTCAGCCAGTCCTGCTGCATGTTGCGCTGGGTGGTCTCGCGCAGGTTGCGGATCATCTCGTTGATGTTGTCCTTGAGCACGGCGACCTCCCCGGAGGCCTCCACGCCGATGGACGGGGTCAGGTCGCCCTCGGTCACGGCCGTGGCGACGTCGGCGATCGCGCGGATCTGGTCGGTCAGCGTCGCCGCGAGCTGGTTGACGTTGTCCGTCAGGTCCTTCCACGTGCCGGCCGCGCCGGGCACCGACGCCTGACCGCCGAGCCGGCCCTCGACGCCCACCTGGCGGGCCACCGTGGTGACCTGCTCGGCGAACGTGGCCAGCGTCTCCGTCATCTCGTTGATCGTCTCGGCCAGCGCGGCGACCTCGCCCTTCGCCTCCACCGACAGCTTGCGCCGGAGATCACCACGGGCCACGGCCGTCACGACGCCCGCGATGCCGCGCACCTGGGCGGTGAGGTTGTCGGCCATGGAGTTCACGTTGTCCGAGAGCTCCTTCCACACGCCGGACACGCCCGGCACGTGGGCCTGGCCGCCCAGCTTGCCCTCGGTGCCCACCTCGCGCGCCACGCGCGTCACCTCCGAGGCGAAGCCGTTGAGCTGGTCCACGAGCACGTTGATCGTGTTCTTCAGCTCCTGGATCTCGCCCTGGACGTCGACGGTCACCTTGCGCGACAGGTCGCCGCGGGCGACGGCGGTCGTGACCTCGGCGATGTTGCGGATCTGGCTGGTCAGCTGGCCCGCCAGCAGGTTCACGTTGTCGGTCAGCTCCTTCCAGACGCCGTCGACGCCGCGGACGTGGGCCTGGCCGCCCAGCTTGCCCTCGGTGCCCACCTCGCGCGCCACGCGCGTCACCTCCGAGGCGAACGCGTTGAGCTGGTCCACCATCACGTTGATCGTGTCCTTCAGCTCCTGGATCTCCCCGCGTCCCTCCGCCGTGATCTTCTTGGACAGGTCGCCCCGCGCCACGGCCGTCGTGACCTCGGCGATGTTCCGCACCTGGAACGTGAGGTTGGCCGCCATCGTGTTCACGCTCTCGGTCAGGTCCTTCCACGTGCCGCTGACGTCGCGGACGTGGGCCTGGCCGCCCAGTGTGCCCTCGGTGCCCACCTCGCGCGCCACGCGCGTCACCTCCGAGGCGAACGCATTGAGCTGGTCCACCATCACGTTGATCGTGTCCTTCAGCTCCTGGATCTCGCCCTGGCCCTCGACCGTGATCTTCCTGGTCAGGTCGCCCCGCGCGACGGCGGTGGTCACCTCGGCGATGTTGCGCACCTGGAACGTGAGGTTGCTGGCCATCGTGTTGACGCTGTCGGTCAGGTCCTTCCACGTCCCGGACACGCCCTGGACCTGCGCCTGACCGCCCAGCTTGCCCTCGGTGCCCACCTCGCGCGCCACGCGCGTCACCTCCGAGGCGAAGCCGTTGAGCTGGTCCACGAGCACGTTGATCGTGTCCTTGAGCTCGAGGATCTCGCCCTGGACGCGCACCGTCACCTTCCTGGAGAGGTCGCCGTTGGCGACGGCCGTCGTCACCTCGGCGATGTTCCGGATCTGGCTGGTCAGCTGGCCCGCCAGCAGGTTCACGTTGTCGGTCAGGTCCTTCCAGACCCCGCCCACCCCGCTCACCTGCGCCTGGCCGCCCAGCTTGCCCTCCGTGCCCACCTCACGGGCGACGCGCGTCACCTCGGACGCGAACCCCTCCAGGATCTCGCCCTGGCCCTCGACCGTGATCTTCTTGGACAGGTCGCCGTTCGCCACCGCCGTGGTCACCTCGGCGATGTTGCGCACCTGGGCGGTGAGGTTGGCGGCCATCGTGTTGACGTTGTCGGTCAGGTCGGCCCACGTGCCGCTGACGCCGCGCACGTGCGCCTGGCCGCCCAGCTTGCCCTCCATGCCGACCTCGCGGGCGACCCGCGTCACCTCGGACGCGAACCCGTTGAGCTGGTCGACCATCACGTTGATCGTGTTCTTCAGCTCCAGGATCTCGCCCTGGACGTCGACGGTCACCTTCTTGGAGAGGTCGCCGTTGGCGACGGCCGTCGTCACCTCGGCGATGTTCCGGATCTGGCTGGTCAGCTGGCCCGCCAGCAGGTTCACGTTGTCGGTCAGGTCCTTCCAGACCCCGCCCACCCCGCTCACCTGCGCCTGGCCGCCCAGCTTGCCCTCCGTGCCCACCTCACGGGCGACGCGCGTCACCTCGGACGCGAACCCTTCTTCAGCTCCAGGATCTCGCCCTGGCCCTCGACCGTGATCTTCTTGGAGAGGTCGCCGTTCGCCACCGCCGTGGTCACCTCGGCGATGTTGCGCACCTGGGCGGTGAGGTTGCCAGCCATGGTGTTGACGCTGTCGGTCAGGTCCTTCCAGACCCCGCCCACCCCGCGGACGCGGGCCTGGCCGCCCAGCTTGCCCTCCGTGCCCACCTCGCGGGCCACGCGCGTCACCTCTGAGGTGAAGGACGAGAGCTGGCTGACCATCGTGTTGACGGTCTTCGCGGTGCGCGCGAACTGGCCCTGGAGCGCGACGCCGTCCACCTCCAGGGGCACGGTCTGCGAGAGGTCGCCGTTGGCCACGGCGGTGATCACGCGGGCGGTCTCGCTCGTCGGCCGTGTCAGATCTTCGATCAGATCGTTGACGGAGTGGACGGACTCGGCCCAGCCGCCGTCCGCCCCGCCGGTGGAGATGCGCTGGTTGATCCGGCCCTCCTTGCCGACGACCTGACGCAGGCGGGCCAGCTCGTGGCTCAGCCGCTGGTTGCGCGCGATGACGTCGTTGAGGGAGTCAGCGATCTTGCCGGACACGCCGGTCCAGTGCTCGGGCAGACGGACGGAGAAGTCGCCCGCCCGGAACGCCGCGAGAGCGCTGAGCAGTGCATCTGTGTCGAGCTCCGCCGCGGCTGCAGCAGCCCTGGTCGCCATCCTCTGTCCTCCACTGGCCTGCCGGCGGTACGGTACAGGCATGCAAGCGCTCATACCAAGTGTGAGCGCAGGTATCAGCATATACTCCGGCGCACTCACGACTGGTCACCCGGCCGCCCGCGATCGGCCTCGTTGCAGTTTGACGCCTGGACGCGAGGCTGTCAGGTGCGGAGGCCGGAGGCGTGCGGGGTGGCGGTGCCGTTGCCAGGCGCCTCCTGGCAGGTCGGGCAGACGCCGTGCAGCAGCTCGGTACGCTGGAGGATCTGGTAGCCATGCAGCCGGCGGGGCATCCGGGCGCTCTGCCGGTCGGTCGGCGCGTCGTCGATGCGGCCGCACTGGACGCAGACCAGCTCGGCGTGGGGCCGCATCTCGGGGTCGAAGTGCACGCTGCCGTCGCCCGCCTCGAAGCGCCGGACCTCGCCCGCCTGCACCAGATCGTTGAGCGCGGTGTAGACGGTGGTGAGCGAGAGGCCGGGCAGCTGCTCCTTGAGCCGCGAGTGGAGCTGCTCGGCGGTGGGGTGGCTGCGGTCGGCCAGCAGCATGCGGTAGATCAGCACTCGCTGCGAAGTCACCTTCTTGCCGCGGGCTCGCAGCAGGGCTACCAGTTCCTCGGCGGTCCGCAAATGCGGGCGCACAGATCAAGGCTAGCAAACGAACCGTGGGAGCGGTCCCATCGGTTTGCGATGGGATCGCCTACGCTGGTGACCAGGCGCCGGCGGCTCGAGCACTTGGAGGAATGGAGCGATGGCGGTGAGCACGAGGGATCTGCGGCAGGAGCTGTTGGAGACGGCGCGCCGGGTCAGCGCCAGCGGCGTCCTGTCGCTGTCCGGACACGGCAACCTGAGCCTGCGCGTGCCCGGTCGCGACGAGATGCTGTTCACCGCCGGCGGCAGCCTGCGCGACCTGCCGCCCGAGGGCGTGGTGCGGCTCCGCCTGGACGGCGAGCTGCTGGAGGGCGAGATCGCGCCCATGGCGAACGCGGTCATCCCCATGCACGGGGTCGTCTACCAGGAACTGGGGGCCGGCCGATCGAGTGCTGGACGGAGGCGTTCGGCATCTTCGGCCTGGAGGACGGGGTGCCGGTCGCCGCCTACGGGCCGCGCGGCTCCGAGCGGTCGGTCGACAACATCCGGGCGGTGCTGACGCCGAGGACGAGGGCGGTGCTGCTGGCCAACCACGGCGTGCTGGCGTTCCACCGCACGGCGGCGGAGACCGTCGGCGTGAACGTCGTGCTGGAGGAGACCGCGCAGTCGGCGATCTGCGCGGGTTCGCTGGGCGGTCCGACGATCATCCCGCCCGAGATGATCGAGGCGTCGCGCGTGCGCGCGGAGGACTTCCATGCCCGGGGACCGGCGCGGGCGCACGAGCACACGAACGGGGAGTAGCGCGGAGGGGGCTTCCGCGCCGCCCATGGCCCGCCGCTCTCCCGCGTGACCGCTTCGCTACCCTGTCGGCAGGCGGTGGGTCACCTGACGACACCGGCGCTGTCGCGCAATAGGCGCCGTCGGTAACTCATATCAGCTATGCAGGCAAATTCCTCTTGTGATAGCCTCGATGTTCA
>VBJR01000099.1 GCA_005880175.1 Chloroflexota bacterium
CATCGCGCCCGACACCATAACCAACCGCCCCACCTCTCCGCAGACCCTCATCCGCCAAGCCCTGGCTCCGGCCCGCTCAGCCGCCTACGCGCGGACCTGAATAGTTACCCACGGCTGCTCGTTGAAGGCGCTGCTCAGCGGCTGGGCGCCCGACTCCCCGGGGATGCCGCGGAGGATGGGCACGCCGGCGCTGCCCGACTCGATCGGCATGGTCAGGGCGATGCGCTCGTCGAAGGCGCCGGCGGCGAACGCGCCCTTCCCGAACCGCGAGCAGCCCGTGACGCCGACGGCGTCCGCCTTGAGGACGCTGCCGCCCGACTGCTCGATCACGTCGATGATGCGGCTCACGCCCCACGCCCACGCGACCAGCAGCCCGGTGCTGCTCGTGGACCCGTAGATCGTGTAGAAGGCGCCCTGCTTGTTGCTGCGCGCCGTTCCCTCCTGCCCGACCGCCATCGGGTTGTAGCTGATGATGGCGGCGCCCGAGCCGAGGATGGTCGCCGTGTCCGCGCCGAGGCCGCCCACGACGACGACCGCCGGGAACGGCCCGGTGCCGCTCGGCAGCTGGACGCCCGCCGAGAAGCTCGCGCTCCGGCCGTTCTGCGACACGTTGACGGTGATGCTGGTGCTCGAGACGGTCCCGGTGACGCTCGCGGGCTTCACGGGCTTCTGGCCGTAGACGAACGTCTGCTCCAGGTTCTTGAGCTCGGCCCGCTGGCACCGCCAGTCGGACCTGGCGCTGATGCGCGTGCCGTCGAGCCTCATGAACGGATCGGGGAGCCTGGACACGGCGGTCAGCGACGCCGGCTGGCTGACCGCGCAGTCGGTGCCGTCGTCCTCGACGGCTCCGGCGGCAACGGCGCCGCCCCCGGATCTCGCGGTCGCCGCGACCACCCCGGCGATCGCGAGCGCCGCCACCGCCAGCACGACGACCGTCGAACGGACCTTCGCACGGGTCGATCTGATGATCACCTGGACTCTCCCTCCAACACGCATTCCGAAACGTTTCGGAAATCTGTCGGAACAAGCCTACGATGAAATCGGCCCGTTGGGGCAGCGACGTGGGCGCCGCCAGCCGCGACGCCGGCGATCAGGTTCCGGAATGATCCCGCAACAGGGACCGGCGCCGCACGGCCGCGACCGCGACGCCGAGGGCGATGGTCAGCAGCGCCGAGGCGAGCAGCGTCCGCTGGCCGCCGATGGCGGCGACGATGGGGCCGCCCAGCAGCGTCCCGGCCGCCGTGGAGGGCGTGGTGAGCGCGGCGCGGGTGGCGAGCACCCGGCTCAGCAGGTGCGGCGGGCTGGAGCCCTGGAACAGCGCCGTGCAGATCGCGGAGAACGGCCCGTAGATCACTCCGCCGGCCGCGAACCCGATCAGCCCGGGCAGCACCGCGCCGGTCAGGCCGAGCGGCAGCAGCGCGGCTCCCCAGCCGGCGATGATCGCCGCCACCACCGCCCACAGGGGCCGGTGCCGGAGCAGGCCGGCGCCCAGGCTCCCGGCGATGGCGCCGATCCCGAACGTGGCCCAGAACGTGCCGAGCAGCGCGGCCGAGCCGTGCACCTCGTCGGCGATGTGGATCGGGAGGGCCACCTCGACCGGCCCGTAGAGGAAGAAGAACGCGCAGGTGACCGCGAGCAGGCCGGCGAGGCGGGGGTCGCCGAGGATGGCCCGCATCCCGCTGGTGGCCACGGTGGCTGGCGGCGGCGCCGGTGGCGCGGGAACGTGGGACCGGGAGGCCGAGAGGCAGGTGACGGCCAGCACCGCGAAGCTGCCCGCGTCGGCGGCGATGGCCCAGCCCGGACCGGCCCAGGCGCTCAGGCCGCCGGCCAGTGCCGGCCCGATCACGTAGGACAGCTGGATGAACGAGGAGAGCAGCGCGTTGCCGGTCACGCGGTCCTCGTCGGGCACCAGCTCCGCGATCAGCGTGTACACGCCGGCGTTGCCCCACGCGTGCAGGAGCGACGATCCGGCCAGCAGGACGACGTACGGGGCCGGGGTGAGGCGGCCCGTGATGGCCAGGCCGGCGATGGTCCCGAGGGCGACGGCGCGCAGCGCGGCGTCCACGGTCACCAGCGCGGTGCCCGGCAGGCCGCGGACCAGCCGGGCGAGCACGGCGGCGCCGAGCGTGGCGGGGAGCGAGTACGCCGCGACGGCCAGGGCGGTCCACACCCCGGACTGGCCGGGCGGCGCGATGCCCACGGCGAGCCAGGCCACGGCGACCACGCTCATCCCGTCGCCGATCGCGGACAGGAGCATCGCCGGCAGGACCCGGCGCAGCACGGGCCGCCGCAGCACCCTGCGGAACGGGGCGACGGGGTTCACGAGCGCTGCCATGGCGACCAGGCTAGTGGGCGCCCGGGAGGGACGGCTTCTCGATTCGTGATGGATGGCGCCGGCATGGGACCCCCGGTCGAAACCGCCCATGCGGGGCCCGGGACCCATCCGGCACCATGTGCGGGCCATGCAGACCGAACGGCCCGAGCTGCCGCAGCAGACCCTCCCCCACTACTCGCCCGACGGCCGCTGGTGGTGGGACGGGGCGACATGGCTCTCCATCCGGCCGCGCTTCCTGGTGCACGTGGGTCGCGGGGCCATGCCCCCGTCCGTCACCGCGATCGCGCACTGGATCACCCTGCTGCTGGGCGCCGACCTCGCGGTGGCCAGCCTGGGCATGGGCCTGTGGTTCCCGATCGAGGCCGACGTCCCCAATGGCAGGTATCTTCCGTTCCTCCTGTGCGCTGCCGCCGCGTTGGGGTTGATCCTGGCGGCCCTGCTGCTCCTGACGGTCCGCCGGCGGCCGGCCCGCGTCGGAGCCGTGGTCCTGCCGATCGTCGCCCTGGGCGTCCTCACGGCGGGGGGCAGGTTCGTCCCCGTGGTCCACGACTTCATGCTTCCGCTGGCCGGGGGCCTGGCGATCGGCGGGCTGGTCCTCGGGCTGTACCTGCTCGCGGCCGCCGACGCGAAGGCGTGGTTCAGGGTGCCGCCCGGCCGCTGGTGGTGAGCGCTAGCCCCGGGACCACCCGGCCGGCCTGCGGCCCCCGCGGGGGCGGAGCAGCAGCGTCAGCAGGAGGCCGCCCACGAAGCCGCCGATGTGCGCGCCGTACGCGACGCCGCCGGTCTGGGCCGTCTGCGAGAGGCTCGCGACGCCGTTCAGGAACTGCAGGACGATCCAGACCCCGATCATCACGTACGCCGGCACCACGGCCGGGAAGAAGAAGACCAGCACCCGGACCCGGTTGGCCCCGAACATGACGACGTACGCGGCGAGCACGCCCGAGATCGCGCCGCTGGCGCCGATGCCGGGCAGCTGGGCGTCCGGCGCCAGGACGACCTGGCCGAGCCCGGCCAGCACCGCGCAGGCCAGGTAGAAGAGCAGGTAGCGGAGGTGGCCGAACGCGTCCTCCACGTTGTCCCCGAAGACGTAGAGGAACAGCATGTTGCCCAGGAGGTGCAGCCAGCCGGCGTGAAGGAACGCTGACGTCAGCAGCGTCTCGAGGCCGTGCCCGGCGCTGATGGACGCCGGGACCGCGCCCCAGCGGGTGATGTAGCCCTGCGGGTCGGGCTGGCCGAGCTCGACGAGGAACAGCAGGACGTTCGCCGCGATCAGGCCGTAGTTGACCACCGGGAACGTGCGGCGCGCGGTGTTGTCATCGCCGATCGGGATCACGAGACGGGCTTCAGTGTAGGGTCACGGACCCTGGGCCAGGCTCCGCCCGACGCCTCACTTCTTGCGGCCGCGGATCAGCAGCAGCATCACGTTGCCCCTGCCCAGCGTCCGGGCCAGGCCCCGCATCTGCGGGATGAGCCGGTCGAGGGAGGCGTGGATCCTCGTCGCTATCACCAGCGGCGCCCTCGCCAGCTCCTCCCGGAACGCGTCCAGCAGCAGGCTCTCGGAGTAGCGGTTGCCGAACAGGCGCTTCAGCCGGCCGTTGAGCGCGTCGAGCGTCTCCATCGCGACCGGGTCCGAGGACACGAGCAGCTTGTCGACGTTGGCCGCCGTCCAGCCCGCCCCGCCCTGGATCCCCGCCACCGTGGAGCCCAGCTCGGGGACGTGGATCGACCCCGTCGTGACCTGCTTGAACTCGAACTTGTACAAGTCGACCAGGTCGGACCGGCGGCGGAGACCGATCCCGTCGAGCCCGTGGTTCGACGCATTCACCTTCAGCTCCAGCACGGACATCCGGGGCAGCCCCTCGGCCGAGAAATGGCCGCTGGCGAGCAGCGCCCGGAGCAGTTCCTCGAACTCGTCCGCCGACAGCAGGTCGAGCTCCCGCTCGGTCAGCGGGACCGGCGCCCCGGTCACCACGGCCCGCTGCACGGGCAGGCCGTTCCTGCGCGCGGACTCGGTCGCGGCGCGGTCGAGATCCAGCGTGTGCTGCCCGTGCTCGCCGTCCAGCGAGTGCTCGGCCTTGTCCCCGCCCTCGCCCCCGAGGAACATGACGGCGATGCCGAGCGCCGACTCCAGCGCGTCGGCGGCGACGCCGCTGCGCTGGGAGAGGAAGGATCGGACGGTGTCGGCGCCCTCCTTGCCGCTGGCGTCCACCAGCGCCTTCTCCGCCTCGTCGATCAGGCCCTCGCGCCACGCGTCCAGCCGGCCGAGCACGCCCGAGTCCTCCGCGACCGCGCGCTCGATCGCCTCCAGGCCGCCGGCCCGCTTCAGCGTCTCGGCCGGGCCGAAGGCGTCCAACGACTGGCTGACGACGTCCCTGGCCTCCGCGGCCGACTTCTCGGCCAGCCGCGTCAGCGACTGGCCGAGCTCCTCCACGGTGGCCTTGTTGAGGCCCGAGATCGCGACCAGCCGCTGGCCCGCCGGGGACTCCCTGCCGACCACGCCGATCAGGTCCTCGGCGGTGCGCCCCGACACCCTGACGGCCGCCTCGGCCCCCTCCTTCTCGACGAACTCGGCGATCTCCTGCGCCCCGGCCTTCGCCAGCCTGGCGCGAAGGGCCATCTCGGCCTCCAGCGCCGCCACCCTGCCGAGGCTGGCGCCGGCCTTCAGCGCCTTGCCGGCGCCGTAGACGTCCAGCAGCGCCATCGCCGTGTTGATCAGCGCCGTCATCAGCGCCTGGTCGGCCTGCTCCGGGAAGACGATCGAGCCGTCCGTGCTCACGGTGGCCCGCGCGGCGTTGTCGAGCTTCGCCCACTGGTTCCAGCTGTCCGCGGCGATCGCGCCCGACGCCGTGAGGCCGAGCAGCGCGCCGATCGCGGGGGTGGCGGTGCCCGCCGTGGCGATCTCGATGCCCAGGATCAGGACCATCACCGCGACGGTGACCGCGAGTCCGGCCGTCTCGGCCTTGCCCCCCTCGTCCACGACGTAGTCCTGCGCGGCCGCCTTCGGGAACGGCTTGCTGTACGTCGGGTGGGTCGAGAAGAACGTCTGGTGGATCGGGTGCATGTCCTGGAAGCCGAGGTCGTTGCCGTTGACCGCGTCCTGGGTCTTCTTGATGTCGTCGAGGACCTCGCCGAACGCCTGGCCCAGCTTGGCCCGCGCATCGCCGGCGCTCTGGTTCGGGACGGCCAGCGCGTCGCTGCCGCCCGCCGCGGTGGGCTTGTTGGTGTCCGCCGCCATCAGGGCGTAGAGCGCGGGGTTGCGGTTGAGCGTGTCCGAGACCTTGAGGGTCAGGTCCTTGTGGACCGCGGCGATCTCGCCCCAGCTCGCCATGTGCTCGCCGGGATTGGGCGGGAACTGCGGCGGCTTCTCGGGGTCGAACTGGGCGGGGACGCGGTCCTGGGTGGCCGCATCGGGCGCGCCGCCGGGACGGGAGGTGCCCCCCAGCGCCGGGTCGGGGTCGTAGCCCACGACGATCGTCCGCAGCTTCTGGAGCACGTCCCTGGCGTCCTTCAGGTCGCTGGCCTGCTGCTGCTGCTCCTTCAGGGCGGCGTCGGCCTCCGGCGAGCCCGGCAGTTGGGGGCCGCCGCCGAGCGTCACGCCGAGCCGGCTGGCCTCCTTCTCGATCGTCTGCTGGTTCTTCTGCAGGTTCTCACGCGCCCGCTCGCGCGTATCGGTCGCGAACTGGGCGCGCAGCTCCCGCAGCCAGAAGACGTTCTTCACGTCGGCGCCGCGGTTGACGCAGCTCTTCCAGAGCGAGAAGTCCTGCTCCTTCAGCCCGTCTGGACCGCGCGAGCTCCAGGCCTCCTCCAGGATCGACTCCTCCCGCCAGCTCACGAAGCCCTCGGTGACGATCATGTTGACCAGCGAGAGCAACTGCGTGTCCGTGATCCCGTGAAAGGGCCTGAAGGGCTCGAGCTGGTCGGAGTCGCCGGAACGGATCGCCTCGTCCAGGTTGGCCGCCTTCTCCGCTCGCTGCACCGCCAGCGGCGGCCGCGGCATCGTCGGCCGGCTCAGCAGCGACGTGACGGCGCCGTTCCCGGCCATGCGCTGCAGCGCCAGCAGCTGGCCGGGCGTCGCCAGCGCGAGATCGTCGCCCGGCCGCAGCGCCGGCGACTCGCCTTCGGCCACCCGATTCCCGGCCACGGCGCCGCGCTCCACGCTCACCTGCTGCTGCGGCGTCTCGTGCCGGTGGCCGCTGTCGCTCACGTCTGCTATTGGGTGGGATGTCAAGCGGAGCGTCAAGGGACATTCGCGCCGCCCCTGGGACCAACAGCTCCTGTGCTAGGCTCCGCCGGACGGGAAGGTGCGGCAGGGGGACGCGATCAACTCCGGACGCCTGGTCGGGCGATACCGTCTGGACCGCCTGATCGGCTCTGGCGGCTTCGGCGCCGTCTACCTCGCGCAGCACGTGGACCTCGGGGTGTGGCGGGCGGTCAAGATCCTCCACGAGGGCATGGCCGACGACGCGTCGTTCCGGGCCCGCTTCCTCCGCGAGGCCCGGATCGCCGCCCGGCTGCGGCACCCCAACATCGTCGCCGTGCTGGAGTACGGCGTCGAGGACGACGTCCAGTACCTCGTCATGGAGCATGTGGACGGCACCACGCTCGGCGCCCTGCTGGCGGGCGCGGAGCCGCGCCGGCGCCTCGGCGACACGGCCGTCCGCCGGGCCATCGCCGACGTGGCCGCCGCCCTCGACCACGCGCACGCCAACGGCGTCGCCCACCGCGACCTCAAGCCCTCCAACGTGCTGGTCGGCCGCCTGGACGGCCGGGCGCTGCTTACCGACTTCGGCCTCGCCCGCTCGGGCTTCGACGCCGACCTGACCCGGACGGACCGCTCCCTCGGCACGTTCGCGTACATGTCGCCGGAGCAGTGCCGGCCCGGCCACCCGGTCACGGCCAGCTCCGACGTCTACTCGTTCGCCGCGCTGCTGTTCGAGGTCGCGTCCGGCCAGCCCCCGTACGGCCACGGCCTGGCGGCGGTCGCCGGGCACCTGGACGGCGGCGCGCCGGCCGCCTCGGTCCGTGCCGTGGACCCCGGCCTGCCCGAGGCGCTCGACGCCGCCCTGGCGCGCGGGCTGGCCCGGGACCCGGAGCGGCGGTCCGGCTCGGCGGGCGTGCTCGCCAGCGCCTTCCTCGCGGCGACGGCGCCCGCCGCCGGCGAGCCGGCGAGCCCACCAGCGCCCCCGCCGCCAGGCGCGGCGCCTCGGGGCCGGCGCCCGGCCCGGGCGCCGCTGGTCGTGGCCGCGCTCGCCGTCACCGCGGTCGTGGCGACGTCGGGCGCGCTCGCCCTCCACGGCACCGGGCTGGCGGCGCCCCCGCGGGCCCAGCCGCCCGCGGCCGCCGCGTCGCCCACGCCGAAGCCTCCCGCTCGCCGCTCGTGGCCCCACTACGGCTACGACCTGACCCGGACCAGCCAGGTCGTGACCGCGATCCAGCTGCTCCTGATCTGGCACGGGCTGAGCGTCGGCCCGACCGGCGCGGACGGCA
>VBJR01000100.1:0-44072 GCA_005880175.1 Chloroflexota bacterium
GGACCCGCGCGTGAGGCTGACCGGGTCGTGAGCGAGGCCACCACCCCGTCGCCGCCGGTCGCGGGCCTCGCGGGCACGCTGCCCGAGGGCGGCGAGGTCACGATCACCGGCAGCGCGCTGCGGATGATGGCGGACACGTTCCGCGAGAACCGCATGGCCGTGGTCGCGCTCGGCTACATCGCGCTGGTCATCCTCGTCTGCTTCCTCGGCCCGCTGCTGTACCACACCGACCAGGTGCACACGAACATCGCGGAGGCGAGCCTCGCGCCCGGCACGGACGGCCACGTGCTGGGCACCGACGACGACGGGTACGACATGCTCGGCCGGCTGCTGCTGGGCGGCCAGGCGTCGCTCGAGGTGGGCCTGGCGGCGGCCCTCATCGCCGTCGTGTTCGGCGCGCTGTGGGGCGCGGTGGCGGGCTACGCCGGGGGCGTGGTGGACGCGGTGATGATGCGGGTAGTGGACACGCTGCTGGCCATCCCGGCGCTGTTCGCGCTGCTGGTCCTGGCCGCGATCTTCACGCCGAGCATCCCGATGCTGATCGTCGTGGTCGCGCTGGTCGCGTGGCTGGTGCCGGCACGGCTGGTCCGCGGCGAGACGCTGAGCCTGCGCACGCGAGAGTACGTCGAGGCGGTCCGGGTGATGGGCGGCGGCAGCACGCGGATCGTGCTGCGCCACATCATCCCGAACACGATCGGCACGATCATGGTCAACGCCACGTTCCAGGTCGCGGACGCGATCCTGCTGGTCGCGGTCCTGGGCTTCCTCGGCCTGGGCGTGCCGCCGCCGGCCACCGACTGGGGCAGCCTGCTGTCGCGAGGCACGAACTACGTCTACGCGGGCGACTGGTGGCTGATCTACCCGGCGGGCATCGCGATCGCGACGACGGTGGCGGCGTTCAACCTGGTCGGCGACGCGCTGCGCGACTCCCTGGAGGTGCGCCTGCAGCGCCGCTGAGCGGCCTCTCAGGCCGGCGGTTCCAGGGGGAAGTGGCAGGCGGCCTCGTGGGCCGGGCCGAACGGGCGCAGCGGCGGCTCCGCCTCCGCGCACAGCGGCTGGGCGCGCGGGCAGCGCGTGCGGAAGCGGCAGCCGGACGGCGGCAGCACCGCCGACGGCAGCTCGCCGACCAGCGGCACGACCCTCTTCGTCCGCTCGACCTCCGGGTCGGGGACCGGGATCGCCTGCACCAGCGCCGCCGTGTAGGGGTGGGCCGCGCGCCGGTACACCGCGTCCCGCGGCCCGATCTCGACCAGCTTGCCCAGGTACATCACCGCGATCCGGTCCGACACGTACCGGATGACCGCCAGGTCGTGCGAGATGACCACGTACGTCAGCCGGTGCACGCGCTGCAGCTCGTTCATCAGGTTCAGGACCTGCGAGCGGATCGAGACGTCCAGCGCCGACACCGGCTCATCGGCCACGACCAGCCGCGGGTTCAGCGCCAGCGCCCGGGCCAGGCCCACCCGCTGCCGCTGCCCACCCGAGAACTCGTGCGGGTAGCGCTGGGCCGAGCGCGCGCTCAGGCCCACCTCCTCCAGCAGCTCCCGTACCCGCCGCTCCTGCTGCTGCCGGGAGCCCATCCGGTTGATCTGGAGCGGCTCGCGCAGGATGTCGCGGACCTGCATCCGGGGATCCAGCGACGCGTACGGATCCTGGAACATCAGCTGGAACTGCGGCCGCGCCCGGCGCAGCGCCCGCCGCGGCATCGCCGTCAGGCTCCGGCCGCCGAACACGACCTCGCCCGCCGACGGCCGCTCCAGCACGACCATGAGACGGCCGAGCGTCGTCTTGCCGCAGCCCGACTCACCGACCAGGCCGAGCGTCTCGCCCTCCCCCACCGCCAGCGTGACGCCGGAGACCGCGTGGACCGCGCCGAGCCGGCGCTTGAGGATCGTCCCGCGCGTGACCGGGAACTCCTTGACGACGTCGCGGAGCTCGAGCAGCGGCGGCGGCTCGCGGTCGGACGCCAGCGCCTCCGCCGCCAGCGCGCTCACGCGGGCGCTCCGGCCGGCGCCGGCCGGCCGCTCGGCTCGACGCCGCCGACCGGGTGGAAGCACGCGTAGCGGTGCCGCTCCACGCTCCCGCCCAGCGGCGGCTCCGCCTCCGCGCACGCCGCCGTCGCGTTCGGGCAGCGCGGGTGGAACCGGCAGCCGGACGGCGGCGCGGCCAGGTCCGGCGGCAGGCCCGGGATGCTGAGCAGCGGCTCGTCCGGGTCCTGGTCGGGCCGGGGGATCGAGCTCAGCAGCGCCTCCGTGTACGGGTGGTGCCGGTGCTCGAACAGCTCCCGCGTCGCCGCCTCCTCGACGATCTTGCCGGCGTACATGACCGCCACGCGGTCGGTGCGGCCGGCGACGACGCCGAGGTCGTGCGTGATCAGCAGGACGGCCAGGTCGAGCCGCCGCTTCAGGTCGTCGAGCAGGTCGAGGATCTGCGCCTGGATCGTGACGTCGAGCGCGGTCGTCGGCTCGTCGGCGATCACGAGGCGGGGCTCGCACGCCAGCGCGGTCGCGATCACCACGCGCTGCCGCATGCCTCCGGAGAGCTGGTGTGGGTACTGGTGCAGGCGCTCGTGCGGCCGCGGCATGCCGACGAGCGTCAGCACCTCCTCGGCGCGCTCGAGCGCGCGCGAGAGCGGCCAGCGCCGGTGCAGCACCAGCGGCTCGGCGACCTGGCGGCCGATCGTCATCGTCGGGTTGAGCGCCGTCATCGGGTCCTGGAAGACGACCGACACGTCGTTGCCGCGGACCTGGCGCATGTCGTCCTCGTGGAGCCGCACCAGGTCGGTGTCCCCGAGCCGGACGCTGCCCTCCGCGATGAACCCGCCGGGCGGGAGCAGCCGCAGGATCGACATCGCGGTCATGCTCTTGCCGCAGCCGGACTCGCCGACCAGGCCCAGCGTCTCGCCGCTGTCCACCTGCAGACTGACGCCATCCACGGCGCGCACGAGACCCCGCCGCTGCCTGATGTGCGTGCGGAGACCGTCGATCTCGAGCAGCCTCGTCATCCCCGAGCACGATTGTCCCAGACGCCGGGCGAGCACGCCGATCGAAATGCGCCACGCCCGCAATTGATCGGACGTGCTTGAATGGCCGCGTGGCCAGGTCTCGCGGGGCGGACCGGGAACCGCGCGCCCGCATGACCATTCGCGACATCGCCGAGCTCGCCGGGGTCTCGATCGCGACGGTGTCCCGCGCCGTGAACGGGCGAGGGGACGTGTCCGACGAAACCCGGACGCTGGTCCAGCGGATCGCGCGCGAGCACGGCTACACGGCGAGCCGCGACGCGCGGGGGTTGTCCACAGGTCGGACCGGCCTGATCGGCGTGACGCTGCCCGTCATCCATCCGACCTATTTCTCCACGATCACGGCCAGCGTGGCCGAGGCGCTCGACGTGCACGACATGCGGATCGTCCTCTGCCCGACGCTGCACCAGCACGACCGCGAGATCTCGCTGGTCCAGCGGCTGATGCACGGGACGACCGACGGCGCCATCCTCGTCCTGCCGGAGGAATCGGCCAGCGAGCTCCGAGCACTGGAGCGGCAGGGCTACCGCTACGTCGTGGTCGACCCCGGCGAGCGGCCCGCCGGCGACATCCCGGCGGTGATCGCGGCGCACGCCGCCGGAGCCGAGCAGGCGGTCGGCCACCTCCTCCAGCTGGGGCACCGGCGCATCGCCGCGATCACGTGGCCGAGTCCAACTTCAAGGTCCAGGGCGGGTTCGACGCGGCGGCGCGGCTGCTGCGGCTGCCCGACCGGCCGACCGCCATCTTCGCGTTCAACGACGACATGGCGATCGGCGCGCTGCGGGCGGTGCACGCCCGCGGGCTGCGCGTCCCGGACGACGTCTCCGTGGTGGGCTTCGACGACGCCAACGAGGCGCAGTTCGTGACGCCGGGCCTGACGACGGTCCGCCAGCCGCTCGCCGAGATGGGCCGCGTCGCGGTCGGTCTCCTCCTCCAGCTCCTCGAGGACGAGACGGACGTCACCCTCCACGTGGAGCTGCCGACGAGCCTCGTCGTCCGGGAGTCGACGAGGCGCTGTAACGTTGCATCGACAAGCACATAGCCGGCGCGTCATCGCAGTGAGGGGGGAGCCATGTTCGAGAGTCTCGGCCGGCCGCTGCGGGCCGCTCAGTCCAGCTGGAGCTCGGTGGACCTCGCCGCGCTGGTCCTGCGCGGGGTGCTGGGCTTCGTCTTCATCGCCCACGGAGGGCAGAAGCTGTTCGCCTGGTTCGGTGGCGGCGGCATCCACGGCACGACCGTCTTCTTCACCGCGGTGGGCATCCCGGCCCCGGACTTCTTCGCGTACGTGGTCGCGATCGCGGAGTTCTTCGGGGGCGTGCTGCTCGTCCTCGGGTTCCTGACGGTCCTCGCCGCGCTGGCGCTGGTCGTGGACATGGCCGTCGCGATCGCCACCGTCAGCCACGCGTTCAGCTTCTTCAGCCAGACGAAGGTCGGCTACGGCTGGGAGCTGAACCTGGCCCTCATCGGCCTGGCCGCGGCCGTGGCGATCCTGGGCCCGGGCGCCTGGAGCGTGGACGCCGCGCTGGGCCTGACCCGGCGCCCGGGAGCAACGAGCGGGCTGAGGTAGGCCGGGTCAACCCGGGCGTCAGCCGGCGAGCAGCGCTTCGAGCAAGCGCCACACGTCCGTGGACGGATCCCGCTGGAGCGGCGGGCACGATGCGGCGTGCCCGCCCGCAGCGGTGCAGGCGCCGCTCGGGCAGTGATCAACGAGCCTGCGGGCGTGCCGCATGGCCGCGCCCTCCCTTCCGAGAAGCGCCCGCGTCTGGGCGCCCATCACGCTCTTGTCCCCTGTTCGCCCGAACGAGGCGTAGGCCGGGTCGACAGAGCGGAGCTTGGTGTGGACGGCTGCACTGCTGCCGTCCTCGGCCGAGGTCATGTTCTGGAAGTGCAGCAGGAGCCAGAGGTCGAACGAGGGGTGCGAGAACGCGAGGTGGACGGCCGTGGGCGCGGCGGCGGCGAATGCCTCCGCGACGCAGCTGTGCTGATCGCGGTCGAAGAGCGCCCACACCTGCGCTCGCCCCTCGGCGACGTCCGTATCCGGCAGGTCGGCGAGCAGATCGATCGCCCGCTCGACGACGCCCAGCGGTTTCATCCCGTGACGCCGGGTGATCGGATGGATGAAGAAGCGACCATCGTCACCGAACTCCGCGTTGAGGAACTCCAGGTAGTCTCGCTCGGTCACCTCCCCCTCGACGGCGACGTAGAACTCGCGCTGGCTGCGGTCGCGGCCGGCGCGCCGGCGGACCGCACTCGGCTCCTGGGGAGCCCCGCGCCTCCGGACCCGGCTCACGCCTGCGCCGCGCCGGGCGGGGCGGCGAGGGCCGATGACATCTCTCCCGTCACCACCCGCGGGATTCCGCCATAGCGCCCCCGGAGGTAGCCGCGCTCCAGGCTGTCCTCCTTTCGCGGGCGGGCGTCCGTCAGGGGATAGAGCTCGGACTCGCCGGTTCGACCCTTGGTGGTCAGCCACACCTGGTCGCGGTCGAGCGGCCGTCTCGTGTGCACATTGCCGAGGAGGGTCACGTCCTGCAGGGTGCAGATCAGCTGGGCGCCTCGCCGGTTTGCCTCGGGGTCGTTGAACAGCCGGATCGCCTCGGCGACCAGGACCGGGTGCAGGCTCGAGTCGAGCTCGTCCGCCAGCAGGACCGACCCCTCGTCGAGGGCCGACAGCATCGGTCCCACGAGGGCCAGCCACGCCTGAGTTCCCTGCGACTCCTGACGGTCGAAGTCGAGCATCACGGGCTCGGCGGACGTGCGATGGGCCAGCCGGATCCGCGGCACCCCCGGGTCGCGCTCTTCCACCTCGATGGACAGCACTCCGAGGTCGGCGCTCCGCAGGAGCGACTCGATCCTGCCGCGCATCCCCGGGTCCGCGAGCAGCCGCCTCGTGAACGCGTGCCGCCGGGGCTCGTCGGGCCGCGGATTCGTGAACCACAGGTTCTCGGCGAACCAGCGATGCACCGGCGCCAGCTGCGGATGGTTGAACGACGCCGCCACGGTCAGGAACAGGGCATTGGGCCGGGTGAGCGCGACCAGCTCCGTACGTGGGCCCTTCAGCCCCTCGCCGGGAAACCTGATCCGGGCGTCCGCGGTCGCCTCGGCGTCACGCTCGAACCAGACCTGGCGGCGGCCGTGGGGATAGACGTGCAGCCACTCGGTCTCGACTCGATCGTCAGAGACCTCGAAGCCGTAGACGTGGCGAACCCCCGCCAGGACGATGTCCACCTCCAGAAGGGTTGACTCGCCGCGAGCGACCGGGTCCAGCGCGAACGGCTCGCGCGGCACCCCCGTTCCTTTCGACCACTCGGCGAGCGAGTTGAGGACCGCCATCCGCATCCACCGGAGCGCGGCGAGAACGTTGGTCTTGCCCGAGGCGTTCGCGCCGTAGATCGCGACCACCGGCAGGAAGGCGACGTCCCTGCCCTCTGAGCGGAGTCCGGCAGGCATGGAGGTGCCCTCGTTGAACTCCGTCGCGACGAGCCAGAGCTCCAGTTCGCGGCGAAACGAGAGGATGTTGGAAGCGCGGAATCGGAGCAACATTGCCGGTCGGTAATCCTCGATCGCGGCCAATTCTAGGCGGTCTGGCGCAGAAAATCCGCGCGAAACTGGCCCGAGTACGCCACACCGACCCGATCTGCCCGGCGCCCGGGAGCCCGCTATCGCGGAATAACCTTTGACGTCTCGTCTATTGTTGCTGTCGTGGCAGTCAATATGACCAGGCGCACGTTCCTCGACCCGGAGGTACGCGAGGCCCTGCGCGCCTACTTCGACGCGATCGTCCTCGCCGATCCCCTCCAGTCCGTGCTGTGGAAGTCGGCCGGCATCACCGTGGCCCAGCTCGCCGCCCTCCACCAGCTCCGGGACGGGCCCGTGTCCGCCGGCCACCTGGGCCGGCTGATCGCCCTCTCCCCCGCCTCCACCACGCACCTGGTCGACCGCCTCGAGGCCCGCGGCCTCGTCTCCCGCAGCCGCCGACAGGACGACCGTCGCGCCGTGGACGTCCAGCTGACGGCCGCCGGCCGGCACGTCCTCGACGAGAGCCGGCCGCTGCCCGGCAGCCTGATCCACCGCGCGATCGAGGCGCTGCCGGCCGACCGGCGCCGGCGGCTGACCGAGGCGCTGCAGGACCTGGTCAGGCAGGCGCGAGCGATGCCGCCGGCCGAGGAGGGACAGCGGTGACCGCCCCCTCCAGCGGCTACAAGTGGGTCGCGCTCTCCAACACGACCATCGGCATGCTGATGGCGACGATCAACTCGTCCATCGTGCTGATCTCCCTGCCCGCCATCTTCCGCGGCATCGGGCTGAACCCGCTCACGCCGGGCAACGTCAGCTACCTGCTCTGGATGCTGATGGGCTACATGGTCGTGACCGCCGTGCTGGTGGTCAGCCTGGGCCGCATCGGCGACCTCTACGGGCGGGTGCGCCTGTACAACCTCGGCTTCGCCGTGTTCACGGTCGGCGCCATCGGGCTCTCGCTCGTCCTCTGGACGGGTCCGTCGGCCGCCCTGGCGCTGATCGGCCTCCGCATCGTGCAGGGCATCGGCGGCGCGATGATCATGGCCAACGCGGCCGCGATCCTGACCGACGCGTTCCCGCCCCACGAGCGCGGCATGGCGCTCGGCATCAACTCCGTGGCCGCCATCGCCGGCTCGTTCATCGGCCTCGTCGTGGGCGGCGTGCTGTCGGCCGGCGACTGGCACCTGATCTTCCTGGTCTCCGTGCCGGTCGGCATCTTCGGGACGATCTGGGCGTTCTTCAAGCTGCGCGAGATCGGGACCACGCGGCGCGCCCGCATCGACTGGCTCGGCAACCTGACGTTCGGCCTGGCCCTGATCCTGCTCCTGGTCGGCATCACGTACGGCCTCCAGCCGTACGGCGGCGCCAACATGGGCTGGACCAACCCGTGGGTGCTGGGTGCCCTGGGCGGCGGCGCGGCCCTGCTCGCGGCGTTCGTGGTCATCGAGAACCGCGTCAAGGACCCGATGTTCCAGCTCAGCCTGTTCCGGGTCCCCGCGTTCACCGCCGGCAACATCGCCGCGCTGCTGTCGGCCACCGGCCGGGGCGGGCTGATGTTCATGCTCATCATCTGGCTGCAGGGCATCTGGCTGCCGCTCCACGGCTACAGCTACGAGTCCACGCCGGTCTGGGCGGCGATCTACATGCTGCCGATGACCGCCGGCTTCCTGATCGCCGGCCCGCTCTCCGGGATCCTGTCGGACCGCCTCGGCGCCCGCCCGTTCGCGACCGGCGGCATGCTGGCCTCGGCCGCCACCTTCGGGCTGATGCTGCTGCTGCCGGCGGACTTCGCATACCCGGCGTTCGCCGCCCTGCTGCTGTCGATCGGCCTGGCGATGGGCCTGTTCTCGGCCCCGAACACGGCCGGCATCATGAACGCCGTGCCGGCGGACCGGCGGGGCGTGGCCTCGGGCATGCTGGCGACGTTCCAGAACGCGGGCATGAACCTGTCGATCGGGATCTTCTTCACGCTGATGGTGGCCGGACTGGGCGCGAGCCTGCCGTCCACGATGCTGACCGGCCTCACCGCCCAGGGCGTCCCGGCGGCGGCGGCCGTCCGCGTCGCGCACCTGCCGCCGGTGGGCAGCCTGTTCGCCGCGTTCCTCGGCTACAACCCGATGCACGAGCTGCTCGGCCCGCTGCTGCAGCAGCTGCCGCCCGACCGGGCGGCGTTTCTGACCGGCCACTCGTTCTTCCCGCGGCTCATCTCCGGGCCGTTCATGGACGGCATGCACATCACGTTCGCGTTCGCGGGCGTGCTGATGCTGATCGCGGCCGCGGCCTCCTGGATGCGCGGCGGCCGGTACGTCCACGTGGAGCACCCCGCGCCCGCGCCCACGTCCGAGGCGGCCGCCCCCGCGGCCCCCGCGGAGCCCGAGCCGATCCGCTCGTGAGCCCACCGATCCCGCCCCCGCCCGCCGGCTGGACGCCGGAGCTGGTGGACGTGCCCGCCTACCTGGCCCGGGTGGGCATCGCCGCCCTGCCGGGCCCGACGGCGGCGGGGCTGCGCGACCTGCACCGCGCGCACGTCCTGGCCATTCCGTTCGAGAACCTCGACATCGTGCTCGGCCGCGGCATCGACGTCTCGCTGCCCGCGGTCCAGGCCAAGCTGGTGGCCCGGCGCCGCGGCGGCTACTGCTACGAGCACAACACGCTGTTCGGCGCCGTGCTGGACCGCGCCGGCTTCGAGGTCACCCGCCTGGCGGCCCGGGTCCGGCTGGGCGCCAGCTTCGTCCGGGCCCGCACGCACATGCTCCTGGTCGTCCAGGCCGAGGGCCGGCCGTGGCTGGCCGACGTCGGGTTCGGCGGCGACGGGCTGCTGGAGCCGGTCCCCCTGGAGCACGGGCAGACGTCACGCCAGGGCGAGTGGACGTACCGCGTGGTGCGGGAGGACGGCCCGTGGAACTGGGCGCTCCATGCGCGCCGCCCGGACGGCTGGGTCGAGCTGTACGGGTTCACGCTGGAGCCCCAGCACCCGATCGACTACGTGATGGCCAACCACTTCACGTCGCGGCGCGCTGCTGCAGGAGACGGCACCGGACGGCGCGGTGAAGGAGCACGCGGTCGGCGCGGGCGACCTGGACGCCGTGCTGCGGGGCCGGCTCGGGATCGGGCTGACCGACGAGGAGCTGCGCCGGCTCGAGGCCCGCTGGCCGGCGCTGGTCAGCCCCTGAGGTCGACGGCGCCCCTCAGACCGACAGCTCGCGCAGCTTGACCGCCGGGTCCGGCGCCCGCATCAGCGCCTCGCCGACGAGGATCGCGTCGGCGCCGGCGGCGCGCATCCGCCGGGCGTCGTCCGGCGTGTGGATGCCGCTCTCGGCCACGTAGACCACCCCCGCCGGGACGCGCGGCCGCAGGCGCTCGGTCAGGCCGACGTCGACCTGGAACGTGGTCAGGTCGCGGTGGTTCACCCCGACCACCGCGGCTCCGGCGTCCAGCGCGGCCTCCACCTCCGCCTCGGAGTGCACCTCGACCAGCGCCTCCATCCCCAGCTGCCGGGTCAGGTCCAGCAGCGCGCGCAGCCGGTCAGGTGGCAGCGCGGCCACGATCAGCAGGACCGCGTCGGCGCCGTACGCGCGCCCCTCCAGCACCTGGTGCTCGTCCACGGTGAAGTCCTTGCGCATGATCGGCACGTCCGCCACGCCGCGGGCCTCGGCCAGGTGCTCCGGCCGGCCGCCGAAGCTGGTCTCCTGGCACAGCACGGACAGCGCGGCCGCGCCGGCGGCGACATACGCGGCCGCCAGCCGGGCCGGCGAGTAGTCCTCGCTGAGGCTGCCCATGATCGGCGTGCGCGCCTTCATCTCCGCGATCACGGCCAGCCGGTCGCGGCGCAGCGCCGCGCGCAGGTCGCGCGGCGCCGGCAGGGCGGCCGCCAGCCGCTCCAGGTGGACGGCCGGCATCCGCGCCCGGCGCGCCTCGACCTCGGCCCGGGACTCGGCGACCAGCCGCTGGAGCAGGTCCGGGACCGCGCTCACGCCGGCGCCGCCGCCCGGGACGCGCGCGCCCATCGCTCGAGCACCTCGGCCGCCCGGCCCTGGTCGATCGCCTCGGCCGCCAGGCCGAGGCCCTCCCGCCAGTCGCTCGCCATGCCGGCCGCCCGGAGCGCCGCGCTGGCGTTGAGCAGCACGATGTCGCGGCGGGGCCCGCGCTCGCCGGCCAGCACCGCCCGCGCGATCTCGGCGTTGCGGGCCGGCTCGCCGCCGCGCAGGTCCTCCGCGGACGCGCGGGGCAGCCCGAGCTCGGCCGGGTCGAGCTGGTACTGCCGGCGCTTCCCGTCGAACAGCTCGATGACCAGCGACGGGCCGGCGGTGCTGAGCTCGTCCAGCCCCTCGGCGCTGAAGACCAGCGCCCGGCGCACGTCGAGCCGGGCCAGCGCCTCGGCCATCCGCGGCGCCAGCGTCGCGTCCGCGACCCCGAGCGCCCGGCAGCCGGCGTGGGCCGGGTTGCACAGCGGGCCGAGGACGTTGAACACCGTCCGGACGCCGAGCTCGCGGCGCGGCACCCCCGCGTGCCGGAACGCGGGGTGGAACAGCGGCGCGAACAGGAACGCGATCCCGGCCTCCTGGACGCAGCTGGCCACCCCCGCCGGCGGGAGGTCGATCCTCACGCCCAGCGCCTCGAGCACGTCGGCGGCGCCGCAGATCGAGGACGCGGCGCGGTTGCCGTGCTTGGCCACGCGGGCGCCGCACGCCGCCGCCACGATCGCCGAGAGCGTCGAGATGTTGATGCTGTGCGAGCCGTCGCCGCCCGTGCCGACCACGTCGAGCAGGGTCTCGGGCCGGTCGATCTCGATCGGCGTGGCGTGGGTCATCGCCGTCCGGGCCATGCCCGCGATCTCGTCCACCGTCTCGCCCTTGACGCGCAGCGCGACGATCAGGCCGGCGATCTGGATGGGCGTGGCGTCGTCCCGCATGATCAGCTCCATCGCCCGCGAGGCCTCGTCCTCCGTGAGGTGCTCGCAGCGGACCAGCTTGCCCAGGAACTCGATCACCGCTCCATTCCCTCCAGTGCCCGGTCCAGGAAGTTGCGCAGCAGGCGCTTGCCCTCGCCGGTCAGCACCGACTCGGGGTGGAACTGCACGCCGTACGTCGGCTGCTCACGATGGCGCAGCGCCATGATGACGCCGTCCTCCGTGCGGGCGCTGACCTCCAGGTCCGCCGGCAGCGAGGGCTCCTCCACGACGAGCGAGTGGTAGCGCGTCGCCTCGAAGCCGTCGGGCAGCCCGTCGAACGGCGCCGCGCCGTCGTGGCGCACGGCCGACGTCTTGCCGTGGACCGGCTGGTGCCGGACCACGCGGCCGCCGAACGCCTCCGCCAGCGCCTGGTGGCCGAGGCACACGCCCAGCACCGGCATGACCCCGGTCAGCTCGCGGATCGCCGCGATGGAGATGCCGGCGTCCGCCGGCGTGCCGGGCCCCGGCGAGACGACCAGCGCGTCGTAGTCGCGCAGTGCGTCCACGGTCACGGCGTCGTTGCGGAACACCGCCGGCTCGGCGCCCAGCTCCGCCAGGTACTGGACGAGGTTGTACGTGAACGAGTCGTAGTTGTCGATGACGGCGACCCGGACGGTCATGCCAGCCGCTCCGCCTGCTCGACCGCGGCGAACATGGCGCCGGCCTTCTCCAGCGTCTCCTGGAACTCGCGCGCCGGTACGGAGTCGGCCACGACGCCGGCGCCGGCCTGGACGTAGACGGTGTCGTCGGCGATCACGATGGTCCGCAGGGTGATCGCCATGTCCATGTTGCCGCCGAAGCCGACGTAGCCCAGCGCGCCGCCGTAGCAGCCGCGCCGGTCCGGCTCGAGGTCCGCGATGATCTCCATCGCCCGGATCTTGGGCGCGCCCGACAGGGTGCCGGCCGGGAACGTCGCCCGCAGCGCGTCGAGGGACGTGCGGTCGGGCGCCAGCTGGCCGCTGACGGTCGAGCTGATGTGCATGACGTGCGAGTAGCGCTCGACCTCCATCAGCCGCTCGACCCGGACGCTGCCCGGACTGGCCACGCGGCCGACGTCGTTGCGGCCGAGGTCCACCAGCATCACGTGCTCGGCGCGCTCCTTCGCGTCGGCCAGCAGCTCCCGCTCCAGCGCCAGGTCCTGCTCGCGGTCGGCGCCGCGCCGGCGGGTGCCGGCCAGCGGCCGGGTGACCACCGCGTCGCCGTCCACGCGGACCAGCAGCTCGGGCGAGGTGCCGACGATGTGCCGGTCGCCGCCGAGCGACAGGTAGAACATGTACGGCGAGGGGTTGATCCCGCGCAGGCAGCGGTACACGTCGAACGGCCGGGCCGCCAGCGGGCGGCTGAACCGCTGCGAGAGGACGACCTGGAACGCGTCGCCGGCCAGGATGTGCTCGCGCGCCGCGTCCACCATGCTCTCGTAGTGGCCCCGGCTGACGTTGGACGTCCACTCGAGGCCGCCGTCCGGGGCCTCTGGCCCGGCCGTCGGCTGCGGCTCCGCGCGGAGGCGGGCCTCCATCTCGTCCAGGCGGACCAGCGCGGCGCCGTGCGGCTCGCGGTCCGGCCGGTGGAGGGTCAGCAGCTTGAGGCGCTGGGTCACGTGGTCGAAGACCGCCACGTTCTCGGCCAGCATGAACGCGTTCTCGGGCAGGTCGGGGGCGGGCCCGGCGGCTGCGGGCAGGCGCTCGAAGTGGCGGGCCGCCTCGTAGCCGATGAAGCCGACGGCGCCGCCCAGGAACCGGGGCAGGCCGGGCCCGGCGACCGGGCGCTGGGCCGCGATCCGGGCCAGCGCCGGCAGCGGGTCGCCGGGCCCGACGTCCAGCGGCTCCGGCCGGTAGCCGATGTACGAGTAGCGGGCCAGGCGCTCGCCGCCCTCGACGCTCTCCAGCAGGAAGCCGAGCTGGCCGGGCGGGCAGAGGCGGGCGTACGCGCTGACCGGCGTCAGCATGTCGGCGAGCAGCTCTCGCTGCACGGGCACGAGGGGCGGATCGTCTCCCGCCGATGGGCGCGCGCTCACCGCCGCGGCTGTCTTCTCACTCATCTCTACTCTTCTCGTCTGGTCTGGCTGACTGGATCGTGGCGAGTCTAGCAGCCTACCCGCTCATGTCCAGAGCCGGCTCCGAGCCCGGCGGCAGGGGGCACACATAGGGTCGGTCGCCCGTCCGGCGGCGGAGGTCGGCCTTCGCCGCGTCGATCACGGCGGGGTCGAGCAGCGCCCCGACGGCGGTCGCGGCCATCGCCTTGGCGGTGTGGACCATGCCCTTGTGGGCGGCGGCGGTCTTGCCCTGCGCGGTCACCTGCCAGGTGTGGAACGGGGTGCCTATGGCGCACGTGGCGCCCGACGCCTGGACCGTGGGGACGACCCAGCTCACATCGCCGACGTCGGTCGAGCCGGCGCCGCCGGTGCCCCTGGCGTCGATGGGGACGATGAGGTCGCACAGGGTCCGGCCGGGCACGACCGGCACGCCCGCCCGCGCGTACGCCTCGGCGACGTCGTCCGGCCGCATCGTCGCCTGGAACATCGCGGCGAGGGCGCGGTCCTCCTCGTCGAACGGGGGCGGGCCGAGGCGCTCGAAGTTGTCGTGGAGGAGCCGCTCCAGGGGCGCGTTGCCGACCAGGTTGGAGACGGCGCTGACGACCCGGCTGTCGACCGTGGTCTGCGTCATCAGGGCCGCGCCCTGGGCGATCTGGCGGACCCACTCGACGACGGGCGTCAGCTCGGCGAGGTCGCCGGCCCGGACCAGGTAGCGGACGGTGGCGCGGGCCTGGACGACGTTGGGCGCGATGCCGCCGGCGT
This sequence comes from Chloroflexota bacterium, assembly GCA_005880175.1. Next base: position 14,284 of record VBJR01000100.1, read on the forward strand.
CGAGCAGCGCGTAGTGGACGCGGGCCCGGCGGGGCATGTGCTCGCGCATGTAGTTGACGCCGACGTTCATCAGCTCGACGGCGTCCAGGGCGCTGCGGCCCAGGTGGGGCGCGGCGGCGGCGTGGGCGGCGCGGCCGGTGAACGTGAAGTCGATGCGGGTGTTGGCCAGGGACCCGGCGTCCTTGACGCCGCTGAACGAGGAGGGGTGCCAGGTGATGGCGATGTCCACGTCGGTGAACGCGCCGGCGCGGACCATGAAGCCCTTGGCGGCGCCGCCCTCCTCGGCGGGGCAGCCGTAGTAGCGGACGCGGCCGGGGAGGCCGTGGGCGGCCAGGTAGTCCTTCACGGCGGTCGCGGCCAGGAGCGCGCCGGCGCCGAGGAGGTTGTGGCCGCAGCCGTGGCCGTTGCCGTTGGGCTCGACGGGGCGGGCCTCGGCGACGCCGGCCTCCTGGCTGAGCCCGGGCAGCGCGTCGAACTCGCCGAGGAGGGCGATGACGGGGCCGCCCGAGCCGGCCTCGCCGACGACGGCGGTGGGGATGCCGGCGATCCCGGTGGTGACGCGGAAGCCCTCCTGCTGGAGCAGGGCCGCGTGCTCGGCGGCCGAGCGCCGCTCGGCGTAGCAGAGCTCGGGCATGCCCCAGACCCGGTCGCTGAGGGCGATCAGCAGGTCGCGCTTCGCGTCGACCAGACGCCAGACGTCGTCGTCGTGCTCCACGTCACGAGGCTACACCCACCTCGTCTGCGATTCGCACACGCGGCGCGGTTGGACCATCCGCCGGCGATTGGCCCTGCCGACGGCTCCGGAGAGGGCCACCCGCCGGCGAATGGCCCTACCGCTCTGGCGGCGGGTCCGAGCGGTCGGCGAACGATGTCGCGCAGCGTCCGGATCGCCACCCGGTGCAGCGCCTCGCCCCGCTCGGTGAACCGGATGATCCAGGCCCTGCCATCGCTCGGGTCGCGCGTCCGGTACACGTACCCGTGCTGTTCCAGGTACGACACCAGCTCGGTCATGGTCTGCTTGGACAGCTGGGCCTGCCGCGCCAGCTCGCCGATCCGCGCCCCCGACTCCGGCAGCCACGCGAACACGTTCATGTGCGCGATCCGGAAGTCGTCGAACCCCGCCTCCTCGATCGCGCGCTGGATGCGCACACGCATCGCGAGCGCCGGCCGCAGCAGCAGCCGGTTCAGCAGCCGTGGCGGCTGGCCGGACACACTTGCCATTTTAGTCCGGTATCCGTACTATCCAACTGGTCCGGAGACCGTACTACCTGGAGGCTGACATGAGCGATACGACCGGGACGCGCATCACCGACGTGAGGACCGTGGGCGTCCCCGTCCGAGACCAGGACCGCGCGCTCGACTTCTACGTCGGCACGCTCGGCTTCGAGAAGCGGATGGACGTGCGAGGGAGCGCCCACCGGCGTGGACACCGGCATCCGCCTCACCACCAGCGACGCCGCCGCCGACCACGCCGACCTGCGCGCCCGCGGCGTGGACGCGGACGCCGAGCTCCTGAACATGGGCGGCGCGCCGCCGATGTTCACGTTCCACGACCAGGACGGCAACCGCCTGGTGGTCGTCCAGGCGATGCCGTAGGCGGCGGCCTCAGCCGCGCTCAGCCTCCGTCAGCCGACCTGCGGCACGACGTCGGCCGCCAGCCGCTCCATCTGCTCGGCGTCGTCGAACAGCGGGTTCAGCAGGATCAGCTCGGCGCCCGCGCCGGCCACCTCGCGCAGGCCGCGCGCGCAGTCGGCCGGCGTGCCGGCGACCGCCACCGCCTCGATGTCGCGCAGGCCGAACTGGCCGTACAGCTCGTTGAGCGCCGCGCCGATCCGCTCGCGGGCGCGGCCGGCGTCGTCGTCCACCGCGATGTAGACGCGCTTGGCGACGCGGAAGCCCTCCCGTCCCCGCTTCGCCACCTCCTCGCGCACGATGCGGACCTGCTCGGCGAACTGCGCGGTGGTCTGCGAGCCCGCCCCGAAGAACCCGCCGGCGAGACGGACCGCCCGGCGTACGGCGTCGGGGTGGCTGCCGCCGATCCAGATGGGCGGGTGCGGCTTCTGGAACGGCCTGGGCTTCATCGCCGCGCCGTCCAGCTGCCAGAAGCGGCCCGGGAACGTGACCCGGTCCTGCGTCCACAGCGCCCGCATGACCGCCAGCTCCTCCGTGAACCGCGCGACCAGCGACGACGGGTCGACGCCGAACGCCGCGAACGGCCGGAACCGCCCGCCGGTGCCGACGCCGACCTCCAGCCGGCCCCGGCTCAGCTGGTCGAGCGAGCTCAGGCTCTTGGCCAGGTGCACCGGGCTGTACAGCGGCAGGACGAGGACCACGCAGCCCAGGCGCAGCCGGTCGGTGCACGCGGCGGCGTACGTCAGGGTCTCGATGGGGCCCAACTGGGGCTTGGCTCCCAGGATCTGCTCGGACGTCCAGGCGCCCTCGTGCGGGATGGAGATCGCGAAGCGAGTCGGATGCGTCATGGAGACATGGTGGGCTGCCCGACGGGCAGCCCACCGCACTCGACTACGGGCTGAACGTGAACCAGTTCACATTGACGAAGTTCTGGCCCGAACCGGTGACGAACTTCAGGAAGACCGTGTGGGTGCCGGTCGTCCCGTTCACGTTGGCCGGCACGGTGCGCCAGCTCTGCCAGCCGCCGGTATTGGCGATCGAGAAGCTGCCGACGGCCGGGTTGTTCAGGCTGTCGAGGTGGACCTCGACCAGGCCGCTGACCCCCGCCCCGGCCCCCGACGCGACGCGGGCCTTGAACTGCGTCAGCGCCGACGAGCCGAAGTTGACGTTGTTGTACTGGAGCCAGTCGCCGTTGCCGATGAAGCCCATGTCCTGGCCACCGCCGGTGTCGGTCGTCCCCTCGGCCTGCGGCTGCGCGCTCTTCGCGTTGAAGCCCTCGGCCTGGATGGTGGACTGCGCGCTCACGCCGCCTCCGCTCGAGGGCGTGGGCGTGGGCGTCGGGGTGGGCGGAGGCGTCGGCGTGGGCGTCCCGCCGCCGCCGCCGCTCTTCGAGTAGACCGCGACGTAGTCGACGACCATCTCACCGCCGGACACGGTGGCCGACGTCGGGCCGCCGCCGAACGCGGCCGGGAAGCCGCCGCCCATGGCGAGGTCGAACAGGATGAAGTAGGGGTGGTTGGTCGCGTTGGCCCACGTGGTCGCGTCGACGCGCGTCGAGTTGATCGAGAAGAACTGGGTGCCGTCCAGGAACCAGCGAATCGTCTCTGGCGAGACGCTCTTGTCCCACTCGACCGTGTACGTGTGGAACTGGCCCCAGCACGTCGCGCAGGAGGCGCGGCCGCCGATGCCCGTCGACTCGTTGCACGGGCCACCCGGGTTGGTGCCGCAGTGCATCGTCCCGAACTCGGTGGCGACGGCGTTGATGCTCTCCATGATGTCGAGCTCGCCGACGCCGGGCCACGAGAGGCCGTGGCGGATCGGCGAGCCGAGCATCCAGAACGCCGGCCAGTAGCCCAGCCCATTGGTGCCGTTGACGTTCGGCATCGCGATGGACGCCTGGAATCGCATCACCCCGCCGGCCGGCGGCTCGAAGTCCTCCCGGTTGGTCTCCAGGCGACCCGACGTCCAGTTGCCGCTTCCGTCCCTCAGCGCACGGATGTGCATGTTCCCCTGCCCGTCCAGGAACACGTTGTTCGTGCTGTTCGTCATCGTCTCGATCTCGCCGGTGCCGAAGATGCCCTGGCCGGTGTCGAACCGCCAGTTGGTGCCGGACACCGAGGAGCCCGAGGCGCCGTTGAAGTCGTCCACGAAGACGGTGCTGAACCCGCTGGGCGGCGGAGGCGCGCTGGCCAGCGACGCCCCCGGCATCGCCAGCACCGCCACGAGCGCCGCGATCACCGCCAGCACCAGGGGTACCGCGCGCCGTCGTCGCAGGAGCGGCCGATCCATCCGCTCCGTCCCGGCCGATCGATCCATGGACTCTCCCCTCCTTCCACAAATGAGATCGATCTCAGAACACGAGAGGTTCGTACCACCGATCCCCCCGGATGTCAAAATACAAGGCGCTTGGTGAGATCGATCCTGTCGAGCTCGCCGCCGACGCTCAAGGAGGTGGCGAGGGCAGCCGGCGTCTCCCGGGCCACCGCGTCCCGCGTGCTGAGCGAGACCCGGCCGCCTGGCGACCTGACGCGGCGGGCGGCTGAGACCCGCCGGGCCGTCGAGCGCGCCGCCCGCAGCCTCGGCTACATCCCCAACCGCACCGCCCGCAGCCTGCGCACGGGCCGCACGAACTCGATCGCGCTGGTCATCCCCGAGCCCGCCATCAGGCTCTTCGGTGACCCGCTGTTCCCGCGCGTGGTCCGTGGCATCACGGAGGTGCTGGCGGCGTCGGAGCTCCAGCTCGTGCTGCTGGCGCCGCAGACCCGGGCCGACGAGGACCGGCTGGAGCACTACCTGACGTCCGGCCACGTGGACGGCGCGCTGCTGCTGTCGCTGCACGGCGACGACCCGCTGCCCGGCCGGCTGGCCGAGCACGGGCTGCCGGCGGTCGTCGGCGGCCGGCCGCCGGCGGGCAGCCGGGTCAGCTACGCGGACGTGGACAACGTCGGCGGCGCCGTCGCGGCCACGCAGCACCTGTGCGCACGGGGCCGCCGCCGCATCGCCACCATCAGCGGACCGCTCGACATGCCGGCGGCGCGGGACCGGCTGGACGGCTACCGGCAGGCGCTGCGCGCGGCCGGCATGCGGGTCAGCCAGCCCCTGATGGAGTCGGGCGACTTCAGCCGGGACGGCGGCGAGCGCGCGATGCGGGTCCTGCTGGAGCGCGAGCCGCGGCTGGACGCGGTCTTCGTGGCGTCCGACCTGATGGCCGCCGGGGCGCTCCAGGTGCTCAGCGAGCGGGGCCGCGCGGTGCCGGCGGACGTGGCGGTGGTCGGCTTCGACGACTCGCCGTTCGCGGCGTCCACCATCCCCCCGCTGTCCAGCGTGATGCAGCCGATCGAGGAGCTGGGCCGCGAGATGACCCGGCTCCTGCTGGCCGCCATCGCGACGCGGGACCGGGTGCCACGGCGCGTGGTCCTGGCCACCGACCTCGTCGTCCGGGCGTCCAGCGGCGGCTGACGGGCTGATCGGCCAGAATCGGTGCCATGAGCGTCCACGAGCTGCTGGCGGCGGCCGCCGGCGCCGGCCTGGCCGAGCGGGTGGACGCGGTCGGCGACGCGCTGGAGGCGGGCTCGCCTGAGGCGGCGATCGCCGAGCTCGACGCCGTCACTGGCGAGCTGGCGGCGGCCGGGGTGGACGCGACGGACCTGCGGGCGGCAGCGATCGCGGCGCGCGTGGCGCGGCCCGACTACGGCTCGATCCTGGCGGCGATGGAGGAGCGGCTGGCCGCCGGCGAGGCCGACGCGACCTGGGCCGAGCAGCCGGAGGGCCAGATGTACCTGCAGTCGCTGGCGGCCGGCCTGGTGCCGCTGGCCGGCCTCGACCTGAACGCCACACGTGCGAGCACGCGCATGTTCCTGGCCAACTTCCCGGCGGTCAGCCTGCCGTTCGGCGACGTGGACGAGCGGGCGGCCAACTGGCTGGCCCGGCTCCACGACTCGGCCGAGGTGCGGTCCGCCCTCCGCGACCTGCTGGTGCTGGTCGCGGACACGTGGGCGGAGCCGCACCCCCTGGCGAGCGCGCAGGCGCGCCGCTGGGGGTCGGAGCCGGCGCCGGCCGACCCGACCGCCGATGGCCCCTGGATGCGCGCGCTCGTCGCCCTGGTGCGGGCCGAGCTCTAACCGGCCGCCGCCAGCGCTGCCCTGACGCGGTCGGGCGTGAACGGCAGCGTCCGCAGCCGCTTCCCCGTCGCGTCGAACAGCGCGTTCCCGATCGCGCCGCCGATCACCGAGATCGTGGACTCGCCCGCCCCCAGCGCGGGCAGCTCCGGGTGGTCGATCAGCTCGATCCGGACGTCGTCGGGCAGCTCCGAGAACCCGATGATCGGGTAGGTCTCCCAGTCCACGCCCAGGACGCCGGACCGGTCGAACTTCACCTCCTCCTTGAGCGAGCGGCTGAGCCCCTGGACGATGTTGCCCTCGACCTGGTTGCGCAGCCCGTCCGGGTTGACGATGACGCCGCAGTCGTGCGCGACGGCGACCTGCGTCACCGTGATCGCGCCGCTGGCCGTGTCCACGCGCAGCGCGATGATGGCCGCCACCCAGGCCGAGTTGCCCTCGTAGCGCACGGCCGCGATGCCGCGGCCGGTCCGCACCGCGCCGGTCTGGGCCGGGGCGGGCGACGGCCGCGCCTGCCAGCCGGCGGCGCTCGCCGCCCGGTTGATCACGGCGGCCAGCCGGGCGTCGCTCGTATGGGCGAGCCGGAACGCGATCGGGTCCGCGCCCGCGGCCGCCGCCAGCTCGTCCATGAACGACTCCGTCGCGAACGTGTTCTGGAGGCGGCTCGGCGAGCGCAGCGGCCCGGTGAACAGCCAGGGCGAGTACACCCCGTACGAGGTGACGCGCTCGTTGGCGAACGCGTACCAGGGCGTGGAGTTCAGGCCGTCGTCGCCCAGCGGCGGGGACGGCGGGGGCGAGGGCGGCGGCGGCGGCTCAGGGAACCCGGCCAGGACGCCCGAGGGGATGGCCGACGATCCTCCCCGACGCGTCGAGGCCCGCCCGCAGGTCCATCACCATCGGGGTGCCGTAGTTCTCCCACGAGATCTCGTCCGCGCGCATGAACTGGACGCGCACCGGCTTCCCGACCTGCTGCGAGACCAGCGCGGCGGCCAGCGACGCGTCGTCGGCGCCGTTGATGCCGTAGCAGCCAGAGCCCTCGACGTAGTTGACGCGCACCTGCTGCGGCTGCAGCCCGAGGGCGGTCGCGACGGCGCCGCGCAGCTGGTACACGCCCTGCGTCGGCGACCACACCTCCGCCACGCCGTCGTGCACGTACGCGACGGCGGCGGACGGCCCGATCGAGGCGTGCGCCTGGTACGGGTGCGTGTACGTGGCCTGGAGGACCTTCGCCGCGCCGGCCAGCGCGCCGTCCACGTCGCCCTGGTTCTGGATGACGCGCGTGTTGCCGATCCTGGCCGACCGGATCGCGTCGTACAGGTTCGCCTGGTCGGGCAGCGGCGCGCCGTCCTTCCACGTGATCTTCAGCGCCTGGGCGGCGGCGATCGCCTGCTCCTCGCGCTCCGCCACCACGGCGACGAAGTCCTTCCTGACGACCAGCTTCAGGAAGCCCGGCAGGTGCTGGACGGACGACTCGTCGACGCCGTCGAGGCTGGCGCCAGCCAGCGTGCCGTGGATGATCTGCGCGATCGGGCTGGCCTTCGCCTCCAGCGGCGCCGGCCGGGCGGGCCGCACCACGCGCGCGTGAACCATGCCGGGCACCCTGACGTCCTGCACGAACGTGAAGCGGCCGAAGATCTTGTCCGGGATGTCCTCCCGCTTCAGCGGCTGGCCGACCACCTGGTAGGCGCTGGACGGCTTCGTCTTCGCCTGCTGCGACACGGTGCCCGGCAGCGCGGCGCCGCCGAGCAGGCTCGTGTAGGAGACGGACTTGCCGCCGCCGCGGACGACCCCGTCCTTCACCGTCAGCTGGGCGGCCGGGACGCCGAGGCGGGTCGCGGCCATCGACAGCAGCGTCTGCCGGGCCGACGCCGACGCGATGCGCAGGCCGGACGCCCACTGGGTGCGGATCGTCTGGCTGCCGGCCGTGTAGCCCTGGTCCACGGTCTCGCCCGTGACGCCCTGGACCACCTCGATCCGGTCGAACGCGACGTCGAGCTCCTCGGCCACGATCTGGCGGCTGGCCGTGATCGTGCCCGTGCCCAGCTCGACCTTGCCGGTGAGGACACGCACCACGCCGTCCTTGCCGACGGCCAGCCAGGACGCGAGCTGGTCGGCCGGCACCGTCGCCGGACCGAACGACCCGGGCGGGGTGACGGTCGCGGCGGCGGCCTGGCGCACGTCGAGGTAGACGGGGAGGCTGATGGCGACGATCAGGCCGCCGACCCCCTTGACGAAGTCGCGCCGGGTCGGAGCGAACGGCTCATGGGTGGCCATGGCGGTCAGGCCTTCGCCGCGGCCGCGACCGCGCGCAGGATCCGGTAGTGGGTGCCGCACCGGCAGAGGTGGCCGGAGAGGGCGGTCTTGATCTGGGCGTTCGTGGCTTTCGGCGTCGTCCGGAGGAACGCCTCGGCCTCCATGATCATCCCGGGGATGCAGTAGCCGCACTGGGCGGCCTGCTGGTCGACGAACGCGCGCTGGAGCGGGTGCGGGCTGGCCGCGGTGCCCAGGCCCTCCAGCGTCGTGACGCTCTTGCGCGCCGCCTGCGACACCGGGGTGACGCAGGACCGGATCGCCTTGCCGTCGAGCTGCACCGTGCACGCCCCGCACTCGGCCATGCCGCAGCCGAACCGGACACCCTGGAGCCCGATCTCGTTGCGCAGGACGTACAGCAGCGGCGTGGCCGGGTCCGCCTGGACGTCGTGGTCCTGGCCGTTGACCGTGATGCGCAGCCCGCGGTCGAGGAGCCCGGCCCGCTCCGCCAGGGCGAACGCGCCGCCGGCGACGCCGACCGCCGTGGCGGCCGCGACCGCGCCGATGGCCGCCCGCCGGGTCCCGTCGCCGGCCGGCACCGGGGGTGCCTGCCTGTCAGCCGTCTCGTCCATCCCTGCCCTCCTGTCCGGCAGCCGCCGGGCCCTGGATACCTACTCCAGTTGTGAGCCTACTCCTGGCCGGGCGGGTCGGGACGAGCTATGGCGTGAAGAGCTGGTCGACGATCCGTTTGACGACGGTGTCGTCCGGGGGCTCTCCGTGGTCAGCCTCCCAGGTCTGGAGGAGCGTCAGCGGCAGCGTGGCCAGCAGGTCGACGTCGGTCGTGACCGGCAGCTCCCCGCGGTCCACCCCCCGCTGCACGATCGTGCGGACGCCGCCGGAGAAGGTCGCGGCCAGCCTGCTGCGCATGGCGAGGCGCAGGTCCCGATTGCTGTCGAGCTCGCCCCTCACGGTCGTGATCGCGCGCCGGCCGAGGCGGCGCATGCGCAGCAGGCCGCAGAGGAAGCCCAGCATGTCGTCGCGCACGCTCCCGGTGTCGGGGACCGTGGGCATGACGCCGGTCAGGCGATGGAGCGCCTCGGCGACCAGGGCCACCTTGTTCGGCCAGCGCAGGGAAAGGCTGCGCCCGGCCACGCCGGCCCGAGCCGCGACCTGGTCCATGGTCAGCCGCGCGAAGCCGGTCTCGCCGAGGAGGTCGGCGGCTGCCTGCAGGATGGCCTCGTCGGCGCCGTGGTCGGGCGGCCGGCCACGCCGGGACTCGGGGGGCTGGGTCATCTCACCTGAACGCTATACCTGATCGGGCCTGTTCGGAATCGCAATCGAAGCGCTTCCGCGCCAGGGTACCGTTTCGGAGCACCGGGATTGCACATGGTCACGCTCGAAGCCGCGATCGCCGGGCTGATCGCCGGCTGGAACGGTGACACCACCGTCGAGCAGCGCGTGTTCGCGTCCGGCGACCCCGCCGCCATCGCCGCGTGCCTGGACGCGGCCTGCCGGGACGTCCTGGGCGCCGGGGTCGCGGGCTCGCTCTTCGCCGAGAAGTCCGTCGGCATCGTCGTCGGGCTGCGGCTCGAGGACGGCAGGGACGTCGTCGTCAAGGCCCACCAGCCCTGGCAGCGGACGCTCGAGCAGCATGCGGCCTGCGTCCGGGTGCAGGCGGCGCTGCACGCGGCCGCCCCGGCGAGCCGGTCGTCGGTCACGCCGACTGGAGCGTCAAGAACCTCCGCGTTCACGACGGCCGAATCGCCGCCGTCTACGACTGGGACAACCTGTGCCTGCAGCCCGAGGTGGCCATCGCCGACGCCGCCGAACGAGGTTCACAGATCCACGTACTGGATCGTGAACACGCAGTCGTACGTGCCCGTCACCGAGCCGCACTCCGCCTCCTCCACCACCCAGCTGTTGGCCGCTCCCGCCAGGCGCAGGGCCTGCTCCAGCGCCGCCGTCCACGCGTGACACGACTTGCCGGCGCACCTCCTGCCCACCGCTCCCAGGTTGTCGTAGTGCACGACCCAGAACGTGTGCCGGTCCACCTTCTTCCAGGCGGTCAGCGGCTCGCCGCGGATCCGGTCCACGTCGCTCGTGAACGCGGCGATCACGTCCTCGACCCGCTTCTCGCCCGAGGCCCACAGCCGGAGCGGCTTCCGGTACCTGATCCACGACTCCGCGGTCAGGCGGCCCCACTGGCGCATGACCGCCGGCGCCTCCGGCCCGTAGGACGCCTCGATCGCGTCCGCCAGCCGGCTCACCGCCGCGACCGGGGCGCTCAGGCTCCCGCCGCCGGCCAGGTCGCGCGCCGTGTACGCCTCCAGGCCCGCGCCGGCGGCGATGGCGGGCCAGCGGTCGTCGCACACCCGCCTCGCGCAGCGCAGCAGCTCCGCGAAGTAGGAGTCGAGGAACACGTCCTGCTGGGCGCGGCGCACCGGCACCCCCAGGCGCTTCAGCACCGCGACCATGGATGTCTCCGGCGTGGGCACCTTCGGCGCCAGGCCGGCCGGCAGCCGCGGCGGCACGGGCGCGACGGCGGAGCCGGCACCGACGAACCCCGGCGCCGCCATCACCGCGGCGCTGCGCACCGCCTGCTCCACGTGCCGCGCCCGCTCGTCCGGCAGCGAGACCAGCTGCTGGAGGAGCTCGCCCGCCGACCGGTGGCGCAGCAGCGGGTCCCGCGCCATCGCCCGGCCCAGCACCAGGTCGAGGCCGCTGGGCAGGTCCGGCTGCCGCTCGGTCGCCGACGGCGGGCTGCCCTCGAGCGTCGCCCGCATCGCCTCGTGCGGCGAGCGCGCGCCCAGCAGCTCCGTGCGGGTCAGGATCTCGAAGACCAGCACCGCGAGCGCGTACACGTCGGCCCGCCGGTCCGGCTCCCTCCCCTCCAGCTGCTCCGGGGCGAGGTACTGCGCCGCCGTCACGTGGTACCCCGGCGCCGACATCGCCAGCTGGCCCACCCGGTCGTGGACCCGGTCCAGGGCGACCGCCAGGTCGTTCAGGATGGACCACGCGCGCTCGCTGGTCAGCTGGCCGCTGCGCATCAGGTCGTCCAATCGCTGCGCCCGCACGAGAGGGCTGACGGCGTACGTCAGGCGGCCGGTGCGGCCGGCGTCGTGGATGGGGACGATGGCGGGGTCGTCGAGCTCGGTCAGGACCCGCGCCTCGCGCTTGAGCCGGTCGGCCAGGACGCCGTCCGGCGCCAGGTCCCCGTCCACGATCTTGACGGCCCACGATGCCCCGCCGCGCCAGGCGTCGTACACGGCCGTGTGGCTGCTCCAGCCCAGGCAGTTCTCGAGCTGGTAGCCCTTGAGAGTCGTCCCCGACAGCTCCCGGACAGCGCTCATCGCGGTGTCCAATCCCCCCTTATCCTCGTCTTCGGCACGATCGACCGTGCTTCAACTGTAATGCAGTCGTTCCGCAATTCCGCACACCTCGGACGATGTGGCGGATTGACAGACCGTACGACCGTCCGTATGCTCCTCCTCGCCATGCACGGCACCCTGCTGTCCTCCCGAGACGCATCCGTCGCAGCCGCGGCAGCCACCGCGCGCCCGGCCAGGTACGGCTGACGCCGAGGAGAGTCAGCAGGGGCCTGGCACTCGCCAGGCCCCTTTTCTTTTGCCCACGAGGAGGCGGTGGATGACCAGGCAGCTCTACGTCCGCACCAGGCCGAACGTGAACATCGGCACGATGGGTCATGTCGACCACGGCAAGACCACGCTGACCGCTGCCATCACGAAGGTCCTCGCCGAGCAGGAGGGGTCGACGACGCGGTTCGTGGCGTTCGAGCGCATCGACCGCGCGCCCGAGGAGATCACGCGCGGGATCACGATCAACATCGCGCACGTCGAGTACGAGACCGCCACCCGGCACTACGCGCACGTGGACATGCCCGGCCACGCCGACTACGTGAAGAACATGATCACGGGCGCGGCGCAGCTCGACGGCGCGATCCTGGTCGTGTCGGCGCAGGACGGCGCCATGCCGCAGACGCGCGAGCACGTCGTGCTGGCGCGCCGGATCGGCGTGCCCCACATCGTCGTGGCGCTCAACAAGGCGGATGCCGTGGACGACCCGGAGCTGCTCGACCTGGTGGAGCTCGAGGTCCGCGACCTCCTGTCGGGGTACGGCTACGCCGGCGAGCGCGTGCCCGTCGTGCGCGTGTCCGGGCTCCGGGCGCTGGCCGGCGACCCGCCGTGGACGCGGCGGATCCTCGACCTGCTGGAGGCCGTGGACGAGCACGTCCCGGTGCCCGCCCGTCACCTGGACCGGCCGTTCCTCATGCCGATCGAGAACGTGCTGACCATCAGCGGGCGGGGCACGGTCGTGACGGGCGCGGTCGAGCAGGGCGTGCTCCGGCAGGGCGACGCCGTGGAGGTGGTCGGGCTGGGCGCGACGCTGACCACGGTGTGCACCGGGCTCGAGACGTTCGGGCGGTCGATGGACCACGCCGAGGCCGGCGACAACGCGGCGATGCTGCTGCGCGGCGTCCGGCGCGGCGAGGTGCAGCGCGGCCAGGTCGTGTGCCTGCCGGGCAGCGTGCGGCCGCACGGCCGGTTCCGGGCCCAGGCGTACGTGCTCTCGGCGCGGGAGGGCGGCCGGCGGACGCCGTTCTCCAGCAACTACCAGCCGCAGTTCCACTTCCGGACCGCGAACGTGGTGGGCACCGTCGAGCTCGGCGAGAACCGGCGGGTCAGGCCCGGCGACACGGTCGAGCTCACCGTCGGGCTCGGCAAGCCCGTCGCGATGAGCGACGGGCTCGGCTTCGCGATCCGCGAGGGCGGCCGGACGGTCGGCGCCGGCGCGGTGACCGCGGTGCTCGACTGAGCGGCGGGGTAGGGTGGCCGGGGTGGTCCCGGTCACCTACCCCTAGACTCCGGCGGATGAGGCAAACCGAGCTGTTCGTGCAGGCCGACCGCGCCCTGGACGGCGTGGTCGCGCAGGTGCGAGACGACCAGTGGCAGATGGAGATGCCCGAGAGCTTCTTCACCCGCAGCGTGGACCGCCGGCCGACCCTGCGGGAGATCCTGAACTACCACGCCTACGACGACGCGTGGGTGCCCGACATGCTGGCCGGGCGGACCATGGACGAGGTCGGCCGCGACCTGCACCGCGGCGACCTGCTCGCCGACGACCCCAGGGCCCGGTTCGCCGAGATCGACGAGCGCGCGTGCGCGGCGGCGCTGGCGGTGGAGGACCTGGACTTCGTCGTGCACGCCTCGTTTGGCGACTTCCCCGCGCGCGGCTATCTCTGGCAGGTCACCAGCTTCCGCGCCTTCCGCGCCCACGAGCTGGCGCGCATCCTCGGCCTCGACCCGACGCTGCCCGCCGGGCTGGTCCAGGCCCTGTGGGACGAGTTCCTCCCCCGCGCCGAGGAGATGCGCGGGCTCGGCGTCTTCCGCGAGCCCGTGCCGGTGCCCGACGACGCCCCCCTGCAGGACCGCCTGATCGCGCTGACGGGCCGCCAGCCGTAGCGGCAAGGCCCGGGGCGCGCAGGTCGCCCGCGTTGCTGCGAGTGAGCGTTGCCTCGCGGCGCTGATGACCACGCTCACCCGCAGCAAGTCCCGGCCCTAATACTAGGCGTCGCATAGTATGGTGACGCCTAGTATGGAGCGACCGCTCACGCCGCTGCGCCGCAACCGCGACTTCCAGCTCTACTGGAGCGGCCAGCTCGTGTCGGTCGTCGGCTTCCGGATCGGCACGGTGGCCCGGCCCCTGCTCGTCCTGGCGGTGACCGGCTCGCCCGCGCTCGCGGGCGTGGCGTCCTTCGCGTTCACGCTGCCGGTGATCCTGTGCATGCTGCCGGCCGGGGCGATCCTGGACCGCGCGAACCGCAAGTCGGTGATGGTGGCCTGCGACCTGGCCCGGTGCCTGGCCTCGGCGGCCGTCGCGCTCGCGCTGTGGGGCGGCTGGCTGACGTTCGGCCTGATCCTCGTCACGTCGGTGATCGGCGGCATCGCCTGGCCGTTCTTCGTGGTCGGCGAGCGCGCGTCGATCCGCCGCCTCGTCCCCGCCCCCCAGCTCCCCGCCGCCATCGCGCAGGTCAGCGCGCGCGAGTTCACCGGCCTGGTCGCCGGCCAGTCGCTGGGCGGCGTGCTGTTCGGCCTGGGCCGGGCGCTGCCCTTCGCGGTGGACGCGATCAGCGACGTGGTGTCGGTCGTCACCCTGCTCCTGGTCAGGACCCCCTTCCAGGAGGCGCGGACCGCGCCCCGGCGCCACCTCCTGGCGGAGGTCCGGGAGGGCCTCGGCTGGATCTGGCGCCACCCGTTCGTGCGGACGACCGCGCTGCTGACCGCCGGCCTGGACGCCGTGACGAACGCCCTGTACCTGGCCGTGATCGTGGCCGCGCAGCAGCGGGGCGCGTCGCCGGCCGAGGTCGGCGTCCTGCTCGGCTTCATGGGCCTGGCGGGCGTGGCGGGGTCACTCCTGGCCACACGCCTGGCGACGGTCCTCTCGCTGCGCGCCGTGGCGCTGCTCACGCTGGGCACGTGGACCGTGCTCACGCCCGTCATCGCGATCGCCCCGACCCCGCTCCTGATCGGCCTGGTCTACGGCGTCATGTTCGTGTTCCACCCGACCTGGGGAGCGGCCATCGGAGCGACCCAGATGCGCGCCGTCCCCGAGGCGCTCATGGGCCGCGTGCAGAGCACGGCGCTGCTGGTCCAGCTGGGCGCGGTGCCGGTGGCCCAGCTCGGCGCCGGGTTCCTGCTCCAGGCGATCGGCCCGGCGCGGACGATCCTGCTGCTGGCCGCGGTCATGCTCCTGGTGCTGACGGCGGCCCTGCTCAGCCGCTCACTGCGGCGGCCGCCCGACGAGGCGCTGCCCGCTACGCTGCGGCCAGCACCTCCACCTCCCGCGGGCTGAGCCGGATCGACGCGGCGGCCAGGTTCTCCTCCAGGTGGCCCACCGACGCCGTCCCCGGGATCGGGAGCATCGCCGGCGACCGGGCCAGCAGCCAGGCCACCGCGATCTGGCCGGGCGTGGCGCCGCGCTCGGCCGCGAGGCCGTCGAGCGGGCCGCCGGGCCGGGCCAGGCGGCCGACGTCCAGCGGGTGCCAGGGCAGGAACGCCAGGCCCCGGCGCTCGCACGCCGCGAGCTCGGCCTCCGACGACCGGTCGGCCAGGTTGAAGCGGTTCTGGACGGACACGATCTCGGTCATGCCCAGCGCCTGCTCGAGCTGCGCCCCGTTCACGTTGGACAGGCCGATGTGCCGGATCTTGCCCTCGTCCCGCATCCGGACCAGCTCGCCGACCGACTCCTCGAACGGCACGGCCGGATCCGGGCGGTGGAGCTGGTACAGGTCGATGCGCTCGAGGCCGAGCCGGCGCAGGCTGCCCTCCAGCACCTCGCGCAGGTGGCCCGGCCGGCCGTCGGGCCGCCAGCGTCCGGGTCCGTCGCGAAGCTGGCCGCCCTTCGTCGCGATCACCAGGCCGGGCGGGTAGGGCCGGAGCGTCTCCCCGATCAGCCGCTCGCTGACGTCGGGGCCGTACGAGTCGGCCGTGTCGATGAAGTTCACGCCCAGCTCGACGGCGCGGCGCAGGACCCGCTTCGCCCCCTCGGGGTCCTTCGGCTCGCCCCAGATGCCCTCGCCCGTGATGCGCATCGCGCCGAAGCCCATGCGGTTCACGGTCAGGTCGCCGCCGAGCGTGATCGTGCCGGCGGCGCCGGCGGAGATGTCGCTCATGGGTCCGACGCTACGCGAGCCGGCGGGCCGGCGCCCGGTCGCCGCGCGCCAGGGAGAGCACGGTGAACGGCAGGTTGGCGGCCCACATCACCGCGCCCGCCTTCGCGATGTCGAACAGGTCGGCGCTGTGGAACGGCCGCGCGAGCACCGTCATCAGCCAGACCAGGAGCACGTCCGCGACGACGAGCCCGGCGGCGGCCGCGAGCACGAGCGGCAGCCGCTTGAGCCGCCGGATCGACGGCGGCAGCGAGGCGTTGAGGAGGCCGAACACGGCCGCCCAGGCCACGTACTGGAAGGGGTCGGTGGCGCCCACCGCGGTGAGCACCAGCCCCGCCCCGAGGAGCGCGACGAGGTTCGCCGCCCAGACGATCAGGAGGCGCCGGGCGTGGCTGCCGAAGCCGGGGGGACGGGAGACCGGCTGCGGCCGGGCCCGCTCGATGAACCGGAACGTCGCCTCCGGGTCGCTCGGCTCGTAGCTGGCCATTCCGACCCGGGGCCCGTCCGTGACGGTCCCGCTGGCACGCCACTCGACGTCGCGCTCGCTCATCCCGCCTCCATGCCATCAACGCTATCACTATTGATGGTGCGGAGACCTCAAGGAACCCGCGGTCGGCCTACAGTCGCGCGCCCTCCCAGAGGCGGCGCTCCGCGGGGTCGGGGTCGAGGAGCAGGCGGCAGGGCACGTCGAAGTCCATGACCGGCCGGCGCTCGACGGAGTAGGCCGGCCACGCCGGCAGCCCACCGCCCCCCGGGTCGCCGCACGTGGCGAACCGGACGAACGCGTCGTGGTAGGCGTGCGCGAGCGCATGCGGCGGGTCGTCGCCGACCAGCTTGCGGTACTCGTCCAGCATGTCGAACGCGAACGCGGTGTCCATCCAGTGGAAGGCGCCGAGGATGCCGCCGCGGATCGGCGACCGCCACGAGAACCGGTACATCCAGACGCGGTCCCGATGCGCGAGCTGGGCCTCGGCCAGCCGCTGCGACGCGATCCGGAAGTGGTCCGTCGCGACGGCGGCGAGCAGGTCCAGCTCGGTGGCCCCGAGGCGCTCGACCGCGTACGTCGCCAGCACGTTGTCCACGGTCAGGCCGGTCGGCGCGAACCAGCCCGCGATGTCGTCGCGGACCTGGTCCGGGTCGGTGCGGTGGGAGGGGAGCGGCCCCAGCTCGTCGCCGGGGAACATCGTGTACCGCGCCTCGTCCGCGGTGCAGCCCGTGAGGAGGTCCACGCCGGCGGCGCGTCCGGCGGCCACCAGGTCGGCCGGGTCGCCGTCGAGGACGGAGCCGTCCACGATCACCGGGTCGCCTGGCCCGACTCGCCAGGCCGCCTCCAGCACCTGGTCGGCGGAGACGTCGCCCAGCGCCTCCCAGTCGCCGGCGCGGACGTCGAGCGCGGCCAGGAACCGCTCGGCCCGCCGTTCGGCCGGCTCGGCGGCGCCGACGCCGCGGCGGGGCAGCGACATCGCGATGACGCGGTGCACCAGGCCCGCCGCCCGCGGGCTCGTCATCAGCGCATTCGCGTACCGGGCGCCGTGCGACTCGCCGAAGACCGTCACGTTGTCCGGGTCGCCGCCGAACGCTCCGGCGTTGTCGCGCACCCACTCCAGCACGGCGATCTGATCGAGGAGGGGGAGGTTGCCGGTGCCGTGCACGCCGGGGACCAGCTCGTCCACGTACAGGGAGGCGAACGGCGCCGCCCGATACGACGCGGTGACCAGCACCACCTCGTCCCGGGCGAACGCGCGGCCGTGGAAGTACCGGCCGCTCGCCGTCCACACCATGACCGGCCGCCGGGCCTGGTCCAGGCCGGGCGTCCACAGGCTGAGGTAGAGCACGTCCTGACGGAAGCGGCGCGGGCCGACCGGCGGTGCCGCGTACGGGATGCCCCGGAACGCGAGCCCGTGCTCGAACGCGCGGCCCCGGACGCGCCCTCCGGTCGTCGCGGCGACCGGCTCACTCACCGGAAATGGCCGATACACCTGTGGTCCTTCCGATGAGAGTGAATCCTGCCGCGCTTCTGGCGTCCACGCGGTCCATTCGCCTATAGTGACGTAGGCGAATCTGGCGCGCAAGGGCCGCTGGCGCCCCGATGCGATACTGCGACGAGAGAACGATGGCACTCGCCCGGCGTCTGACCCGAAAAGAAGCCAAGGAGGTCACCCGGCGTCGCCTGCTGCGCGCGGCGCTGGAGATCCTGAACGAGAAGGGCGAGACCGACGTCTCGGCCAGCACGGTCTCGCGCGCCGCGGGCATCGCGCAGCCGAGCTTCTACGAGCACTTCCGGAACAAGAACGAGCTGCTGCGCGCGCTGGGCGACGAGCTGTTCAGCGTCATGCGCCAGGCGCTGGGCGACGTCCGCCGGTCGGCGCTGGAGGAGCCCACCGACACCGAGCGGATGCGGGATCAGTTCCGGCGGCCGCTGGAGGTGATCGCGGCCAACCCCGCGTGGTTCCGGCTGGCGCTGCGGGCGCGGCACCTGACCTCGTCCCCGCTCGGCCACTCCAGCCGGGAGATGATCGGCAACACCCGGTACGACATCGTCGAGGAGCTGATCCAGCGCGGCTACCCGCACGACAGCCCGGCGGACGTGCGCCGGCTCCAGATGATCGCGGACGGCTACATCGCCCTGACCGAGACGCTGGCGCTGGGGCACCTGAGCGGCCGCTACCCCGACCTGGACGAGGTGGTGGAGATGCTGCTCCTGTTCACCCACGGCCCCCGGGACTACCGGACGTCCCACGAGACCGAGGCGCCGGCCGGCGAACCGGAGCGGTAGCGCCCCGTCAGCGGGGGAAGATGCCCTGGCCGGGCGTCAGCACGTGGCCCGGGTCGTACGTCCGCTTCGCTCGCTCGAACGCCGCCCACCGCCGGCCGAAGTGCTGGCGCCAGTCCTCCGCGTCCACCGGCACGCTGCCGACGCAGTACCGGAGGCCGCCGGCGGCGCGGGCCGCCTCGAACAGGCGCCGGTTGGCGGCCAGGTCGGCCTCGACCCGTTCGGGGTCGGGCGGGGCCGTGCGCAGGATGTCGAACAGGAAGCAGACGTCGCCGTCGGGGAGACGCAGGAACGGCCGCGACATCCGGTCCCGGCGGAGCGGGAACAGCAGCACCGGGCCGCCGCCCGTGTCGTCCACCGTCAGGCCGTCCATGATCGGGCCGACGTACGCGTCCACCGCGGACCCCGGCACGAACACGTCGAACCAGGGGTGCGGGAAGCCCCACACCCCGGCCTGCACCTGGAACTCGATGATCGGGTCGATGCGGGCCAGGAACGCGCCGTACGGGACGTCCTCGATCCGGGCGGCGGCGCGGTCGTCGCGCAGGCCGGCCAGCAGCGCGCCGTCGTCGGGCCCGGCCGGCGGCGCGTGGTAGCTGACCGCGGCCAGCTGCCACGTCCAGCCGCCGCCCGCGACCGGGTCCGCCTGCCCCTGGGCGTGGTCGAAGCGCCCGTCGAGCGCCAGCGCCGCGGCGTCCGCCGTGAACGCCTCCAGGCTCGGGTACGCGAGGTCGTAGACGCGCGCGACCGGGCTGGCGGGCTCGAGGCGCAGCGTCGCCCGGACGATGATCGCGAACTGGCCGAGGCCGCCCAGGACCGCGTCGAACAGGTCGGGGTCGCGCTCGAGGGAGCAGGAGCGGAGGACGCCGTCGCCGGTGACGACCTCCAGCTCGAGCACGTTGTCCACCTGCGCGCCGAAGCGATGCGAGGCGCCGCCGATGCCCCCGCCGGACAGCGTGCCGCCGACCGACAGGTCCAGGTAGTCGGTCATGACCGGGGGCGTCAGGCCCCGGGCCAGCGTCGCGTCGATCAGCTCGCGCCAGGTCACCCCGGCGTCCACCACCGCGGCGCCCGGGTCGATCTCGTGGATCGCCGCCAGGGCGCCGGACTCGACCACGATCCCGCCCGGCGCCTGGGCCTGCCCGGCGGTCGCGTGGCCGCGGCCCCGGCAGGCGACCTGCAGGTCGTGCGCGCCCGCGTAGCGGACGATCGCGGCGACGTCGTCGGGCGAGCCGGGGCGCAGGACCGCTGCTGGTGGCCGGTGGACCGCGTGGCCGAAGTCGTCCGCCGCGGCGGCCAGCGCCTCCGGCGCGGTGAGCAGGACGCCGTCGAGCCGGGGCACGCCGGACAGCTCGCGCGACACCCCCGGAGACACCCTGGCAGCCTACCACCGCCCGTAGAGTCGAGTTCGCGATGTTCCATCCCGAGGGGCCGACGCTGCGCGAGCTGGCGGTCCAGGCGCTGTCCTCGACCGAGCGCGGCTACGACCTGCTCGCGCCCAAGTTCGACCACACGCCGTTCCGGACCCCGGCCGCGATCCTCGACGCGGTCGCCGCGTTCCTCGCCCCCCACGCCCCCTTCGCCTCGGGCCTGGACCTGTGCTGCGGCACCGGCGCGGGCATGGCCATGCTGCGCCCGCTGTGCCGCGACCGCGTGGTCGGGCTGGACGTCAGCCGCGTCCCGTTCGGGCCGGAGTTCGACGTCGTCGTCTGCTTCGGGGCGACCGGCCACTTCCTGGAGCGCGACCAGCCCCGGCTCGTCGCCCAGGCGGCGGGGCTCCTGCGGCCGGGCGGCCGGCTCGTCTTCGTCACCTCCTGGATGCCGCCGCCCTGGTCGGCCCGCTACTGGCTGGCGCGCGGCTTCAACGCGGCGATGCACGTCCGCAACCTGCTCGTGTCGCCCCCGTTCGTGATGTACTACCTGACGTTCCTGCTGCCGGGGGTGCGCGGGCTGCTGGAGGAGCAGGGCCTGGCCGTCGAGGCGTGGGCGCTGGCCGATTCCGGACCCCTGGCGCACGTCTGGGTGGTCTCCGGCATGCGAAAGTTTCGTCCCAACTGACGACTGGATCGGCGCGCGCGCTACAGTTGCACCATGAGCGTGTCGCGGTCTCCTCAGCGCGGGCGGTCGGGCCGCTCCGGCCCGGCGACGATCGCAAAGATCGCGAAAGAGGCGGGAGTCTCGGCCCCGACCGTGTCCAAGGTCCTCAACGGGCGGGCCGACGTGGCGCCCCACACCCGCGCCCGGGTCGAGGCGCTCATCCGCCAGCACGGCTACCAGCGGCGCGGGAACGCCAGGGCGAACCCCTCGCCGATGCTCGACCTGATCTTCCACGAGCTGGACAGCGCCTGGGCCGTCGAGGTCATCAAGGGCGTGACCCGGGTCGCCCACGACGAGGGGCTCAACGTGGTCCTGTCGGAGAGCGCGGGCAGCACGACGCCCGGGCAGAGCTGGGTGGACGGCGTGTTCGCCCGCCGCCCGACCGGCGTGATCCTGGTGCTGTCCGACCTGAGCCCGGCCCAGCGCACGCAGCTGACGACGCGCAACATCCCGTTCGTGGTCGTGGACCCGGCCGGCGACCCGGGCGAGGACGTGCCCTCGATCGGCTCGGCCAACTGGAGCGGCGGGGTGGCGGCGACCCGGCACCTGATCGAGCTCGGCCACCGCCGGATCGGCGTCATCGCCGGCCCGCCGACGATGATGTGCAGCCGCGCCCGGCTCGACGGCTACCGGGCCGCGATGGAGACGGCCGGGCTGTCCGTGGATCCCGCGCTGATCCGGTCGGGCAACTTCCACGTCGAGGGCGGGTACGACAACGGCATGGCCCTCCTCCGGCTCCCCGAGCCGCCGACCGCGATCTTCGCGGGGAGCGACCTCCAGGCGCTGGGCCTGTACGAGGCGGCCCGGGCCCGGGGCGTGCGCATCCCGGGCCAGCTGAGCGTGGTCGGGTACGACGACCTGCCGGTCGCCGTGTGGGCCGGACCGCCGCTGACCACGATCCGGCAGCCGCTGATCGAGATGGCGGAGGCGGCCGCGCGGCTGGTGGTGAGCATCAGCCGGGGCGAGCGCCCGGCGAACCTGCGCATCGACCTGGCCACGAGCCTGGTGGTCCGCCAGAGCACGGCCCCGGTCCGGTAGGCGTCACGCGCCGGGGGCCGCGTGGCGCGCCTGGTGCCGGCGCCGAGTCCGGGAGAGCCTGACACCGAAGGGGGCCTCCGGTGGGCTAACACTGTGCCACTTCTGTGCAACGACTGGCCCTTGCCGTGCCGCAGACACCCCTCGACCGGGCTGAGGGGTGGCAGGCGTACGGCAAGGCACCAGGGCGCAGCGCCGGCACCAGGAGTGAGCGGTCCCCGCCGCCCAGGGACGGCTACAGCCCCCGGTACTCGAACCAGTCGAAGTCCGCGCGGCCAGCGCTCCGGCGGCCGTTCCCGCTCGCGTACATGCCGACCACCGTGCCCACGAACACGCCCGACGGGTGCGAGCTGAGCAGGCGGCCGTCCACTCGCGCCAGCGTCCGCCAGGCGTCCGGGCCGGCGCCGAACCGCAGCTCGTAGTCCTGCCCCCGCGCCCGCACCCCCAGGAGGACGCGGCCCGCCCCGGCCGGCGCCTCGGCCACCACCCGGGCCGGGTCCTCGCCCTCGCGGACGACCGCCCGCACGACCCGCGCCGCCGCCCGGCCCGTCACCACCAGCTGCACGTGGTGGTCGTCGTTCAGCCGCAGCGCGAGGCCGGCGCAGTCGTCGCCGGCCTCCGGCTCGAACTCCAGGGCCGCCTCCGCCGCGAAGTCCATGTGCTCCAGCGGTCGCGCCACGAACGACGGGTGGGCGCGGCCGGCCAGCGTCTCCGGCCGCAGCCGCAGACGCAGGTGGCCCGGCCGCTCGCTCAGCGTCCAGGACTCCTCGCGCGGCGTGCGCACCACGCTCCACACCGGGCCCAGGACCGGCGCGTCGAAGTCGTCGCGGGCCGGCTTCGGCGGCCAGGGGAGCGGGGGCAGGTCCGGGCCCTCCAGGTCCAGCGGCACCTGCCCGACGCCGGGGCAGAAGACCGGCCAGCCGTCCTCCCACGCGACCGGGACCAGGAACGTCTCCCGGCCCAGGTTCGTGAACGGCCCGCCGTACGCCCGCCGCGCCAGCAGGACGGCCCACCACTCCCCGGCCGGCGTCTCGACCAGGTCCGCGTGGCCAGGCCCGACCACGGGATGGCTCCGGCCGAAGTGGCGGTGGGTCAGCACGGGGTTGCGCGTGCTGCCCTCGTAGGGGCCGGTGACACGGTCCGCGCGCGCCGCCGTCACCGCGTGGTCGTGCTCGGTGCCGCCCTCCGCCGCGACCAGGTGGTAGCGGCCGTCCGCCCGGTACAGGTGCGGCCCCTCCGCCCAGGTCGCGTTCGCCAGCGCCCCGCTCCACAGCACCCGCCGCCGGCCCGTGAGCGCCGGGCGCCGCGGGTCCAGCTCCTGCAGCCACACCTCCGTCTGGCCTGTCCGCGACGGCCAGCGCACCTGGCGGCAGGCGTGGAACCACGCCCGGCCGTCGCCGTCGAACAGCAGCGATGGGTCGAAGCCCTCGGCGCCCTCGAGCCAGGCCGGCTCCGACCACGGGCCGGCCGGGTCGGTCGCGGTCACGAGGAAGTTCCCGGAGCGGCGCCTGCCGCCCACCAGGGTGCAGACGACGAAGAACGTGCCGTCGTGGTGGCGGATCGTCGGGGCGTACAGGCCGCCCGACGGGCGCACGCCGTCGAGGTCGAGCTGGCTCGGCCGGTCCAGGACGTGGCCGATCGGTCGCCAGTGGACCAGGTCGCGGCTGTGGTGGACCGGGAGGCCCGGGAAGTACTCGAACGTCGAGGTGACGAGGTAGTAGTCCTCGCCGACCCGGCAGATCGAGGGGTCGGGGTGGAAGCCCGGCAGCACCGGGTTGCGGAACCGCTCCGGCATCGCCGGCAGAGCGTACCTGGAGGCCGAGCCCAAAAGGGGTCCGGGCCCGGCCTCGTTAGCAGAAGGGGGTCAGCAGGAGGTGGCCAGGGGCCCCCCGCGCAGGGCGCTGATCGTGAGCCCGGCGGCCGCGCGGTCGGTGAGCATGCCGACGTGGAACACGACGTCGTTGGGGCAGAACTGCTGCACGCTCGCGTTGGTGCCGCCGTCCTGGAGGAACGAGGCCTGCGGGGCGGGCACGACGAGCTCGTCGAACCGGGTGCCCAGGGCCGTGTACGCGACGCCGCCCGGCACGTCGGTCGGGCTGTCCAGCGCTGTCAGGAACGCCGAACCGACCGCCATCTGGGCGCACGCCGTGCAGAGCGCGCCCGCGAGCTGGCCCACGATCGGGAACGTCCCGATGATGTTGGCGAGCCGCGTGCCGTGCTGCGGCGTGGCCAGGCTGACGTAGCGGCGCACCTGCGCCGCGCCGCCCAGGTTCTTGACGTAGTAGCGCAGGGCCAGCCCGCCCTCGGAGTGGCCGACCACGTCCAGCTTCGCGGCGCCGGTCTGGACCAGGATCGCCCGGGCCCGCGCGGCAACCGCCTGGGCGGACACGGCGATGTCCTGCGTGCCCGGGATCGCGCCGGGCAGCGCCATCGTGAACACGGTGAGGCCGGCGCCCTCGAGGCGGCCCTGGAGCGTGTTCAGGAAGGCCTGCGGCTCGGTGAGGCCGCCCACGATCAGGACCGGTGTGCTGCCGCCGGCCTGCGCCGGCTCCGTCCCGACCATCGACGCCAGGACGGCGCCGAGCGCGACCAGCGAGACGAGGAGGCGTTTGATCAATCTCTCTCCCTCCACTTCCGAACGGACGAACTTACCCTCGAGTCATATTACCTTCAGGTAAGTTTGTGTCAAGCCGGGGGCTGGTCAGTCCCCGGAGGCCCGTCAGGGTGAGGTCGAGCAGCTGATCGGCGATGTCGTCGGCGGGCACCTGCGAGTGGTCCAGCCACCAGTCGGCCAGCGAGCGGGCGGCGCCCAGGAACGCCTCCGCCAGCGCGTCCGTGCTGATCTCCGCCCGCGGCGGTCCCCCGGCGCCGCGCAGGATGCCGTCGATCGCGACGGCCACGCGGCGGCTGAGGCGGTGGCGCTGGCCGGCCAGCTTGCCGCCCGGGTCGCCCATCTCGCGGAACAGGACCCGGAACGCGTCCTGGTGCGCTCCGATGTACCGGTAGTACGCGCGCACGCCCGTCCGCAACTGCCGCTCGGGCCCGTCGCCCCCCGCCACGGCCTCCGCCACCGCCTCGTCGATCGCCGTCACGATCTGCCGGTACGAGAGGTCCACGTACGCGAAGTACAGGCCCTCCTTGGAGCCGAAGTAGTTGTAGAGCATCGGCTTGGAGATGTCGGCGGCGTCCGCGATCTCGTCCATCGACGCCTCGTGGAACCCCCGCGCGGCGAACACGCTGCCCGCGACCTCCAGCATCTGCGACTCCCGGACGGCGCGCGGCACCTTGCGGGTCCCCAGCACGCGTCGACCGGCCTGTGTCACCGGGTCAGGATAACGGGGCCCGGCGTCAACCAGAGGTGGATCGCAACATGCGCCCGCCAGGGCCGCCAGGCCTCGGCCAGCGCCGCGGCGTCACGCGCGGTCACCGGGCGGTCCAGCGCGGCCGCGAGCGCGCGCCGCACGCCGAGGTCCGCGGCCGGGAACGCGTCCGGCTCGCCCATGCGCAGGGCGAGGTAGTGCGCCGTCCACGGGCCCAGGCCGGGCACGGCCGCGATCGACTCGACCAGCTCGTCCAGCGGGCTGCCGCGGTCGAGCCGCACGGCGCCGTCCGCGACGGCCCGCGCGAACGCCCCGATCGCCGCGGCCCGGGAGGTGGTCAGCCCGAGGCCGCCCAGGTCGGCCTCGGCCAGCACCTCCGCCGGCGGGAACAGGTGCGTCAGGCCCATCGCCTCCAGCCCGGGGACCGGCGTCCCGTGGCGGGCCGCGATCCGGGCGGTCAGCGTGCCGGCGCCGGCCACGCTGACCTGCTGGCCGACGATCGCGCGCACGCCCGTCTCGAACGGGTCCCACATCCCGGGCGGGCGCAGGCCGGGCCGGGCACGCACCAGCGGGCCGGCGGCCGGGTCGGCGTCGAGGTGGCGATTGGCGGATTCGACGTCGGCGTCGAGGGCGAAGATGCGCCGGGCCCGCTGCACGACGTGGATCAGGCCCTCCCAGTGGGGCAGGTGCGCGCGCAGGACGAGGTGGTCGGGGCCGCCCGGCGCCAGCTCCAGGACGCCGGGATCGCCGTCGACGCGCACGGTCCGCCGGTACGCGCCGCCGGCCGCGCTCTCGACGCCGGCGATCGCCCGGGCGCGGAGGTACGCCAGCATCGCCTCCCACTCCAGCGGCGGCTGGAAGGGCAGGCGCAGCGCGAGCCCGCCGTCGGCGGCCAGGCGGTCGCGGGACCGGCGCCGCGCGCGCAGCTCGCCCGGCGCGGCCCGGAACACGTCCCGGCACGCGCGGTTGAGCTGCCTGACGCTGCCGAACCCCGACGCGAACGCGACGTCCACCACCGGCAGGTCGGTGTCGTCGAGCAGCCGGCGGGCGAAATGTGCCCGCCGCGAGCGGGCGAGCTGGTCGGGCGTCACCCCGAGGTGCTCGCCGAACAGCCGGCGCAGGTGGCGGGCGGAGATCGCGAGGCGGGCGCCCAGGTCGTCCTCGGTGCCGCCGTCGAGGGCGCCGCCGAGGACGAGCTGCACCGCGCGGCAGACCAGCTCCGGCGCGGCCAGGTGGGCGATCGGCTCCGTGCGGTAGGGCCGGCAGCGCAGGCAGGCGCGGTAGCCGGCGGCCTCCGCCGCCGCGGCCAGGTCGAACGGGCGGACATTCTCGGGCAGCGGCCGGCCGGCGCAGCCGGGACGGCAGTAGATGCCGGTCGTCACGACGGCCGAGAAGTTGCTCATCGCCCCGATGATGGGCCGCCGGCGGCCCCAGCAGCGGACGCATCCGGACATCCGGGCGGCCGGTTTCCACAGGTTGTACCCACCTGTTTTCCACAGGCCGGCCGGCCGGGCCGCCGCGATCAGGCGCCGGCGGCCCGCGCCGCCCGCCACACCTTCTCGGGCGTGAGCGGCATGTCCAGGTGGGCGATGCCGAGCGGCGCCAGCGCGTCCAGCACCGCGTTGTGGACGGCCGGCCCGGCCCCGATCGTGCCCGACTCGCCGATGCCCTTCACGCCGAGCGGGTTGAGCGGGGTGGGCGTGACGGTCCCGCTGGCCTCGACCGCGGGCAGCTCGTTCGCCGTCGGCACCGCGTAGTCGATCAGGCTCGCGGTGCGCGGGGTGCCGTCCGGGTCGTGGACGACCTCCTCGTACAGCGCCTGCGCCGCGCCCTGGGCGACGCCGCCGTGCTGCTGGCCCTGGACGAGCAGCGGGTTGAGGACCCGGCCGCAGTCGTCCACGGCGACGTGGCGGAGGTGCCGCACGTCGCCCGTGTCCAGGTCCACCTCGACCAGCGCGACGTGGGCGCCGAACGGGAACGTCGAGCCGGTCTGGGAGAAGTCGGTCTCGGCCCGGAGGCCCTCCGGCCCGGCCCGCTCGGCCAGCGCCGCCCAGGTGACGCTCGACGCCGGGACGCCGACCACGCGGAGGCCGCCGTCCGCCACCTCGAGGTCGGCCGCGTCCACCTCCAGCAGCTCGCCGGCCAGCTTCCGCGCCTCCTCGATCACCGCCAGGCACGCGTCGTTGACGGCCGAGCCGCCGATCTGCATGCTCCGCGAGCCCACGGTGCCGAACCCGCGGCTGACCACCGCCGTGTCCGAGTGGACGACCGACACCTGGCTCATCGGCACCTGGAACCGCTCGGCCGCCAGCTGCGCGAACGTGGTCTCGTGGCCCTGGCCGCTCGGCGTCGTACCGGCCAGGACGGTGATCCCGCCGTCCGGCGCCAGCCGCACCGAGCCGTACTCGACCAGGATCGCGCCGGTGACCTCGACGTACGTCGACATGCCGATGCCCAGCAGCCGGCGGTCGCCGCTGGCCCGCCGCTCGGCCTGCTCCCGGCGCCGCTCCTCGTAGCCGACCACCTCCAGCGCCCGCTCCAGCGCCGCGCCGTAGTCGCCGCTGTCGTACTGAGCGCCGGAGATGGTCGTGACCGGGAACGCGCCCGGATCGATGAAGTTGCGCCGGCGCACCTCGGCCGGATCGATCCCGACCTCCGCGGCGACCAGGTCCATCGCCCGCTCCAGCAGCGAGGCCGCCTCGGGCCGGCCGGCGCCCCGGTACGCGGACACCGGGGTCGTGTTCGTCACGACGCTGGCGCCGGTCGCCTCGAACCGCGGCAGCTGG
The DNA here is from genome assembly GCA_005880175.1 of Chloroflexota bacterium. The sequence continues at coordinate 41,982 of VBJR01000100.1, forward strand.
TAGACGCCCGACATCATCATCGCGGTGAGGTTGGGCAGCCAGGCGCTGATCATCGGGTAGGCGCCGGCGTCCTGCAGGATGCGGACGCGCAGCCCGACCAGCGTGCCGTCGCGGCGGGCCCCCACCTCCAGCTCCTGGGTCTGGGCGCGCCCGTGGGCCATGTTCAGGAGGTTCTCGGACCGGGTCTCGACCCAGCGCACCTGCCGGCCGAGGCGGTGCGCCAGCGCCGCCACCACGACCTGCTCGGGATAGACGGCGAACTTGGGCCCGAAGCCGCCGCCGACGTCGGCCGCGATCACGCGGACCTGCTCGGGCGCCAGGCCCAGCGACTGGCAGAGCACGCCGCGCACGGCGAACGTGCCCTGGCAGGACGCCCGCACGGTCAGGCCGCCGGTCGCCTCGGCGCCAGCCGCTGGCTGCGGAAGCGCAGCCGGACGGTGACCTCGGCGCCGTCGAGCGCGTCGCCGTCGCCGCGCGGCTGCATCTCGTGGCAGACGTTGGTGCCGGCCGCCTCGAAGAGGACGGCGGTGCCCTCCGCCCGGGCGGCCTCGGGGTCGATCACCGCGGGCAGCGGGTCGTACTCGACCAGGACCAGCTCGGCCGCGTCCTCGGCGGCGGCGCGGCTGGTGGCGACCACGACCGCGACCGGCTCGCCGACGAAGCGGACCCGGTCGCGGGCCAGCTCGGGCCGGGTGAACGCGTCGGGGATCGCCTCGAAGCCCTTGCGGGCGGGCAGGTCGAGCGTGGCCGCCGTGTGGACCGCCACCACGTCCGGCCGAGCCTCGGCCGCCGACGTGTCCACGGCCACCAGCCGGGCGTGGGCCACGACCGAGCGGACGAACACCGCGTGGACCGCGTCGGCGCGGGCGGGGACGTCGTCGGCGTACCGGCCGGCCCCGGTGATCAGGCGTACGTCCTCGGTCCTCCTGACGGGGTGCCCCAGGATCGAACCGCCGGGCCTCGGTGCTGCGACGTCCATCATCCCTCTCCTGAACTCCCTCCCCACGCGGGGAGGGTCCGTGAACTGCCGAACATGCTGTGGGCCGCCGAGCGCCGGTGTCAACGATGGGTTCCCGCATCCCGGAACCCGCGGGGCCTCGCGAGGACCCGGGCGCTAGCCCTCGCCGGCGCCGATGCGGGTCAGCGCGGCCAGGTCCGTCTCGCTCAGCGCGGCCAGGACCTCCGCGCCGCGCGCGTTCTCGGTGACCTGGTCCGGGCTGGTCGCGCCGCAGAGGACGGTCGCGACATCCGGGTTGGCCAGCGCGAACGCGATCGCGAGCGCCGCGGGCGTCGTGCCCACCTCCGCGGCCAGCGCCCGCAGCGGCTCCACCGCCCGCAGGGCCCGCTGGACGCGCGGCGCGTCGAGCGTCCCGGCGTGGCGGCCGGACGCGCCGCGGGCCGCGTACTTGCCCGTCAGCACGCCGCCCGCGAGCGCCCACGAGGCCACCACGCTCGCCCGGCACAAGCCCAGGGCGGCGGCCATCGCCGGGTCGTCCACGATCGAGCGGCGGACCAGCCCGTACACGAGCTGGGCCGCTGACGGGCCCGGCACCCCCATCGCGGTGGCCACCCGGCCCGCCTCGGCGATGCGCTCGGCCGGCCAGTTCACGATGCCCCACGCGCGCACCTTCCCCGACGTGACCAGGGCGCCGACGGCCGCCACCACCTCCTCCATCGGCAGGTCGGCCGGCGGCGGGTCGGAGTAGATGAAGTCGAAGCGGTCCAGGCCCGTCCGCGCCAGCGACGCCTCCAGCTCCTGGGCCGCGCTCTGCTCGGGCCAGAACTCCCACCACAGCTTGTCGGCGATCACCACCTCGTCACGCGGCCAGCCGCAGGCCCGGAAGATCTCGCCGAACACCACCTCCGAGTAGCCCGTCCGCAGCGGCGCCGTGCCGGTCTGGTCGTCGTAGCGCGCGACCTCCAGGAAGTCCACGCCGTCTTCGCGCGCCCTGGCGAGGACGGCCGCGCCCGCCTCGCGGGAGATCCGTTCGTACGTCTGCCAGGAGCCGAGCGCCACGACCGAGACCTGGATGCCCGACGTGCCCAGCTGACGGTGAGGGAGCGCGGTCATTGCGACGGTTCTAACACAGG
>VBJR01000100.1:44111-45471 GCA_005880175.1 Chloroflexota bacterium
CGTCCTGCTCCTGATCATCGCGGTGCAGACCCTGCGCCATCCGCCGCTCCCGCCGCGGCTGCCCCGGCCGAGCGCCTCCACGCTCTCCACCGTGCTGGCGTGGCTGATCATCGCGGCGGTCGTGGTTGTGATCCTGGTCACGCGGCGTAGGTAAAGTGCACCAGACAGCGCAGATCACTTCCAACCGCGCAAAAACGTGCAGTATACTGCCCCCCCAGGGCGTCAGCGCCAAGGTTTCCCCCAGGGAGAAGAGGACAGACCGGCTCGCGAGCGAGGCTGCGCTCGCGAGCCGGTTGCCGTCGGGAGAGAGAGAACGAGAGATGGGACTGGACACAGTCGATCGAATGCCGGCCAGGCGCCCGCTACGTCAATGGGTGGAGGAGACGCGCCGGCGCACGGCGACGACGCCAGGGCACCTGCGAATGCTCTCCGTGGTGATCGCCGCGGTGGCGATCGCGCTCATGCTGATCGGCACCGGCGCGCTGTTCACGGCGCTGACAACCGTGAACGGCATCCAGCAGCGGACCGTCCCCGACGTGGTCGGCATGCAGCACGTCCACGCCTGGCTGGCCGACGCGGACCGGAACGCCGCCAGCGCCTACCTGGCCGGGGACACCGGCAACGGCTCGGTGTCGCAGCTCCAGTTCGACACCGAGTCGGCGGCGACCAACCTCGACCTGCTGGGCCGCATCAACCCGGACGACCCGCAGTTCCGCTACGCCGCCGATGTCGCCGCCGCCAGCCGGGAGCTGCAGCGGGCGACGGACCAGTCGGGCGTCAGCGCCGAGCAGACGCAGCGGCTCCAGGCCATCGCCCAGTCCATCGGCTACTACACCTCTCTGGTCACGACAGCCGGCGCCCTCGAGTCCACGGACGTGGCCGGCGGCACGGTCTACCTCCAGGCGGCCACGAACCTGATGCACGGGCCGGGTGGCATCCTGGCCCAGGTCGACGGGCTGCGCGAGCTGTACGCGGCCGACCTGACCGGGGCCAACGTCGTGCTCCAGGTGATGGCCGGGATGCTGCTGCTGTACGCGGGCGTGGCCCTGCTGCTGCTGTGGCTGCTGGTCAAGACGCAGCGATTCGTGACCGCGAAGTTCCGGCGCCGGCGGAACAGCCGCTTGCTGGCGGCGACGGCGCTGCTGCTCGTCGTGTCCGGAGGCGGCGCCGTGGGCACGTATGCGGCGGCGCAGTCGATCCGGGCTGGCGAGGACCAGTCGTACAGCCGCCTCTTCAACCTGTGGAACGCCCGCTCCATCGTCTACGACGCGAACACGAACGAGAGCCTGTCGCTGATCGCGGTCGGCAAGGGGTCGCAGTTCGACCAGGCGTTCCAGAGCGAGACGGCGCAGCTCGTGGA
>VBJR01000101.1:0-22074 GCA_005880175.1 Chloroflexota bacterium
CATCTATGAGCGAATCGCCGCGGCGGCCCCGTCCTCGGCCGCCTCGGCGCACAGCAGGCGCAGCTCCCCGGAGAGCGAGGCGGCGTCCCGCCGTTCCAGGCCGGTCCCGGCCGCCCCCGCCGCGAGGGAGGCGAGCGCGCCCTCCTCGCACCGGCGCCAGGGCTCGTCGCCGTCGCTCGCCGCCCGGCGCTCGCCGGCCAGCCTGGCCGACTCCGCGCCGATCGCGTACGCGGTCAGCCACAGCTCACGCAGGGCGCGCAGCAGACGGGGGTCCACGTCCCGGGGCAGCGCCCGGAGCGCGGCCGCGAACGCCGCCGCCCGCCGCCCCGCCCCGTGGCCGAGCCTGTCCAGGTGCGCGGCGGCGGGGACGAGCCGCCAGCGCCGCGTGCGCCACGGCCCGGTCCTGCCGTCCTCGTACGCGCACATGGCGCGGCCCCGCACCAGCATCGGGATGGCCGGCAGCGCCAGCGGGGGACCCGCCGGCGGGCGCCGCGCGGCCAGCGCGGGCTGGAAGCACGCCGGGCCCAGGTGGGCGCCGTCCGGCCTGGCCAGGCTGGGCAGCTCCCGGTGGTCCACCAGCGAGGGAACCGAGATGAGCGCGGCGACGCCCGTCGAGGACAGCAGCCGGCCGATGACGATGTCGTCGAACAGGTCCACGGGCATCCCGGCGCCGAACCGGACGTAGGCTCGCGCGACGTCCACCGGCAGGACCAGCGCCTGCGCCGGCGTCCAGTACGAGGTCGTCTCCACCCAGTCGGCGCGGCAGAAGACGCCCAGGCGGACCGCCGCCCCGTCCAGCGAGTCCCAGTTCGCGAAGTACGCCAGCGCGGCGTCGGGATGCGCCTCGACGTCGGCTCGGACCCGCGCGAGGAAGCCGGGGGCGACCTCGACGTCGTCCTGGAACACCAGGTGGTGCGTCGTCCCCGGCTCGATCGCCGACCACGCGCACATCGACGTGCGCAGGAGCCCGGGCGGCTCGTCCGGCTTCGGGTCGACCACGATCCGCACCGGCTCCGGGGCGAGCGACGCGGCCAGGCCGCGGGCCAGCTCCAGCCGGCGCGGGTGCGTCATGATCGCGGCGCCCAGGCGGTTGGCGGTCACGTCAGCGGCACCACCTGCCAGCCCTTGCCCTCCAGCACGAGCCCCAGCGACCGGGCCCGGCCGCGGTCGCTCCAGGCCAGGTCGGCCTCGACCGCGGCGGAGCCGTGGTTGATCGCCACGGCCGCGCGGCAGCCCTCGACCCGGCCGGCGACCACCTCGACCGACGGGCACGCGCAGGAGACGGGCGGCGTCACGCCGGCCAGGGCGGCGATGCGCCGGTACAGGCGCTCCCACGGCAGCGCCTCCAGCCTGCCGGGCCGGTCCAGCTGCGCCTCGAGCGGCGCGCCGCAGAGCACCACGTGGCCCCGGCCGGCGCGATGCGCGGTGACGGCCGGCGACCCGTCGCGGTACTCGGCCAGGACCTCCGCGTCGATGGCCCTGAGGGTCGCGGGGCGGGCGCCGCCCGCCTCCCAGTCGAGCGGCCAGCACTCCCCGTCCCAGGTGAACCACGACGTGGCCTCCGTGAGCAGGGAGAAGTCCACGACCTCGACCCCCGCGAGCTGCGGGCCGGGAAAGCCGTGCAGGTGGCTGCCGAGGGAGAGGTAGACCGTGCCGCCGCGCTCGGCGTGGGCCGACAGGCGCTCGCGGTCGCGCAGCGTCAGGTGCCGGACCGACGGGCACACTGCGAGGGCGTAGCCGTCGAGGTCGCCGTGGACGACGTCGAAGGGGAGGTGCGCCCTGGTCAGCAGCAGGTGGGCGTACAGGACGGCGGTCGTCCCGGCGCCGGCGTCCAGGTAGCTGTCGCCGGCCGCCCGCACGCGCTCCGGGAGGTAGAGGGCCACCGGCGCCCGGTCCCGCTCGAAGCGGGCCAGGTCGCCGGCGGCCGCCAGCCGTCGATACGCCTCCAACTGCGGCTTGTGGCTGCCGTCGAGCCTGGTCAGTCCGACCGACCGCTCGCCCGGCCGCTCGCGGTACGGGTCGTCCGCCGCCGCGATGTCCTGCCAGCACCACACGATCAGGCCCGAGGCGCCGCCCGCGATCGCGGACGCGCCCGCGGCGCCCAGGTAGGCCGCGCTCACGGCGTCGTCGGCGCCGTAGCTGCCCAGCTCGTCCACCAGGGGGACGCCGAAGGCGCCCGCGTACCTGACCAGGAACGGCACCAGGTTCGTGGCCTTGAAGCTCACGGTGGACTCGACGTGCCCGGGCGCCCAGGCGGGGAAGCCGTGCACCGCGGCGAGGTCGAGCGGTTCCCCGTTGTCCGGCCCGAACGGGGAGGCCCCGAGCACGCCCGACGTGTCGTTCGCCTGCATCACCAGCAGGTGCGGCGCCTCGTCCCGAATGGCGCCGGCCAGCCGCCGGTACCACGCCCGCACCTCCGCCGGGGAGAGCGACGCGGAGTCCCGCGGGTCCACGTTGGCGACCTCGTCCCCGAGGTCCAGAGCCAGGACGTTGTCGAGATCGCGAACGGTCCGGGCCACGGCCCGCGCGTACCGCTCCTCGCTCTCCAGCATCCCGGGGTCGCGCCACAGGCTGCGCCCCTGCCGCCAGGGCACGTCCAGCCGCTGGCCGTTCATCCAGATGGTCAGGAGGGACAGGACGCAGGCGAGGCCGTGCTCGCCCGCCAGCTCGACCGCGTGGCGGACGCGCCCCAGCCGCTCCTCGTCCGGTCCGCCCGGCTCCGGCTCCAGGTCGCGCCAGAACAGGAACAGGCGAACGGTGTTGAGCCCGGCGCCCGCCATCGCCGCGAAGTCCGCGCGCAGCGCGTCCGGGTCCCACTCGCTCCACATCCGGCAGCCCGCCCGCGACGGCAGGTGGTTGACCCCCAGCGCCACGAACGGCCGGCCGGCGCGGAGCAGGCGGCCGCCGGTCGTGGTGAACGTCACCGGAGGGCCCGCTCCAGCGCGCCGGCCACGTGCTCGACGTCCGCGACCGTCATGCGGGCGTGCAGGGGCAGGCTCAGCAGCCGCCCGGCCACCGCGTCGGTCACGGGCAGCGGCCCGGCCGGATGGGCACGCGCGTAGAACGAGAGCCGGTGCGTCGGCGGGTAGTGGACGGACGTCTGCACCCCGGCCTCGCGCAGCGCCGCCTGGACGGCGGCCCGGCCGGCCCCCGCCGGCAGCAGGACGGCCAGCAGGTGGTGGGCGGCGTCCCCCCGGTGCTCCGCGAAGGGGAGCACCAGCCCGGGGACGCGGGCCAGCCCGGCCCGGTAGGCCGCGACGAGCGCCTCGCGGCGCCGGCGATCGGCGGCCAGCCGGCCGAGCTGGACCCTGCCGATGGCCGACGAGATCTCGGTCGGCCGGTAGTTCAGGCCGGCGCCGACGACGTCGTAGCCGGTCGTCGTGCCGCGCGCGCGGTCCCAGGACGAGGCGGTGACGCAGTGCGACCGCAGCATCCGGACCTGTGCCAGCACCTCCGGGTCCGAGGCCACGACCATCCCGCCCTCGCCGGTGGTCACGTTCTTGGCCACGTGGAAGCTGAAGCATCCGATGTCGCCGACCGTCCCCAGCATCCGGCCGCCGGCGCGGACGGCGGGCGCGTGGGCGGCGTCCTCGATCAGCGGGATGCCGTGGTCGCGGGCGATGGCCGACAGCGCCTCCATGTCGCAGGGGAAGCCGCCGTAGTGCATGACGACGATGGCCCGCGTGCGGGGGGTGACGAGGTCCCGCACGTGCTCGGGGTCGATCGTCAGGTCCGACTCGGAACGCACGTCGGCGAACACCGGCCGGGCGCCGCGCAGCACGGCGGCCGAGGCGGACGCGACGAACGTGAGCGAGGGCACGATCACCTCGGCCCCGCCCTCCAGCGGCAGGGCCAGCATCGCCAGGTGCAGCGCGGCCGTGCCGCTGCTGACCGCGACCGCGTCCGGCGTGCCGAGCGCCGCGGCGAACTCCCGCTCGAAGGCCGCGGTCACCGGGCCCGCCGAGAGCCAGCGCGAGGCCAGGACGGCGGTCACCGCCTCGATCTCCTCGGCGCCGAGGGTCGTGTCGGCGAGCGCCACCCGCCAGGCCGGTGCCCGCGTCACCGCGTCCATGTCCGTCCTCCCGCTCCCGCCGACCGGTAGCCGCGCTCCACCTGCTCGGCGACCCGGTCCCAACCCAGCTCGGCCTCGACGCGGCGCCGGCCCGCGCGGCCCATGCGGGCGCGCAGATCCGGGTCGCCCAGCAGACGCAGCAGGGCCGCCGCGATCGCGTCCGGCCGGGAGGGCACGACCAGGCCGTCCACCTCGTCGCGCACGACCTCCTCGACCCCGGGGAACCGCCCGCTGACCACCGGCCGCCCGCACGCCCACGCCTCGACGAACACGAGCGGGAACACGTCGGCGGTCGTCGGCAGGCAGAGCACGTCGCAGGCCGCGATCGCGTTGTGCTTGGTCTGCCCGTCGGGCACCCCGAGGTCGCAGAACCGTCCGCCGCGAGGGAGCGGGGCCTCCGCGCCGCCCTCCCAGCTCGGGCCGGCCAGCACCATGACCGCCGACGGCTCCCGGGCCCAGACGAGCGGAGCGGCCTCGAGGAACGCCCGGTAGCCCTTGAACGGCGCGCGCCGGCCCAGGAACAGCGCCGCGGGCCCCGTGATGTCCCGGTCCGCGCGGAAGCCGCCGGGGTCCGGCCTGCCCGTCAGCTGCGGGCCCTGTCCGATCCGCTGGACGCGCTGCCGGACCGCGCCGGCGGCCGTGAGCTCGCGCGTCTCGTGGCCGGTGAGCGCGAACACGACGCCCGCCTCGCGGCAGGCGGCGGTCGCCAGCTCGCGGTCCGGCCACAGCTCCGGCGTGGTGGCCGGCGTGACCGCGAGCACGGCCCCGCAGCTCCGCGCCACCTCCAGCGCGAGCGGCACCAGACCCGGCCGGGCCAGGTCGAACAGGTGCACGACGTCCGGCGCCCACGGCAGCCCGGCCCGGGCGTGGGCGGGCGTCAGGACGGGCACGCGGCCCGGGGCCTCCGGCCGGCTGCTGGCGGCCAGCACCGCCACCCGATGGCCGCGTTCGGCCAGGTGGCTGGCGGTCTGCCAGGCCATGTGCTCGGCGCCGGCCAGGCCCGGCGCGTACCCGTCCAGCACCACGAGCACGTGCGTCACTGGACGGTGACCCCGAGGCGGCGCGAGAGGAGCACGGCGAACTCGATCGGCGTCAGGTCCTCCAGGTACGGACCGATCACCTGGACGCCGATCGGGAGGCCCTCCCCCGTGATCGCGACGGGCAGCGCCGTCGCTCCGTGCCCGGGCACGCTGGCGATCGCGGGCAGCACCAGCTGGAAGCCGTAGAACACCGCCGCGCCGTCCACGTCGAGGTGGGGCGCCGGGCGGAGCGGGGAGGGCCAGACCGAGGTCGCGGCCAGGTGGCGGAACGCCGGGGTCAGCGTGATCGGCGCGACCAGCACGTCGTACCACCTGAAGAGCTCGTCGAGCGCCGCCCGGAACCGGCGCCGGGCCGCCACCGCCCGCCGGCGCTCGTGCGCCGGCGCCTCCATCGCCCTGGCGAACACCTCGTCGAACCGCTCGCCGCGGCGGCGCGCGCCGGCGGCCAGGACACGGCGCTGGGCGCCGCTCAGCCTCATGCCGGACGCGACGAGGGCCAGCGCGACCTCGGCCAGCCCCGTCAGGTCGCTGAACCCGCGGGCCTGGGTCACCGCCACCACGGCGCCGGACGCGCGCAGCCGCATCTCCACGGCCTCCAGGGCCTGGACGACCGAGGCCGCCATGGGGAGCCACGCCGGACGCGGCAGGATCGCCACCCGGAAGTCCGCCAGGCGCCGCGCGCGCGGCGCCGGGAGCTCGGGGCCCATCGGGACGGGATCGCCCAGGCCCGAGGCCTGGCCCGACCGGGGCAGCAGCGCGTCGCTGGGCCGGTGCGCCACCACGCCGCAGAACGCGGCCGGCACCCGGACCGACCCGATCATGTCGGTCCCGATGTCGAGGGGCGTGACGCCGGCGGCCACCGCCGCGGCTCCCCCGGAGCTGCCCCCGGCGGTGCGGTCGGCCGCGTGCGGGTTGTTGGTGCGCCCGTACACCGGGTTGGCCGTCTGCCAGTCGCTCAGCAGGTGGGCGAGGTTCGTCTTGCCGAGCACGACCGCCCCGGCCCGCCGGGCGCGCGAAACCAGCGGCGAGTCCATCGTGCACCGCCGGCCGATGAACGAGCGCTCGCCGAGCGTCATCGGGGAGCCGCGCAGCGCGATCGACTCCTTGAAGGTCACGGGCAGCCCGAGGAGGGGAGCCTGGTCGCCGCGCCCGATCCGCGCGTCGGCGGAGGCGGCCTCGGCGCGCGCCCGCTCCTCGTCCCACCACACGACCGAGTTCACGGTCTCCCTGGTCTCGGCGGCGCGGCGCAGGTGCCAGTCGGCCAGCTCCCGCGCGGACACCCGGTGCGTGCGCAGCGCCGCCAGGAGGTGGTCCGCGGAGGCCGCCACCGGCCCGGCCGCGGGGCCGTCCCCGTTCACCTGCCGGGTTCCGCCAGCGTCAGCCTGACCCCGCCGCCGGCGGCCTGGCCGTTGTCAGCGGCCTCCTCCCTCTCCTCGCCGGTGGGACCGGCCGCCGCCCCGCCGGCGAGGTAGGCCACCGGCCGCCGCGCCACCGCGAGCGTGGCCTCGTCCAGGCTCGCAGTCGTGCCGATGTCGTGCCACTCGCCGTGCCAGGGATAGCAGTTGACCGGCAGCCCGTTCGCGATCAGCGATGACACCAGGTCGGGCATGTCGGTGGCCGCGTCCTCTCGCAGGTGCGCGCGGATCGACGGATCGGCGACGTAGACGCCGGCCGCGATGCTCACCGTCACCCGCGGCTTCTCCCAGATCCGGCGCACCCGTCCGCCGGCAACGTCCAGCACGCCGGAATCGATGCCGATCTCGCGCTCCTTGGCCACCACGGTCAGTGCGCAGCGCGACGCCACGATGGCGGGCAGGGACACGTCCCCCGTCGTGGTCTGCGGCCCGTCGGGATCCTCACTCATCGGAATCGCACGATCGGTCGAAACCCGGGGCCGGTCAACTGGCTCGTCCGTGTCGGGACCGCGCTCGTTGACCCCTCCCCCACTGACACCTATCGTCCCGGGTGCCTTGAGTGCTCACAGCGAGGACTGGCGCAGGATGATCTCCAGGATGCTGTGCCCGCCCACTGGCACCAGTGCCTTGGGCAGGTCGCGGGTGCGCGGCCACAGACGCTGTCCTCTGCCACCGGCGAGCACGATCGCGTGCCGGTGGCCGTTCACGTCCTCGCTGTGAGCACTCAAGGCACCCGGGACGATAGGTGTCAGTGGGGGAGGGGTCAACGAGCGCGGTCCCGACACGGACGAGCCAGTTGACCGGCCCCGGGTTTCGACCGATCGTGCGATTCCGATGAGTGAGGATCCCGACGGGCCGCAGACCACGACGGGGGACGTGTCCCTGCCCGCCATCGTGGCGTCGATCACAGAGATCTGGGTGGACGCGCTGGGGCTGAAACCAGGCGAGGTCGATCCCGACACGACCGACTTCTTCGAGCTGGGCGGCTACAGCCTGCTCGCGATGCAGGTGATCACCCGCATCCTGGAGCGCTTCCAGGCCCACGTGCCCGCCGACACGTTCGATCTCGAGAGCGCGCTGCTCTACACGATCTTCGACCAGCCCACCGTCACGGCGCTCGCCGAGTGCCTGCTGGCGGACGGCATCGGCTCGGCGGTCTCTTAACGCCGAGCCCCGCTCCGCAGGAACCGCTCGTAGCGGTCCAGCGCGACCGGCGATCCCTCGTCCACCACCAGCCAGGGACGCGTCCGCACGAAGCGCCCGGCCAGGGCCGCCTCCTCGCTGGACGCGAACACGAGACCGCCGGCCATCCGGAGGACGACGTCCACGACCGGCAGGTGCAGCGCCGGCTCGTCCCGCAGGGCGGGATGGAGGACGACCGGGGCGTGGACCAGCGGCACGCCGGCCCAGGTGGTGGCGCTCGCGCAGGGAGCGAAGACGGCCAGGTCGAAGGCGGCGGCGCGCTCGGCGATCCAGTCGCCGGCCGCCGGCAGCAGCGGTCCGCGGTGCCTGATCCACTCGCGCTGCACGTGCGGGGCGGCCGCCCAGGGCCGTTCCGAGACGCGCCGGTGCAGGCGCGCGCCGGTCTGGAGCCATGGTCCCGGCGCCACGGGGAGCTCGTGGACGGCGATGCCGGCCGCGCCGGTCCACGCCGGGGCGGCCGTCAGCAGGGTGACGTCGTGGCCGCGGGCGGCCAGCCCGGCCATCGCGTCCCCGAGGAAGGCGGCCGGGCCGGGCACGACGAACAGCAGCCTCACCCGAGCACGGCCTCGATGCTCGCGACCATGCGCCGCCCGACGGCCGCCGCGTCGAACTCGCGGAGCCGCGCCTCCGCGCGGGCCCGCAGCCGCGCCCGCAGCGCCCCGTCGGCGAGGACGCGCGCGACCGCCTCGGCCGCGAGGGCCGGCCGGGGCTCGTCGAGCACGATGCCGGCGTCGCCGACGGTCTCCCCCACGGCGGTCACGCCCCACGCCACCACCGGCACGCCGAACGCCATCGCCTCGACGAGCGGGACGCAGAAGCCCTCGTACCGGCTCATGCACAGGAAGACGTCCGAGCGCCGGTACAGGTCGGCCAGCGCCGTGTTCGTGAGCGGCCCGGTGAAGTGCACGTCGGGCAGGGCCAGCTCGGCCACGTAGCGCTCGAGCGCCAGCCGGTACACGGCGTGGAACCGGCGCTCTCCCGCGAGCACGAGGTGCGCGGTGGGGCAGAGGTACGTCTTGAGCACGTGGAACGCCTGGATCAGGAGCTCGTGCGCCTTGTTCGGCGCCAGCCTGCCCACGAACGTCACGACCGGGCCGTCCATCGCCGGCAGCGCGCCTCCATCGCCCGCCGGCTCCGCGGTCAGGGCCGTCATGTCCTCGACCGGCGGCACGACGGCGACCCGCTCGAAGCCGAGGCCGCGAAGCTCGTCCGCGTTGTGCCGCGAGGCGGTGAGGACGCCGTCCACCCGGTGCCGGAGTCCCCGGATCTCCTCCCGCGCGGCCCGCAGGGTGCGCGCGAACCGGGGGTCGAAGCGCTCGAACTGCTCCGGCCGCGCCCCGCCGTGGTAGCGCAGCAGGACCCGCTCCGGGCGCCCCTCCAGGAAGCGCACGACGCCGGCGTGGTCGAACCAGGAGTGGAGCAGCAGCACCGTCTCACCGGACGGGTGGGCCGGCCGCCGCTCGTACGCCGCCAGCGGCGCGACGTCCGGCACTCCCGGATCGGGGCGGTGGAAGCTGAACACCTCGGAGGGCCCGAACCGCCTGAGCAGCGGGCGCAGGGCGAGGGCGTCCTTGGTGACGGCGTTGGCGGGCAGCGCCCGCACCAGGACCTGGTGGATCTCCACCCCGGCGCTAGCCGGGCGTGGTGGCGGCGCCGCGCCGCGCCACCTGTTCCAGCAGCAGGTCCACCCGCGCGCTCAGCTCGTCCGTGCGCTCCGCGCCCAGGGCGTCCACCAGCTCCGCCAGCAGCTCGCGGAGCACCCGCGTGTGCGCCTGGAGCTGCCGGGCGAGCTCCTCGCACGGCGCGTCCGCGTCGAACCGCGATGCGTCGTCCAGCGACGAGAGCAGCAGGTCCAGGCGCACCTGCCGGTGGCTGCGCCGGGCCGCGACCGCGTCGAAGTGGTCGCCGAGGTCGGCCTCCATCCCCGCCGGGTACTGACCCGAGCGGTAGCGCTCCCCGGCGGCTTCGTGCAGCTCGGCCAGGATCGGGTCCGCGCCGGTTACCCCTTCCACGGGGGAACCGGTTTCGGGTCGGCGGCCTCGGTGCTCCATCGGAGGCAGAACGTAGCCCGCCTGCTCACTCCAGGTCGAGCAGCGCCACCGACACGCCCGGCCGGGCCGCCGCGCGCTCCAGGCATGCGAGCACTTCCGCGGCCGGCGTGCCCGGGCCGACCGCCAGCGTCTCCACCGCCGGCACCTCGCAGCCCTCCAGCATCCGCCGGAGGGACAGCGCGTGGCGGCCCGGCTGGCCCGGCGTGATGCTGTGGGCCTGGCCGCCCGTCCGCCGCGACTGGAAGTCGTTGACGATCACGACTGGCAGCGTCAGCCGCAGGTGCACGGCCTCCATCAGCCCCTGCAGGCCCGAGTGCACGAACCCGAAGTCGCCGACGACGGCGAGGGCCGGCTCACCGGCCCGGGCGAGGCCCGCCGCGACCCCGATCGCCGAGCCGAGCCCGTAGGACAGGGTCGCGGCGGCGTACGGCTCGTGGCCCAGCGCCATCGACGAGCCGGCGTCCGCGACCACCTGGAGGCCGTGCCGCCGCGCGAGATCCGCGATCGCGGTGTACGCGGCGACCAGCGGCGGGTGGTCCTCGGGCGCCCTGGACCCGCGCCGGGCGATGTCCGGGGTCACCGGCGCCTCTGGCCCGCCGGCGCGGAGGCGCCGGGTGGCGGCCGCGGCCTGCTCGGGCGAGATCGGCCCGCTGCCGGGCAGCGAGCCGGTCCGCTTGCCCCGGACCTCGACCGGCAGCCGCAGCCGTGCGACGAGCTCGCGGACGCCGGTCTCCAGCAGGTCGCCGGGCTCCTCGGCGACCAGCACCCGCTCCCGGCCGCGCAGGAAGGCGGCCAGGCGCTCCTCGGCCAGGGGCCACACCGCCGTGGCCTCCAGGAGCGGCAGCCCGCAGCCGTCGAACAGGCGGCCGCACCCGCCGCTCGCGATCACGCCGCACGGCCCCGGGCGGGCGTCCTCCACGCCCGCGGGCGGCAGCGCCGCCAGCGCCTCGCGGACCAGGGGCAGGACGACCTGGTCGTAGTGGTGCATCCGGCCGATCTTCGACAGGTCCCAGGCCACGCCGGGGTCGACCCGGCGCGCGGTCCGGACCGGCGGCAGCGGCCCGACGCCCGCCTCGGCGGTGCTCTCGCGGAGCCGGGAGCTGAGTCGCAGGAGCACCGGCAGGGCGCCGCGCTCGGAGATTGCGAAGGCGCGCGGGACCAGGTCGCGCACCTCAGCCGCCGAGCTCGGGTCCAGCACCGGGATGCCGGCCGCGTGGGCGATGAGGCGCGAGTCCTGCTCCACCGTGGACAGCCGGCAGCCGACGTCGTCCGCGGCGACGACCAGCAGGCCGCCGCCGATCCCGTGCACGGCGGCGTTGGCGAGGCCGTCGAGGACCAGGCTCATGCCCGCCTGCTTCACGATGACGGCGGAGCGGTACCCGGCCGCGGCGACCCCCAGCGCCATCTCCACCGAGACCTTCTCGTTGATGCTCCAGCTCATCCGGGGCGGGGAGCCGCCCAGGCCGCGGCCGATCTCCGTGGCGGGGTAGCCGTGGACGCCGTACGCGGAGTGGACGCCCGCGTCCACGAGCGCGGCCGCGGCGATCTCGAGCCCGTTCAGGCACAGCCGGCCGCCCACGGCGCTCATCCCAGCACGCCGCCGCCCGCCGCGCAAACGCGCCGGCCGCTATCCACGCTGGCGCAGGAGCGTGTGGGCGCCCAGCCCGTCCAGGTCGAAGGGGAGCTCGCGCAGGCCGCAGCGCGCCATCGCCTCCCGGACCCGGTGCTGCGCCGCGGGCGGGCTGCACAGGAGGAGGAATCCGCCGCCGCCCGCCCCGGCGATCTTTCCGCCCAGCGCCCCGGCGGCGCGCGCGGCCGCGTACCAGCCGTCGATCGCCGGCGTCGAGACGCGGCTGGAGAGGCCGCGCTTGTGCCGCCAACCCTCGTCCAGCAGCCGGCCGACGGCGCCGACGTCGCCGGCCGACAGGGCGGCCCGCATCCGCTCCGCGATCTCCCTGATCCGGTGCAGCGACTCCACGACGGCGCCGTCGCCCGCGGTGGCGGCCTGCTGCCCGGCCAGGATGCTGGCCGAGTCGCGCGTCTGCCCGGTCGAGAAGAGGAGCAGGCTCCCCGCCAGCTCCTCCGCCGCGGCCGGGGGCAGGGCCAGCGGGACGACGCACACGTCCCGGGTCGAGAACACGAGGGCGTTCAGCCCGCCGAAGGCGCTGGCGTACGGGTCCCGCTTGCCGATCGGGAACCCGAGGCGGCCGATCTCCACATCGCACGCGAGCTCCGCCACCCGCCCGGCCGCGAGGCGCGCGCCGGTGTACGCGCCCAGCGCCCGGACGAGCGCGCAGACCATCGCGCTGGAGGAGCCCAGGCCGCTGCCCGGCGGCACCTCCGCGGCCAGGAACAGGTCGGCTCCCCGCTCGTCCAGGCCGCGCCCGGCGAACAGCTCGATCGCCGTCCGGGGCAGGGCCAGCGGGTCGCCGGCGGCCACCGCCTGGCCCACCCGGTGGACCCCGGACGTCCGCTGGTCCGCCGACGCGATGGTGATGAGCCCGTCGTCCCGCGCCCGCACCGAGACGTGGCAGTAGCGCGTGATCGTCGCGCTGACGACCAGGCCGCCGAAGCGCTCGTAGTACGCGGCCTGGTCGGTCCCTCCCCCGGCGAGCGAGACGCGAACGGGCGCCCGGGCCAGGATGGTGGCCGCGCCCCGCGCCCGGCGGCCGCTCACGGCGCGGGCAGCGTGGAGAGCTGGTTCAGGCCGACGAACAGGAGGAAGGCGGCCCTGACGATCGTCTCGACGCCGCAGGAGAAGCTCAGCCGCAGGTACGGCTCGCCGTCCGCGGGCATCCCGAGGAGGTCGCCCGGCAGCGTCCGCACCCCCAGGAGGAACTCCAGCGCGGCGAACACGTCGAACGCGGACCGCAGCGGCAGGCCGGCGAGCGGACCCCGCTCCAGGAGGGGCAGGCAGCTGACGACCACGAAGAAGCCGGCGTCGGGATAGCGCACGACCCGGAACCAGCGCCGCAGGCCGTGGCGGAGGAACGCGGCCACCGCGAGCTCGGCGGGGCCGGCTTCGCGGCCGTCCAGGTCGCCCGGGTCGAGGCCGGCCAGGATCGGCGGCCCGTCCACCTGGCTGCCCCGCGCCCGCTTCCAGGCCACCAGGCGCCGGATCTCCTCCCGGATCAGCTCCTCGCACCGATCGCGCTCCGCGCCGGCCAGCGCGGGCGACCCGAGGCCCTCGAGGCATGCGATCAGCACGCTCCGGTTGCGGTCGTAGCGGCCGGGATCGAGGAACGCGTCCAGCGCGCCGGCCGCTCGCAGCGCCTCCAGCAGCCCCGCCTGGACCACGGTCGAGACGTGGCCGGCGGAGTTCTCGACCCCGCCGATCAGCGCCCGCGCCCGCGACGCCTCCGTCAGGAGCAGGCCGATGCGGGCGTTGGGCACGGAGAGCGCCTTCGAGAGCCCCAGCAGGCAGTAGCTGTCGGGCAGCTCGCGCAGGAAGGTCCCGAGCGCGCCCAGCGGGCGGCCGATCGAGTGGTAGGCGAGGTCCTCGATCACGGCGACGCGACGTGGGCGGAGCACGGCCGCCAGCTCCGCCACGTCGTCCGGCGCGGAGACGACGCCCATCAGGCTGGGGTTGATGTGGAGCAGCGCCACGACCTTCGGCGGCGCCGGCGGCGCGGGGTACGCGGCCTCGGGGCTGGCCAGCCGGCGGGCGCGGTCCCCGTCCGCGACGCGCTCGCGGACGAACCGCAGCACCGCGTCGCCGACCTCCCCCGGGGTCGCGCCGCGGAGCGCTCGCGCCAGCGCCCGCGTCTCCGCCGCGGCCGGCGGCCGCACCTCCCCCGGCGCCATCGTCGCCAGCTCCGCGGCGTAGACCCGCAGACGCTCAGGCAGCGTCTCCAGCCACGTCGCGCCGTCGCCGGCCTCGATGGCGTCCACCGCGCCGGCCACCGCGGCCGGCGACGTCCTGCCGGCCCCGTCGAGCGGCAGCAGGTGCACGCGGCCGCGCGCCCGATGCACCTGGGGCAGGAACCAGCCGTACGTCACGCGGGGCATCAGCACCACGTCGCCGGGACGCCGCAGCAGCTGGCGGCACAGGACGTCGTAGAGGTGGACCGTCCCGTTCCCGACCACGACGGCCAGCCGCTCCGCCGTCTCCGCCGGCACCAGGCCCTGGCGGACCACGAAGTCCCGGGTCGCGGCCTCCAGCTCCGGTATCGGGCGGGGACTCCGGTAGCGCCGGTACCGCTCCCGGTCGGCGGCCTCGCCGACCACGCCCGCGACGAACGGCTCGAACGGGGCCATCGGCGCGTTGCCGGTGTCCAGGTTGTCGGCGTGGTCCAGGCAGGACACGAACGTCCGGGTCTCCGGGTCGAGGTCCCGGTTCTGGCTGGGGAACCCGAAGAAGAAGCGGTCGAGCAGGAGGTCGAAGCGCGAGATCAGCGCCACGTCACCCGAGCTCGCGCCGGAAACCGCCCCCATCGTGGAACCGGTTTTGCGACGCGGTCATCGCAGCACCCGGGACATCGCGCCGGCCACGCGGCGGAGCTGGTCGGTCAGGCCGGCGAACTGCGCGGGTGTGAGCGCCTGCGCGGCGTCGGTGACCGAGCGCTCGGGGCAGGGGTGCACCTCGATCAGCAGGCCGTCGGCGCCCGCCGCGATGCCGGCCCGAGCCAGCGCGCCGACCCAGCGCCGGTCGCCGGCCGCGTGGCTGGGATCGACCACCACCGGCAGGTGGGTCAGCTCCTTCGCCACCGGCACGGCGCTGATGTCCAGGGTGAACCGCGTCGCGGTCTCGAACGTCCGGATGCCGCGCTCGCACAGGATCACGTCGGGGTTCCCGGACTCGAGCACGAACTCCGCCGCGCCCAGCCACTCCTCGACCGTGCACCCGAAGCCGCGCTTGAGCAGCACCGGGGTCCGGGCCCGGCCGAGGGCGCGCAGCAGGACCGGGTTCTGGGCGTTCCGGGTGCCCACCTGGAACAGGTCCACCGCGCCCCGCAGCTCGTCGATCAGCGCCGGGTCGACGACCTCGGCGCAGACCGGCAGGCCGGTCAGCCGCTTCGCCTCCAGCAGCGTGTCCATGCCCTCCAGCCCGAGGCCCTGGAAGCGGTGTGGCGACGAGCGGGGCTTGAACAGCCCGCCGCGCAGCACGCTGGCCCCGCAGTCGCGGGCGCAGCGCGCCGCCTCCAGGTACAGGGCCCGGTCCTCGACGGCGCACGGGCCGGCGATGAGCGGGATCTCGAGGCCTCCGAACGCGACGCCCGACACCTCGACGACGGTGCCGGCGGCGTGCGGCCGTCGGCTGGCCAGCGGGTGACCGTCGCCGTGTTGGTCCACGGCGCACATCCCAGCACGGGCGCCCCCGCCTCGCCTAACCGGCCGCCGTCGCGTTGCCGCGCCCCCGCCTCGCCCGTACCGTCCCGGCCGATGCCGGGCGACCCGGACGTGGTGGTGCTGTGCGGCGGCCAGGGGACCCGCCTGCGGGGCGTGACCGGCGGCCGCCAGAAGACGCTGGCCGAGGTGGCCGGCCGGCCGTTCCTGGAGTGGCTGCTCCTCGCCCTGCGCCGGCAGGGCGTCGGCTCGGTCCTGCTCGCGACCGGGCACGAGGCCGGCGAGGTCGCGTCCCGGCTCGGTGACGGCCGGCGCCTCGGCGTGGAGGTCCGCTACTCGCGGGAGCCGGCGCCGCTGGGGACCGGCGGCGCCCTCCGCCTCGCGCTGCACGCGACCCGTGCCGCCCGCCTGCTGGTCCTGAACGGCGATTCGTACTGCCGGATGGACCTGCGGGCCCTGGCCGGCCTGCACGCCGCGCGAGGGGCGCGCGCCTCCCTCGTGCTGGCGAACGTGCCTGACCGGCGCCGGTACGGGGCGGTGGACCGCGCGCCGGACGGCGCCGTGACGGCGTACCTGGAGAAGCTCGCCGGCGGCCCGGGCGCCGTGAACGCCGGCGTCGGCCTGTACGAGCGCGAGGTGCTGGCCGCGATCCCGGAGGGGATCCCGGTCTCGCTCGAGCGCGCCGTCCTCCCCGAGCTGGTCGGCCGCGGCCTCTACGGCCTGCTCGCCGGCGGACCCCTGGTTGACATCGGGACGCCCGAGGACTATCGGGCGGCCGCCGACCTGCTGGCCGGCGACCTGCGCCTGCTGGCGGCGCATGGCGTCTGACCGCCTCCCCTGGCGGCCCCGGCTGGTGACGTTCGACTGCGGGGACACGCTGCTGTTCGACCCCGCCGGCCACGTGGACGAGCTGCGGCTCGACGGGCTGCGCCAGTGGCTGGCGATCCACCGCCCGGGGGGCCCGGACGACCGGCTCCGCGACATCTACCGACGCTCGCTCGCGCGCTGCCGGGCCGAGCTGGCCGCCCGGCCCCGGCCCGGGGCGCCGGTCCTGGTGGCGCTGCTCCTGGACGAGCTGGGCCTGGCGCCGCCGGCGGACGCGCGGGGCCGGCTGGAGGACCGCCTCGACGACCCGCTCCCGGCCGCCCGGGAGGTGGCGCCCGGCGCCCGCGAGGCGCTTGGGGCGCTGGCGGCGGCCGGCGTGCGGCTGGGCATCGTCAGCAACGCGGGGGTGAAGTCGGGCGGGTCGATGCGCCGTCACCTGGACGCGGGTGGGCTGCTGGCGTTCTTCGACCCCGACTGCCTGGCGTTCTCGGACGAGTGCGGGTGCGCCAAGCCGGACCCCGCGATCTTCGCCGGTCCGCTGCGCCGGGCGGGCGTCGAGCCCGGGCAGGCGGTGCACGTGGGCGACCGGGGCGGCCTCGACGTGGCCGGCGCGCGGGCCGCGGGGATGGGCGCGGTGCGCTACCGCGGGCTCGTGGACGACGCCGGCGCCGGCCCGGAGGCCGACCTCGTCGTGTCCACCTTCGCCGAGCTGCTCGCGGCGCTGGGCTACGCGCCGCGCTGATGGCCGGGTGTCCCCGCCTTGCTCCACCATGCCGCCCATGCACCCGCTCGAACCGCTGACGCCCGAGGAGATCGAGGAGGTCCGCGCCGTGCTGGCTCGCGAGGGACGGGTACGCGGAACGACCCGGTTCGTCTCGGTGGCGCTGCACGAGCCGCCCAAGGCCGCGGTCCTCGCGTTCGAGGGCGGGGCCGAGGTGGAGCGGGAGGCGTTCGTCGTCCTGCGCGAGCGGCGCGAGCGGCTCACGTACGAGGCGATCGTCTCCCTGACGCGTGACGCGGTCGTGTCGTGGCGGGACGTCGAAGGGGTGCAGCCGATGGTCACGCTGGAGGAGCTGGCGGCCGTGGACGGCGTCGTCCGCCGCGACCGCCGGTGGCAGGAGGCGCTGCGCCGCCGCGGCGTCACGGACCTGAGCCTCGCCGTCGTCTCCGGCTGGCCGCTCGGCAACCGGGGCCCGGACGACGGGCCGGAGCGCGGCCGCTTCCTGCTCCCCCTCACGGCCGTCCGCTCCGGGCCCGACGACGACGCCGGCGCGCACCCGGTGGAGGGCCTGCTCGTCCGGGTGGACCTGGACCGCATGCGCGTCGTGGACGTCCAGGATCACGGCGTGGTCGACCTGCCGCCCGCGACCGGCAGCTACACGCCGGACGGGATCCGGCGGCCGGAGAACGTGCCCTGGTTCCCCGACGGGCCGCGCCGCGACCTGCGCCCGCTGCGCATCGAGCAGCCGGACGGCTGGAGCTTCACGGTCGAGGGCCACGAGGTCCGCTGGCAGAAGTGGCGGTTCCGCATCGGCTTCACGGCCCGCGAGGGCCTGGTCCTGCACCAGGTCGGGTACGAGGACGGCGGCCGGGTGCGGTCCATCCTCTACCGGGCCTCGCTGTCGGAGATGTTCGTCCCGTATGGCGACCCCCGGCCGACGCACCGCGTCAAGGGCGTCATGGACGTCGGCGAGTACGGGATCGGCCTCAGCACGAACCGCCAGCGCCTGGGCTGCGACTGCCTCGGCGCGATCCGCTACCTGGACGCCTGGGTCAACGACGCCGGCGGCCGTCCCTCCCGCATCGAGAACGCGATCTGCATGCACGAGGAGGACTGCGGCGTGCTGTGGAAGCGCCACGACACGCGGACGGGGCGGACGGAGGTCCGCCGGTCGCGGCGCCTGGTCGTCTCGGCGACCGCCACGATCGGCAACTACGAGTATCTGTACGCCTGGCACCTCTACCAGGACGGCACGATCGAGCACCGGGTGCGGCTGACGGGCGTCATCTCGACCGGGGCGCTGCCCGCCGGCGAGCTGCCGGCGCACGGCACGCTCGTCGCGCCCGGCCTGTACGGGCCGCACCACCAGCACTTCTTCTGCGTGCGCCTGGACGTGGCGGTGGACGGGGTGGAGAACAGCGTGTACGAGTGCGACTCGGTGCCCCTGCCGCCGGGCGACGAGAATCCCGTGGGCAACGCCTGGCGGGTCGAGGCGCGGCTGCTGGCGCGGGAGTCCGAGGCGCGCCGCCAGGTCAGCCCGCAGACCGCGCGGCACTGGCGGATCGTGAACCCGGGCCGGCGCAACCGGGTCGGCCAGCCCGTTGCGTACCAGCTCCAGCCGGGGGAGAACGTCCCGCTGCTGTGCAGCCCGGACAGCCCATTCGCTCGCCGCGCCGGCTTCGCGACCAGCCACCTGTGGGTCACCGCGTACGACCCCGCGGAGCGGTACGCGGCCGGCGACTACCCGAACCAGCACCCCGGCGGCACCGGCCTGCCCGCCTATGTCGCGGCCGACCGGCCGCTCGAGGGTGCGGACGTGGTGCTCTGGTACACGTTCGGCGCGCACCACGTGGTGCGGCCCGAGGACTGGCCGGTGATGCCGGCCGTCACCGCCGGGTTCCAGCTGCGCCCGTCGGGCTTCTTCGACGGCAGCCCCGCGCTGGACGTCCCGGCGCCGGAGCCGGACGGCTGCGCCGAGACGTGACGCCGGGGCCTACCGGACGTACGCTGCCGGGAGGTCGTGGACGTGCAGGCGATCCGCGACCGCCGCCGCCGGCACGTCGAGGACGGCGGTGAGCCAGCCGGGGAACAGGCCCTCGTCGAACAGGTCGAGCGCCACGGCCTTGCTCACGCCGCTGTTGAAGTGGACCTGGGCCGACCGGGACGGCGCCCGCAGCCGGTGCCGCAGGCGCGCGTGCTCGCGCCGGTAGCACGGCGCCCCGGTGCCCTGCGCGACCAGCTCCTGCTCCTCGAGCATGATCTCGCCGACGTCGGTGTACGGCTTCCCGAAGCACTGGAAGAGGCGCGCCTCGTGGTCGAGCGCGATCGAGTCCCGCTCCAGGAGGTGCACCAGCGTCCAGTAGTACTGGTCGCTCCAGCCGAACCGCCGGTCGGTGTGGTAGCCGTGCGCGCGCAGCCGCTCCAGCAGCTCGAAGCTCCCGCTCGGCGGCCGCGGGTACTTCGCGTAGCAGTCGAGGATGTCGCACGCCCGGCCGGCGAAGCCGCCGCTGTTCAGGTACGGGTAGGGCGGGACCGGGTCGCCGTACAGCGCCTGGCCGACGGGCCCGAGGGGGGCGCTGTTCAGCTCGGCGCTGAAGACGATCGGCCTGTCGAAGGCGCGGTAGGCGGCCTCGATGTCCGCCGCGCCCCTGATGAAGAGCGCGTCATACGCGTCGGTGAACACGATCAGCTCGTCGCGATCGGCGAGCTCGGACAGGTAGCGGGAGAGCATCGCGCGCTTGTCCCTGAGGTTGAACGGGAAGGACCGGTTCGCGGGGCGCAGGATCGTCAGGTCGAGCCCGACCGCGACGCAGGAGGGGGCGAGCAGGTCGCGCAGGAAGCGGTTCTCCAGGTCGGTCGCGATCGTGACCACCTTCATGCCGGCGGATGTTATGGGGCGATCGCGGCGCTGCCACGCGTTTTGACGCGGGGCCGCCAGGACCCTAGCGTGCGCCAGCGATGGGAAGGGAAACCGGCCGCGGCACCAATCCGATCTTCAACGAGAACCGCCTGAAGCTCGGGGTCTTCGCCCTCAACGTCAGCGGCGGCACGGCCATGACGAGCGTGCCGGAGCGGTTCGAGCCGGAGTGGAGCGCCGTCCGCGACATCGTCACGAGGGCCGACGACGCCGGCTTCGAGGCGGTGGCGCCGATCGCGCGCTGGAAGGGGTTCGGCGGCAGCACCGACTTCAACGCCGCGTCCTTCGAGCCCTACACGTGGGCGGCCAGCGTCGCCGCGGTGACGAAGCGGATCGCGGTCTTCTCGACGTCCCACGTCCCGACCGTGCACCCGATCGTCGCCGCCAAGCAGGTGACGACGATCGATCACGTCTCGGCCGGGCGCTTCGTCCTCAACGTGGTGTGCGGCTGGTTCCGGCCCGAGCTGGAGATGTTCGGCTCGCCGATGCGCGACCACGACGAGGCGTACGCGTATGCCGCCGAGTGGCTGGAGGTCATGCGCCGGCTGTGGACCGAGGAGCGGGAGTTCGACTTCTCCGGCCGCTTCATCTCGATCCGCCGGGGGTTCCACCAGCCCAAGCCGATCCAGCGGCCGTTCCCGCCGATCATGAACGCCGGCGGCTCCCCGGTCGGCCGCCGGTTCGCGGCGGAGCACGCCGACATCGCCTTCACCTACCTCTCGTCCGACGACGTCGAGGTCGCGGCGCGACAGGTCAGCGGCCTGCGCGATCTGGCCCGGGAGGCGTTCGGACGCGAGATCCAGGTGTGGATCATGGCCTACGTGGTCTGCAGGCCCACGGCCCGGGAGGCCAGGGACTACCTCCGCCACTACGCCGAGGAACGGGGCGACTGGGAGAGCGCCCGGAACTTCGTGGAGAACATGAACCTGCCCCGAACCCTGCCCAGGCAGACCGTGTTCAACTTCGTGGCGGGGTCGGGCGGACAGCCCCTCGTCGGGACGCCCGACGAGATCGTGGAGAAGCTGACCGTGCTGTCCCGGGCCGGCATCGACGGCTGCCTCCTGTCCTGGGTGGACTTTCGGGCCGGCGTCGACCAGTGGGCGCGGGAGGTCATGCCGCTGCTCCGGCAGGCGGGCCTGCGCCGCGACGCCGCCGTGGTGAGCGCCCCGGCCTGATCTAGGACTGGTCGCGCACGGCAGCCCGGTGGGCCGCCAGCGGGGCATCGGGCGCGGTGACCGCTCCTTCGAGGAGGGCCCTGAGCTGCCGTCCCACCAGCGCCGCGGTCTCGTCGTCCACCACCCGCGGGTCGGCGACCAGCGTTCCGTCCAGCAGGCCGCCCTCCTGTGACAGGACGAGATCGAGCGGGTAGAACGCGCGGGGGCGATACGGCAGCTCGGCGACGCCGAGGCCGGCCAGGGCAGGCGGCTGCCGCGGGACCTGGTCGAACGAGACCATGACGTCGAAGAGGGGGTGACGAGCCCGCGCCGGCGGCTGGCGCAGCCGCTCCACGACCACCTCGAACGGCAGCTCCCGGTGCGCGTAGGCCGCGATGAGGGTGGCTCGCACCTGACGCAGGAGGTCGCGAAACCGCATGGTCCCGACGACCCGCGCCCGGAGGGCCAGCACGTTGATGAGGGGACCGATGATCCCCTCCAGCTCGGTGCGCGTCCGGACGCTGGCCCTCGTCCCGATCACGACGTCCTCGGCCCCCGTCCGCAGGTGCAGGAGCGCCAGCAGCGCGGCCGTCATCACCATGAACTGCGTTCCGCGCTCCCACCGCCCCAGGTCGCGAACGGCCTCCGCCAGCCGTCCCGGCAGCCGCATGGGCTGCCTTGCGGCCTGCCCCCCGGAGGCCGGCGGTGTGGCCGGCGCGGGGGACAGGCCGGGCGGTTCCGGCGGGGCCGCCAGGCGCCCCATCCAGTAGTCGAGCTGGGCCGACGCCTCGCGGCACTCCAGCCATCGCCGCTGCCAGTGGCTGTAGTCCGCGTACTGGATCGGGAGCGGCGGCAGGCCCGGCTCTCGGCGATCGCCGAGCGCGGTGTACCACTGCCCCAGCTCGGGCAGCAGCACCCGCCACCAGGACCACGCGTCGGTGAGCGCGTGGTGGACCGTGAGCACCAGGACGTGCTCGGCCGGCCGGGTTCGGAGCAGGGCCGCCCGGAAGAGCGGTCCGCGGCGGAGATCCATCGGCCGGGCCGCCTCCTCCTCGCATCGCCGCTCCAGCTCCGCCTCGCCGATCCCGTCCACCGGCACGACCGGCAGCGACACGTCGGGTTCCGCCCGGACGACCTGGAGTGGCCCGTCGGGGCCGGACGAGAACGTCGTGCGCAGCGGCTCGTGGCGCCGGGCGATCGCTTCCAGGGCCAGCCGCAGGCGGGTCGCGTCCAGGGCGCCACTCAGACGAAGGGCGGCGGAGTCGCCGAGGCGCAGGCCTCGCCGCGTCCGCTCGAGCAGCTGGAAACCGATCTGCGCGTACGAAGCGGGCAGGGCGCCGTTTCTGGGAACTTGCGTCAGGGAGGGACGGGCGTCCGTGTGCACGGTATG
>VBJR01000101.1:22127-24369 GCA_005880175.1 Chloroflexota bacterium
ACGTTCCAACTCGCTCAGCGCCTCGGCGCGCTGCATCGCGTTCATGGACTCGGCCAGACCGGACGGGTCCAGCCAGATGACGTTGCTCGCATATCTGCGGAGGTCCTGGTACTCGCGGTGCAGCGCGGCATTGCTGCCGGGTCGCGCATCGACGCTGCTCTCCTCCTCCTGCTCCTGCAGCAGCTGCCTCGCCAGCGCGAGCACGTTGGCGGTGGTGATCTCCGTCCGCTTGGTCCGGCAGGTCGCGATGTACTTCTCGAATACGTCCTCGGGCACGCGGGCGATGCGCTGCCAGCGGTGCGATTCGTGGCTGTCGATGCCCAGGTCGCGCAGCGTCGGCGGCGGCGGCTCCGAAACGCCGTCCACGCTGGAGGCGGTTTTGGGCGGCCGGCCGCCACGATGCTTCTGCAGCTCCGAGAGGAGCTCACCAGCCCTCCGCTGAGTTCGGACATGGGCCTCGGCGGCCTCCTGGCGCAGCTCGAACTGCTCCTCCTCGAGGACCGTGCAGTCCTTCAGCGCCGTGCGCACCAGCTGCTCGAGGCCGCGGGCCCGGCGCACCAGCGTGGCCGCGTCGCGGCCACTGTCGACGAAGCGAACCATCTCGCACATGCCCCGCACCATCTCGAGCAGGTGCGCGAGCGCGACGCCGCTGTCAGCCGTGTCTGCGAGCGTGCCGGGCTCCGGTTGCACCTGCGCGAGACTCGTCGTCTCGAACGCGCGCGCAGACGTAGAGGATTCAGCCTCCCCCAATTGTCGAAACCTCCCAGGTCTCCGATCAATGTGCGTTGACGGACCGGTAGCACGGCCTGCCCGACTCGTGCTACGAGCTGCCCATACGATTAGGCAAGTCGGATCAAGAGACATAGTAGTCGCTTTCGGTCCCTGCGTGTCACTTTGGCACATTCGTCACAGAGCGGCCGGCTGATTACCACAGGTAACGTGGGGAAGGAAATCAGGCAGCGGTCAACCTGACGGCTGTCTGGAGAGCGCCGACGCCACTACGCGCGCCTCGGCCAGCGCCGATTCGAGAGCGGCGCGCACGCCGGCCAGCGGACGGCCCCGCTCGTCGAAGTCCTCGGGCACCGCGTAGACGACGGTCGGGACGCTCCAGCCCCGGACGCTGGCCACCGCGGCGCGCAGGCCGGTGTCGAGGCTCAGGAAGTGGCCGGGGATGCGGGCGGTGGCCGCGAGGATGCACGCCTTGCCGGCCAGGCCGTCCTGGGGCAGCAGGTCGAGGAGCACCTTCAGGAGCCCGCTGTACGTCGCGCGGTACACGGGCGTCGCGAGCAGCACGATGCCGGCCGCCGCCGCCGCCGCGCGCGCCTCGTCCAGCGACGGGTGGTCCCGCCGCAGGAGCAGCGCCTCGGCGTCGATGGACCGGACGTCCAGGAGGCGGCCGCCCTCCAGCTCGATCGCCAGCTCGGCGATCGCGCGCGTGCGGGACGGGTGCGAGGGGCTCGAGTTGATGGCGAGGAGGTTCGTCACGCGGCCATTCTGGTCAGGGCCCGGTGACGGGTCGATGGGGACGGGGTGAGCCGCGCCGGCTGTCGGGCACGGCTGTGATAGACCTGTGGCGATTGGCTCTGGCTCGGTTCTGGCCGGTCCGTGTCCGGCAAGGGGGATCGCACGAGTTGGCCACCTACACCGCCTTCGACCCGCGCACCGGCGAGCCCGGTGCCGCCACGTTCTCCGACGCGACGCCCGAGGCGATCGCGGCCGCGGTCTCGGCCGCCGGGCGCGCGTTCGCGCACGCGGGCACGCCCGCGCCCCGCGACACGGCGCGCCTGCTCCGGGCCATCGCGGACGAGCTGGACGGGCTCGGCGACCGCGCCGCCGAGACCGCCGACCGCGAGACCGGCCTGGGCCGGCCCCGGCTGACGGGCGAGCTGGCCCGTACGACCGGGCAGTGGCGGGCGTTCGCCGCGCAGTGCGAGGAGGGCTCCTTCGTGGAGGCCGTCATCGACCACGCGGTGCCCGACGCCCGCCCCGACCTGCGCCGCATGCGCTTCCCCGTCGGCCCCGTCGCGGTGTTCGGCGCCAGCAACTTCCCGCTCGCCTTCTCCGTGCCCGGCGGCGACACCGCGTCCGCCCTGGCCGCGGGCTGCCCGGTCGTGGTGAAGGCCCACCCCTCGCACCCGGAGACGTCCGAGCTGACCGGCGCGGCCATCGCCCGGGCGCTGGAGCGGGCGGGGGTCCCGGCGGGCTGGTTCTCGCTCCTCCACGGGCGGTCCACCGCCGTGGG
>VBJR01000102.1:0-10979 GCA_005880175.1 Chloroflexota bacterium
CCACTTGTCGGGCATCGAGATGATGTCGTCGTTGTGCATGTGGTACCAGCGCTCGTTGCGAACGCCCGAACGCGTCGGGGGCCGGAACGGGTGGGCCTGGTGCTCGCTCAGCCACGTGTCCACGTCGAAGTCGTAGTACTGCTTGGTCCACAGCATCCCGGCCAGAGCCTGGCGCATCACGACCCGGCGCTCGGCGTCGACGGCGGGCGGCGTGATGACGTCGTAGAACTCGTCCGCCTCCTGGCGGCGGGCCGCGATCAGCTCGTCGCAGCCCTCGAACGGCGCCTCCATCGGCTCGGGTGTGAGGCGAGCCCGGATCGTCGCGGTCGCGCCGGATGACACCACGAGGCGAACGTGGGCCGCCGCCTTGGTGCCGACCTGCTCGGGGTTGACCGCGTCCAGGCGGCCGGCGACGACCCGGTCGTTGATCCCGTCCTTCACGTAGGGCGTGGGGTTGGTGGCCCCCCACAGCCGCCGCGCGTTCGTCTCGTTCTCGCAGAACAGCAGCTCCGGTCCTCCCTCGACGTGGAGGACGCGGCCGCCGAGTCGGTGATGCTCGCACCGCACCGCACCGCGCTCGCTCCAGAGTCGTGGCCGCTGCGTGTGTGGCGGCCACGACCAGGTGTTCCGGAACCACACGGTCGGGAGCAGATGAATCGCCGCCGCCTCGGGACCGCGGTTGTGGACCGTGATCCTGGCCACCAGGTCCTCTGGACCTGCCTTCGCGTACTCGACCTCGACGTCGAAGTAGCGGTTGTCGCGAAAGACGCCGGTGTCGATCAGCTCGTGCTCGAGATCGTAGCGGCTCCGCTCGCGGTTCCTGGCCAGCAGGTCGAGGTAGGGGAAGGCTGCCTGGGGATACTTGTAGAGCCAGCGCATGTACGCGTGGCTGGGCAGGTTGTCGAGGTAGAAGTAGTACTCCTTGACGTCCTCACCGTGGTTGCCCTCGCTGTTGGTCAGGCCGAACAGTCGCTCCTTCAGGATCGGGTCGGCACCGTTCCAGAGCGCCAGCGCGAAGCACAGTCGCTGCCTGTCGTCGCTGACGCCGGCCAATCCGTCCTCGCCCCAGCGGTAGGCGCGTGAGCGTGCCTGATCGTGCGAGAAGTAGTTCCAGGCGTCACCGCCGTCGCTGTAGTCCTCGCGAACGGTGCCCCATTGGCGCTCGCTCAGGTAGGGACCCCAGCGCCGCCAGGGCACCCCCTCCCGCGCCTCGCGCAGGCGGCGCTCCTCGGCGGTCACGTACACACCGTCCGTCGTGTCCACCAGATGGATCAGCATATGGGCCGGCCCGTCCCAACCCGGCCCCGGCCGAGCGCGTGTTGGACGGATTCCTGGGCGCTGTCCGCGACGCGGCGTGAGGCAATCGTGCAAGCCTTTGTCGAGGTCCGGCCCAGCTCGCGCCACCAGGTTCGCCGACACACCATAGGTTCGGTCGAGGACGTCGCACATGCCCGAGCACTCGGCCAACGTAGAGATCTCCCGGCACCTCGGAGAGCACGCATCGGCGTCGAAGGAGGCGGAGTCCCGCTTTCGCAGGGAGGAAGTCCTCGAGATCGCCCAGGCGATCCTGCTGGCGCTGGTCGCGATCGGCACGGCCATCAGCGGCTACCAGGCCGCGCGCTGGGACAGCAGCTCCGCCCGGCTCGACGGCCAGGCGGCGCACCTGCGCTCGATGTCGGCACAGCACGAGACGCGCGCGGGTCAGCTCTACCTGTACGACACCACGACGTTCGACTTCTGGCTGGACGCCACCGTCAGGGGCGACGTCCAGCTGGCCAGCCTGTTCCAGGCTCGCTTCCGTCCCGAGTTCCGCACCGCCTTCGACGCCTGGATCCAACTCGACCCGCTGCACAACCCCGGAGCTCCGCCGGGGCCGTCCTTCATGCCCCAGTACGACGTCAGCGAGTCGGATGTCGCCGCCACCCTGGAAGCCAGGGCCACGTCGGCCATGGAGGCCGGAGACGCCGCTCGCAACAACGGCGACGCGTACGTCCGGCTGACCGTCTTCCTCGCCGCCGTCCTGTTCCTGATCGTTCTGAGTCAGCGCTTCCGCATCGCGTGGATCCGGATCGCCGTCCTGGCGGTGGCGCTGGTCCTCTTCGGGTACAGCCTCGACGGCCTGATCACGTTTCCCCATGCATGACGCGGACCTACCCGGCGAAGCCCGGAGAGGCGTCCAGCGCCACCGGGACGCCGCCGCGCGCCAGACCCAGCGTGGTCAGCGCGACCCCCTCCAGGCCGGCGCCGGCGCCGCCCGCGCTCGTCACCGCGAGGGCCAGCGTGTTCTGGCCGTTCGGGTTCAGGACGCCGTTGGGCAGCACGAACGTGTGCTGGGGTCCGATCGCGCCGGCGTACTGGCCCATGTTCCAGCCGTTCAGGAAGATCAGCACCCGGTACTGGCCGCCCGAACGGGGCCTGGTCGGGTCGCCGATCGTCAGCCCGAGCGAGGCGTCGTCGCCCGCCGGGACGTTCAGCGTGAACGTGGTCCGGTACCAGGAGGTGCCGGTCGTCACGGTCGGGTCGGGCACGGGCCGCGTCTGCCAGCCCGAGTCGGGGAAGCCGGGCAGCGACCAGCCGTTCCGCTCCCCGAACAGGCCGCCGTTGTTCACCGGCCCGCGCACGGTGTCGGCCAGCTTCTCGCCGCCCTTCGCGCCCTGGATCCGCCAGGTCACGGCCGGGCTGACCGCGGCCCCGGACGCGTCGGCGAACGCCGTCCCGATCAGGCCCCGGCCCTCCTTCTGGGCGTCGTTGACGCCGCCGTCCTCGTTGTGGGAGTCGTTCCGGACCATCACCGACAGCACGTGCGCGCCCGCCGTGCGCAGCGCGGCCGGGACGGTGAACGTCGCCGTGCCCGTCGTGGGCGGCGTCGGCGTCCCGGTCGCCAGGTCGTTCTCGCCCAGGAAGGTGCCGTCCAGCCAGGCCTGCAGCATCCCGGCGCCGCCGCCGCCGTAGTGGAGGCTGAGCGTCGCCGCGGTGGCCGCGCCCGAGTACCGGCCGCGGTACCAGACGTCGCCGTTGTGGAACCCGTAGTCGTCGGCGGTCAGCACCGGCTGGCCGGCCGGCGGAGGCGACGTGCTGTGCGTGGTCGTCTTGCTGGCCACCGTCCAGGCCGAGTCGTCGAAGCCCGGCGCCGCCTCGGGCGATTCGGCCGAGAACCGCCACGTGGCC
This sequence comes from Chloroflexota bacterium, assembly GCA_005880175.1. The sequence goes on from VBJR01000102.1 coordinate 3,169, forward strand.
TGCGACAGGTTCGGCAGCGCGACCGGCACCGGACCGGCCAGCTGGCCGGTCGCGAGCAGGCTGCCCGAAGCGGTCGCCTGGGTGGGCACGGTCGCTCCGTCCCACGTCAACGACTGCACCTGCGCCGGCGCCCACACCTCCAGGGGGCTGGAGGCCGTGGTGTCGCCGGTCAGCGCCAGCGTCGTGCCCGCCACGCCGGCGGTGCGGACGAGCTCGGGGCCCCGTTCCAGCACCCGGCCGGCGGGCGTCGACTGGGTCCAGAACGTGTCCGCGGTCGCCTGGTCGGCCAGCAGCAGGGTCAGCGGCGCCCGGCCGCCCCCGGTCACCCGGACCTCGGTCAGGCCCGCGTGCGTGTAGTCGAGGGTCAGGTTGCCGGTGGCGGCGTCGTACGCGCTGCTCGCCTGGCCGGCCAGCACCGTCACCGCCGGCTGTGTCGCGTAGCGGAGAACGGTCCGACCCGGCTCGCCCGCCCGGCCGTACAGCAGGGCCAGCTCGCCGCCGCCCTGCGCCAGCTGGGTCTCGATCTCCGAGGTCGAGTAGACCAGGTGGGCCGAGCCCATGTCGTAGTCGGCGACGAGCGTTTTCGCGTCCTGGCCGTTCAGCTGCAGCGGCACCGTGAACGTGCCGTCGCCGGTGCTCACGGGGAACGTGAACGAGTCGTGCGTGGTGGCCGTCGTCGGGTTGTGGGTGACGACGAAGAAGTGGGTGCCGGTGTCGGGGTTCACGACCTGGTCGACCTTCACGGCGGTCGACGAGGGGACGACGGCCGCGCCGCGGTCGAACTTGGTGATCGGGGTCACCGACTGCAGGAAGTACCCGAGCTCCTTCATCGTCGAGGCCTTCGGCCGGAGCTGCCGGGCCTCGTCGATCGCGGCCCCGTAGTCGTACGAGGTATAGACGACGGGCGCCGGCAGCCAGCCCCAGGAGGTGCCGCCGTCGGTCATGTAGAAGTTCTGGAGCGTCAGCCGGTTGGCGATGTTCGTCTCGTAGAAGACGCGCTCATAGCCGGGGCCCTCGCGGACCGCCATGCAGGGATACGTGCCGACGCTGCCCCAGTAGTCGAACCAGCCGCCGCCGAACTCCGCCGCGAAGCCTGGCGTGGCCGGCGAGGCGGACGCCCCGCCCTTGGCGCCGCCGGGCCCGAACACACCCCAGTCGGGCGCCGCCGACGGCCCGCCCACCGTGCCGTCGGTGTGGCAGGTACCGCCCGGGTAGCCGTCGAAGGCGTACAGGTCCACCGGTCCGGGCACCGTGCCCGACACGGTCGAGCTGGAGGGCACCCAGATCCCGTTCCGGCCCTTGTCGTTGTGGAAGATCGGCACGCTGATGCCGTCGCCCCGAGCCTTCGCGTTCAAGTGGGAGAGGTAGGCGCTCTCTCCCGCGCCGGTGCTGGCCAGCTCGTTCTCGATCTGGTACGCGATGACCGTGCCGGTGCCGTTGGTGAGCTGGTGGCGGGCGATGACCGCGTCGATCGCCGTCTGCCACTCGTCGGTGGCGGCCAGGTAGTCGGAGGCATTGGTGCGCGCCTTCCCCGACTGCGTGAGGAGCCAGCCCGGGAAGCCGCCGGCGTTCGTCTCCGCGTTGATGTACGGGCCGGGCCGGGCGATCACGTAGAGGCCGGCCATGGCGGCGTCGGTCAGCGCCTGGTCCATGTTCCGGATCCCGGTGAAGTCCTCCACGCCCTGCTTCGGCGAGTGATACGACCAGTCGAAGTACATCGACACCGTGTCGTAGCCGCTCGCCTTCATCTTCTGCAGCACGTCCATCCACAGCGACGGGCTGGGCAGGCGGAACGGGTGGAACTCGCCGGACCAGATGAACACCCGGTTGCCGTCGATCATCAGCGAGTACTGGTCCCACGTGATGGTGTGGACCGTGGCCGCGACGCTGTGGCGGGCGTCGATCTCCCCCGTGCCGGTACCCGGGACGGGGCCGGGCACCGCCGGCAGGGCCGGGCCCACGGCGAGCGCGAGCAGGCCGACCAGCGTCTGGATGTGTCTGCGCACGTCTCTCTCCCCTCGGTTGGACGCCGCCGGTGATGAGGGGCATCTCGTCCGAAGTCTCGGACAGAGGTTTGAAATCCTGTCTCCCTCGGAGCGATGGTCACCAACCCCTCCGGGGCTGTCAAGTGGCGAACCTGCTGACGATCTCAGTCGCCGAGCGATGCCGGGGCCGTCCCGCTCGCGGGTCGGAACGCCAGCGACAGCTCCCGGCGGCTGGAGACCCCCAGCTTCCGGTACACCTGCTGCAGGTGGTTGTCCACGGTCCGCGGCGAGAGGCCGAGCGACTGCGCCACCTGGGGGCTCGACAGGCCGGTCGCGGCCAGCATCGCGATCTCGCGCTCGCGGCCGGTCAGCGGGTCGGCCTCCTCCTCGCCGAGCCTCGCGATCATCGGCGTGAGCGCGCCCTCGCACCGGCCCGCCAGCTCCGCCGCCTGCCTCCTCGCCGCGTAGGCGCGCGCCCGGTCACCCGCCCGTCGGTGCGCGAACATCGCCTCGACGGCGGCCTCGGCGGCGAAGAGGGTGGCGCCCGCGCCGTCGAACGCCGCCGCCGCGGCGTCGAGGCGGCCGCCGTCGCCGGCGGCCAGCGCGCTGCCGAACACGTGGGCGCAGCGCGCCAGCTCGCCGTCCACCTCGCCGCCGAGGAGGGCCAGGCGCGGCGTGACCGCGCCGGCGGCCCCGAATCGGACGCCGTCGAGCAGCGCCAGCATCTCGAACCCGTGCTGCCCGCGGTCCGCCGCGGTCGCCGCCGCGTCGGCCGCGGCCGCCGCGGCCGCCGACAGGTGTCCGCGCGCGGCCAGCACCCAGCTCGCCGCCACCGGGACCAGGGTGCTGAAGAGCCGATTGTGCGGCTCCGTGGCCGCCCGCGCCTCGTTCAACGAGCGCTCGGCGGCCTCGAGGTCGCCGGCCAGGGCCGCGGCCTGCGCCCTCCACCCGAGGACGACGTTCCGCAGGCCCCACCTGTCCACCCGCCGCATCGTCTCCGCGGCCACGTCCAGCCGCCGAGCCGCCGAGCGGTGCCTGCCCTGGAGCAGCAGGCTGTACCCGAGCAGGGCGGAGTAGTAGGCGGCGACCTCGGCGGAGCGCCGGGCCTCGGCGTCGGCCAGCGCATCGGCGGCATACGCCTCGCTCTCGCGGATCCGGCCGGCCAGCCAGAACGTCCACCAGCGCGCGAGCTGCAGCTGCACGACCTCGAACGACCACTGGTCGGGCCTGCCTTCCGCCAGCGCTTCGTCCAGCGCCTCCGAGGCGGTGCCCGTCCGGCCCGAGACCGTGGAGCCGAGCGCATACGTCAGCGGGCCGCTCCCCGTGGCCATCGGGCCCGAGGCCAGCTCGACGGCCTCCGCGGTCCGGCCGCTGAACAGCAGCAGCATGGCCTCCATCGCCTGGAGGAAGTTGGTCAGCGCGGGGGCGTGCAGCGTCTGGTGGACATCCCGGACGACCTGGAACGCCTCCTCCGCCCGGCCGAGGCCCCAGAACAGGTTCGACGCGCGGCTGATCCCGATGCGAGCCCGCGTCATCTGGTCGACGGCCAGGACGTCCAGCGGGGCGAGCAGCGCCTCCGCCTCCCGCCGGCGGTTCTGGCCGATCAGCGCCTCGGCCAGCGCGACCTCCGCGGCGGTGCTGCCGCCGAACTCCACGGCCGCCCTCGCCATGCGCTCTGCCGTCACGTGGTCCAGGAACGAGTGCGCGCGCCAGGCGGCGGCGATCAGCAGGTCCGGCGACGCCCCGTCCCGCGCCTCCAGGCGCCACGTGGCCACCCGCATGAGGTCCTCGCGCCGCGGCATCCCCGTCGCCTCGACGGCCTCGGCGAGCTGGCGCATGATCTCCTGCGCCGCGAGCCGCGGGATCGCGGTCCTGAGCGCCTCGGAGTAGAGCGGATGCGCCAGCCGGACGTTCAGCTCACCGTCGTGGCCGGCCACCTCCAGCAGGCCCCGGCGCTCGAGGCCCGCGACGGTCCGGGGGAGCGCCAGGCGCTGCAGCATGGCCGCCCCGAGCGGCTCGCCGACGGCCAGCGTCTCCAGTACCGCGCGCTCCTCGGCCGTCACGTTCCTCAGCCGCGCCTCGATCACCTCCATGAGCCGCGGCCCCACCTCGAGCGGCGCGGTCAGGCGGGCGGTCCGCCCGGCCGCCACCAGGGCGCCGGAGCCGAGGAGGTCCAGCACGAGCTCGTGGAGCAGCATCGCGTTGCCGCGCGTGGCCGCCCAGAGACGGCGCAGCGTCGCCGGCTCGACCGGCACCCCCAGCACCCGCTCCAGCAGGAGGCCGACGTCCAGCTCCGAGAGGTGCTGGAGCTCGAGGCGGTCGATGAGCTCCTCCCTCCACAGCGCGCTGATCGGCTCCGGCACCCGCTCGTTCGCCCGCACGGTCGTGACGATGAACGCGGCCCTGGCCAGGGCCAGCTCGTAGACCAGCGAGGCGGAGGCGTCGTCGAGCAGGTGCGCGTCGTCCACCACGAGCAGCAGCGGGGACCCCGCGGCGCGACCGGCGATGTCCGTGATCATCCCGCCGTACCGGCTGAGGGCGTCGATGGCGCCGGGTCTGGGCACCGTCAGCAGGTGCGCGAACGCGCCGAAGGGGATGGACTCGACCGTTCCGAGGCCCGCGACCCATTCGGTCGTCTGCCCCGCGCCGGCGGCGGCGACCAGCTCCCGGGCGAGGCGCGTCTTGCCCACGCCCGGGTCTCCGACGATCGCGACCCCGGCCGCGGCCCGCGTGGTCATCGCGCGCTCGATGAACGCGAGCTCCGTCGTTCGCCCCGTGAAGGGCCAGCGCTCAGGCACGGTGACCACCGCCTGCCCCGCCGCCTGAGTAACCGCCTACTCAAGACAGCGGGACCGTCCCTGGCTAGGCTTTCGCCGCGGATGCCGCCCCGGCGGCGGCGGATCGGGTCCTCCCCCCGGCTCGGTCACGCCGCCGCACGCGGCGGGTCCTGGACCTCGACATCCCTTTCCCCCACCCTCCCCCCTTCTCGAAGGGGGGCGGGTGTTCCCTCTCCGCCCTCGAGGGTTGGCCAGTGGGCCGCCGCTGGCGACGGCCCCCCTGACCGGCCGGCTCACACCGGCGCCGACGCTAGAAGAAGTAGCACCCGTCCACGCCGCCGCCCTGCGGGGAGTCCGTGACGACGAACTCGCCGGCCTGCTGCGCGGGGTTGACGTTGGCGTACTGGATCGCCTCGTCCACGGTGTTGAAATGGCGGGTTCGCCACACCTTGACGCCGGCCGCGAGGTTGAGCGAATCGCGCTCGCTGACCTTCTGCCGGGTAGCCGCCTCAGTCGAGATAGCCATGCCGATATCTCCTTGTACCCCAGTCATGCGGTGACGATCGATCCGGATCCGCCTCCCATCCACCGGTGAGATGAGAAGCCCGGTCCACCATCGCACGTTTGCCTCGGCTGCGCAAGCTTTCAACAGAATCGATATTCAAATAACTGAGATGTAGTTGGAGGCGAGCGCGGCGTAGTAGCCTCCTCGGGAGAACGGCAGCTCGGTTGGGGGAGGCATCGCCGTGTCCGGATCCACTGGCTCTCGGCTGCGCGCCGCGCTCGCGGCGCTGGGACTCGCCGTCGCGGCCGCGGGGGCGGCGGTCACGCCGGCCTCGGCAGCGCCGGTCGTCACGCTGGTCAGCGACACGCAGCTCGACGCCCAGGGCGTCTACTTCGTGTCGTTCGACGGCCTGGTCGACAACGAGTCCTTCCAGCAGGACGGCATCCTCACGTTCGCCGGCTTCCAGTACGCGGCCTGGTACACGGCCAGCCGCAGCGCGGTCATCGCCCGCCGCCAGCTTCCGTCCGGCGCGTGGCAGCAGGCCGTCCTGCCGCACACGCTCAGCGTGAGCGACTCGCACAACGTGATCTCCATGGGCGTGTCCCCCTCCGACGGGCGGCTGCACATCGCCATGGACACCCACGACAGCCCGGTCTTCTACGTCAAGTCCGTGGCCGGGCTGGCCTCGGCGCCGGGCTCGCACCCGTGGTCGGCCGGCGACTTCGGCCCGGTCCAGCGGACGCTGGACGGCGTGGACCTGGGCTCGATCACCTACCCGCAGTTCGTCCTGACCCCCGAGAGCACGCTCCAGCTCAGCTTCCGGACGGGCAGCTCGGGCAACGGCACCAACGAGCTCGCCGAGTACGACGGCAGCGCCTGGCACCGGCTGGGGAAGTGGTCGGCCAGCACCGGGTCCTGGACGTCGACGAACGGCGTCGCCAGCACCACCCGAAACATGTATCTGCACGGCCTGACGTACGCTCCGAGCGGACGCCTGCACGCGGCGTTCACGTGGCGCGAGGGCAACAGCGCCGTCATGTGCAGCTCGGGCGGCCTGTCCAACCACGACACCGGCTACGTCTTCAGCGACGATCGCGGCCGCACCTGGCGCAACAATGCCGGCCAGGTCGTGGGCACCACCGGCGGCCAGCAGGTCTCGGTGACCTCGCCCGGCCTCGTCGTCGACCCGCTCGATCCCAACCACGGTCTGATCAACCAGGAGAGCCAGGCGGTCGACTCGACGGGCGCGCTGCACGTGCTCATCAGCTACGTGCCCGGCCGCTTCACCCAGTGCGTGACGAGCTACGCCGCCCAGCGGAAGGCGAACGGCCGGACCTTCTACCTGTCGCGGGCGGCCAACGGGACGTGGACGAAGATGGAGATCCCCGTCGCGCCCGGCTCCACGCAGCGCTCCCGGCTGGTGTTCGACCGCGCCGACAACGCCTACGTGATCATGCCGGGCATCAGGATCGTCGCGGCGACGCGCGCCAGCGGCTGGTCGGATTGGACGACCGTCTTCCAGCCGACCCTGGGCGCGTTCGGCGAGGTCGACGTCGACACGTCGCGCGTGGCCAGCGCCGGGGTGCTGTCGATCCTCTACCAGCGGTCGTCCAGCGGCACCACCCCGTCGCCGGTCAGGGTGACGGACCTCCAGCTGGGATGACCTCGGCGGCCCGGCCGCTCGAGCTGACACCGCCGGGCTGTACGCTCCTCAGGATGCGGCTCGACCTCGTCACGATCGTCGTGGACGACTACGACCGGGCCATCGAGTTCTTCACCGGCCGCCTCGGATTCGACCTGGTCGAGGACTCACCATCGCTGACCAACGACGGGCGGCCGAAACGGTGGGTCGTCGTCAGGCCGCCCGGGGCCGCGACCGGCATCCTGCTGGCTCGCGCCGACGGGCGGCGGCAGACCGCGGTCGTCGGCAACCAGGTCGGCGGACGCGTCGGGTTCTTCCTCCGCGTGGACGACTTCGACGTCGCCTACGAACGCATGGTCGCTGGCGGCGTCGACTTCGTCTCGCCACCGCGCACCGAACCGTACGGGCGCGTCGCCGTGTTCCGCGATATCGCCGGCAACCGGTGGGACCTGCTGGGGCCACTTCCGCTCAGCCGGGAGAACAACGGGCGCGCAGGGTGGACACGCCACCGCCCGTGAGATCGGCGCAGCAGGCTCGGGTTGACGCCGGCCGCGCGCACACCGATCCGGACCCGGATGCGGATCGGGGAGCTCTGCGATCTCCAGGACCTCCGGGCCACCGAACTGGTTGAACCTGACTGCCTTCATCAGCCTGCATCCGGACGCGGCCCGGGTCGCGCCGGCCGGTCATCCCGCCGACAATGGCCGACGTGGTCACGCGCAACCGCCGGGTAGCAGAGGCTGCGCTCCGGCCGTGGACACCGGTGTTCACGCATGGCGACCTGCAGGTCACCCACGTGTTCGTCGACGTTGACGAGATCACCGGCGTGGTCGACTGGTCCGAGGCGAGCCGGGGCGATGCCCTGTACGACCTCGCCAGCTTGACGCTCGGCCACGAGGAGC
>VBJR01000102.1:11126-13974 GCA_005880175.1 Chloroflexota bacterium
GCCGACGTGGTCACGCGCAACCGCCGGGTAGCAGAGGCTGCGCTCCGGCCGTGGACACCGGTGTTCACGCATGGCGACCTGCAGGTCACCCACGTGTTCGTCGACGTTGACGAGATCACCGGCGTGGTCGACTGGTCCGAGGCGAGCCGGGGCGATGCCCTGTACGACCTCGCCAGCTTGACGCTCGGCCACGAGGAGCACCTTGGCGACGTCCTCGCCGGCTACGGGACCGACGTCGACCTCGACGTGATCGGCGCCTGGTGGTCGCTGCGAAGCCTGCGGGCGACGCGCTGGCTGGTCGAGCACGGCTTCGACCCGTGGCCCGAGGTCGCCGTGCTGAGATCCCCGCGGTGAGGGTCGACCCGACGCCGATCGCTCAGGTTCGCCGGGTGTCGCGGCGGAACAGCAGCATCGCGCCGATCGCGAAGGCCGCGGTCCAGAGCACCACGTTGAGCAGCCAGGTCGGATCGAACCCGCTGCCCTGTACCGGAAGCCGGGCGATCTGCACCACCCCATACACCGGCGTGTATGGCGCGACGTCCTGGATGGTCGACGGGAGCAGGTTCAGCGGGACGAACAGCCCACCGACGAACGCGAGGACGCCGAGCACCGGCGCGATGAACTGCATGACGTTCTCCGTCGGCAGCAGGTAGCCCATGAAGAGCCCGAACGCGGCGAAGACGAGCGCCCCGACCCACGCGAGGACGCCCGACAGGACCCACACCGACAGCGACAGCTGGACGCCTTCGATCGCCGACACGACGAACACGGCGAGCACGGAGATCAGGCCCAGCGTCATCGCCACCAGCAGCTTGATCGCGATGTAGGCCGGCGGCCGGAGCGGCGTCAGGCGAAGCTGGCGGCTCCAGCCCAGGGCCCGTTCCACCGACACGATTGCGCCGCCCGACGTCGCTGCGAGCATCGCGCCGTAGACGGCCAGGCCGATCGTTATCAGCGCCTGGTAGTCGCCGCCCTGGGTGGCCTGCGGCACCGCGCCTCGCCGGCCGGTCCGGAACAGAAGGGTGAGGACCACCGGCACGACCAGCGTGATGATGAGGGTCCGCCGGTTGCGGAAGAGCCGTCTGATCTCCACGGCCAGAAAGGTCAGGTTGAAGCCCCCGAGGGGCGGCACGCGCCGCTGCTCCCGCACCGTCATCGTGACTTGTCCTCCTCGTCGCTGGTCAGCGTCAGGAACACGTCCTCCAGGCTGTGCGCCACGATCTCGAGGTCGTGCGCGGCCGTCGCGGTCAGCAAGTGCCGGGCCACGGCGTCGGAGTCGGTCGTCTGGACGAACACCCGGTCGCCCCGGATCTCCACGGAGCGCACCCCCGGCAGCCGCTCCAGCGCCGCCTGGTCGGCGCCGCTCAGGCTGGCGCGCACCGACCGGCCGGCGGACAGGTTCTTCACCTCGGTGGCCGGACCGTCCGCGACGATCTGGCCGTGGCGCATCAGGACGATGCGATCGGCGTAGGCGTCCGCCTCCTCCAGGTAGTGGGTGGCGAACAGGACGGTCCGGCCTTCCTCGGCGTCGCGGCGGATGGCGGCCCAGAAGTCGCGCCTGCCCTCCACGTCCATGCCGGCCGTCGGCTCGTCGAGCACCAGCAGCGTCGGATCGGGAAGCAGGGCCAGCGCGAAGCGCAGCCGCTGCTGCTGGCCGCCGGAGCACCTGCCGACGAGCCTGCCGGCGATGTCTTCGATGCCGGCGCGCCGCATGACCTCCTCGACGGGCCGGGTATCGGCGAACAGCGTCGCGGTCAGCCGGAGGGTCTCGCCCACGGTCAGGTCCTTGAGCAGGCCGCCCGTCTGCAGCACGGCCGCGATCAGCCCGCGGCTCACGGCCGCGGTCGGGCTCATGCCGAGGACGCTGACGCTGCCCTGGTCCGGCCTGCTCAGGCCCAGGATCATGTCGATGGTGGTCGTCTTGCCGGCGCCGTTGGGGCCGAGCAGAGCCGCGATCTCCCCCTCCCGGACCTGGAGATCGATCCCATCGACCGCGCGAACCGGCCCGAAGCTCTTGCGGACGCCGGTGAGATGGATGGCCGCGTCCAGGGCGGTGCCGCCGGGCGCACTGGCATGTGATATCACTCTGATATGAGGTTACTCGTGATCGCCCTCGCCGCGCACCGACCGACGTTCGGCTGAGGGCTGGCCCCTCACGGGCTACTTGGCCGGGTTCGGATGGAACGTGTGGCCCAGCGCGTCCAGCGCCGCGGGCCGGCGGCGATGGCGGCCGCCGGTCCATCTTCCTGTGCGGCCCTCGCCTCGGCGTCGCCAGGACCGGCGCCGGGTGTTAGCTCGTGCGTCCGCCGCCGGTCGCAAGGTCGATGCGGTCGTTCATCCGCCAGTTCGCCTCAGCCAGCCAGACGCCGTGCAGGAGATCCTCGAACTGCGTCTGAAGGTCGGGCGCTTCGTCACACAGAGCGGTCGGCTCCGATTCTCGAGGTGTCATCACGCCATCAGCATGGCCGGCGCATTCCGGCGCCGAACCCAGCATTTGCAGGGAACTCGACGGCGAGCATCGCGCGGGGGTGCGGGTCGCATCCATCACCGCCACCGCGTCGGCCGCGAACACCTCGTCCGCGTAGCCGTCGGGCTCGGTGGGGCGGTCGGACAGACCGCGTTCCGCCGGCCGGCCGCCCCCGACGCGCTGTGGGTCTTGCGCCGTGGAGCGGCCGCGTGCGGCGGTCCACTGTGTCCTACTCAACGGGACAATCTGGCCAAGAAGCGGGAGAGGGGTCTCACTGAAGAACGAACTCGTAACGAATGGGCACGGTCGGGCGTTCGGTCGGATTGAACTCTGAGTGGGTAGCAGGGCGCGAGAGCAGAGACAGCCGCCGGTGCGCTGCTC
>VBJR01000103.1 GCA_005880175.1 Chloroflexota bacterium
CGCGCGCTCGGGCGGCGGCTCCGACGGCCGGCTCGCCTACTGGAACGTCAGCCACTACCCGCTGTGCGGCCCGGCCGGCCGGGTCACCCACGTCCTCACGTTCACGGTGGACGTCACCGACCAGGCGTCCGTGCGCGCCCGCATGCGCGAGGCCCAGCAGCGCGTGCTGGCCGGCGTCGGCGGCATGGCCCGCCGCCTCAGCGGCCAGGGCGGCGTGGCGGCCTTCTTCGACGGTCTGACGGACGCGCTGACCGACCTGGTGCCGGCGGCCCGCGCCGCGTTCTGGCTGTACGACCCCGGCACCGAGACGATCTCGCCGCAGGACGGCGCGGCCGGGTTCACGGACGAGCAGCTCGAGGGGCTGCGCGGCGTCCCCTGCTCGCCGGACGGCGAGGGCCTGGCCGAGCGCATCGTGTTCCACGACCTGGTCCTGCGCGACCAGGTGGAGGGGGTGCTCGCCGAGGCGACCGCGTACCGGTCGGCACTGCAGGCGGTGGGGGTCGCCGACACGATCTCGATGGCCTGGCGGTCGGGCGGCCACCGGCTCGGGGCGGTGGGCGTGTACGACTCGACCCGGCCGTCGGGGTTCAGCGAGGAGGACGTCTGGGTGCTCCAGGCCGCGGTCACGGCGGCGGCGCTGGTGTGGGAGCACCGGCAGGCCGACGCGGCGCTGGCCGAGCTGCGGGAGCGCGAGGCGGCCAGCCTGCGCCAGCAGATCGAGCAGTCGATGGAGCTCGAGCAGCTGAAGACGGACTTCCTGAGGCTGGCCTCGCACGAGCTGCGGGGGCCGCTGGGCGTGGTCCGCGGCTACATCTCGATGATGGAGGACGGCACGCTGGAGCCCGTCGAGGAGAACATCGGACCGGTCCTGCCGCTGGACGACAGCGCGCTCCAGCTCCAGCTGGCCCGGCTCGACCTCCGCGACGTGGTGCACGAGGCGGTCCGGTCGCTGGAGCCGCTGGCGGGCGAGCGGCACCGGCTGGTGACGGACATGCCGGGAGCGCCGGTCGAGGTCATGGGCGACCGGTCCCGGCTGAGCATGGTCGTCACCAACCTGGTGCACAACGCGCTCAAATACTCGCCGAACGGCGGCGAGGTGCGCGTCACCTGCGGCGCCACGGCGGACGGCCGGGCGGAGGTGTCGGTCACGGACCAGGGCGTGGGCATCGCGGCGGAGGACCAGGACCGCCTGTTCACCCGGTTCGGCCGCATCGTGACGCCGGAGACGGCGGGGATCGCCGGCACGGGCCTGGGCCTCTACCTGGCCCGAGACCTGGCCCACCGCCACGGCGGCGACGTGGCGGTGGCATCGGAGCGCGGCCGCGGCAGCACGTTCACGTTGTCGGTGCCGCTGGCCCTAGCCCCGGACCGGTAGCCTCAGGGCGCATGGCGCGCCCCTACGTGCTCCTCAGCGTCGCGATGTCCCTGGATGGGCGCATCGACCACCGGGGGCCGAGCCGGCTGGTCCTCTCCAACGAGGCCGACCTCGACCGCGTGGACGCGGAGCGGGCGGAGAGCGACGCCATCCTGGTGGGGGCCGGCACGCTGCGCCGCGACGATCCGCGCCTCCTCGTCCGCTCGCCGGCGCGGCGCGCCGAGCGGGTCCGCCGGGGCCGGCCCGCCAGCCCGACCAGGGTCGCCGTGGCCAGGGGCGACCTCGACCCGGCGCTCCGGTTCTTCACCGAGGGCGACGGCGTCGAGAGGCTGGTCTACGCCCCCGCCGGGGCCGCCGGCCGCCTCCGGGACCGGCTGGGCGGCGCCGCCACGGTCCTCGCCGCCGGGGATCCGCTCGACCTGGAGATCGCCCTGGCCGACCTCCACGACCGCCGCATCCGGCGGCTGATGGTCGAGGGCGGCACCACGATCAGCACCGGGTTCCTGGCCGCCGGCCTCGTGGACGAGCTCCACCTCGCCGTGGCCCCCCTGCTCGTCGGCGACCCCGCCGCCCCGCCGTTCGTGCGGGCCGGCATCCCCCCGCTGCGGGTCACGCTGGCGGAGGTGCGGCCGGTCGGCGACGTGGCGCTGCTCCGCTACCTCCTGACGGAGGCCGCCCGTGACCGCCACTGGCTCCAGGCGGCCATCGACCTGTCGCGGCGGTGCCCGCCGTCGGCCACCGCCTACTCGGTCGGCGCGATCATCGTCGGCGCGGACGGCGAGGTGCTCGCCCGCGGCCACTCCCGTGAGAGCGATCCCACCATCCACGCCGAGGAGGCCGCCCTGGCCCGGCTCGCCGGCGGCGCGGCCCGAGGCGCCACCCTCTACAGCTCGCTGGAGCCCTGCAGCCTGCGCCGGTCACGGCCGCTGAGCTGCGCCCGGCTGATCCGCGACGCCGGCATCGGCCGCGTCGTGTTCGCGCTGCGCGAGCCGGCCCTGTTCGTGGACTGCCGGGGCGCGGAGGAGCTGGCCGAGGCCGGCGTCGCGGTGGTCGAGCTCCCGGACCTGGGTGAGCAGGTCCGGGAGGTCAACGCCCACCTGCTCAGCGGGAACCCCCGGATGCCGTGAGCACGGGCTCCGCTTCAGGCCCGAAGGGATGCGCCGCAGGCGCCCGAACGTCCCGGGGAAAGAGGGGGGTTCCGGAAGGGGGGCCTGCCCCACTCGCCCGGATCAGCGGACGCTGATTCCCCAGCTCCCCGAGACGTGCTCGCCGGGCTCGAGGACGAGCACGCCGAGCCCGTTGCGGAACGCGTCGGGGGCGCACGTCATCGGCTCGATCCCGATGCTGCGGCGCCGCTCGTCCGCGGCCAGGCCGTCGCCGGTGAACAGCATCAGGTAGTCGAAGTGGCCGTCCATCCAGACCGTGACGCGCCGGCCGCCGTCGCCGCTGCCCAGCTCGGCCCGCGCGATGCCACCGCGGTCACGCTCGAGCCCGGTGAACGCGGTGTCCATCGCGACGCCTTCCAGGCGGCGCGGCTCGCGGAAGTCGTAGCTGGTGCCGGCCACGCTCAGCAGCCGGCCCGTTGGGATCTTCCGCTGGTCGGCCTCCAGCCACTGCTCGGCGTCCACGTGGAGCGTCGACGCGTCGATGCCGCCCAGCTCGGCCCGCACGTACGGGTGCATGCCGGCGCCGTACGGCGCGGGTGTGCTGCCGGCGTTCTCGGCTCGGACGGTGACCCTGAGGCCGGCGTCCGACAGCTCGTACACCAGCTCGAGGAGCAGCGTGAACGGATATCCGGACTGGGGCCACAGCACGTGGCCGAGCCGGGCCCGCGACGGCCCGATGTCGAGCAGGTCCCAGCTGCTCCAGCGGACCAGGCCGTGGATCGCGTTGGCGAGGTCCGGCTCGGTGAGCGGCAGCTGGAACGTCTCGCCGCCGAACTCGTAGCGGCCGTCGGCGATGCGGTTCGGCCAGGGCGCCAGGACCTGGCCGCGGCCCACCCGCGCCATCTCGTCGACCCCGTAGCCGTCGAGCACCGGGAAGCCGTCCGCACCGTACTCGCGCAGGCCGCCGCCCACCTGGACGATGGTGGCGTGCTGGTCGCCGTGCGAGATGCGGTACTGCGCCCCGGTCGCGTGCCGGATCGCCTCCGCAGTCACGTCAGAAGGATATCGAGACATGGAGACCATCAGCCTTTCTCGTTGTCAGGACTAGCACTTTATCTATATCTCATGCTATGTGGTTCTATGGAGGTATGGCAGACAAGGGATCCCTGCCGACGATCGTTGGAGCATTCCGCGACCAGGCCGCCGCCGAGGCGGCCGTCCACCGGCTGAACGAGGCCGACTTCGGCCCGAGAGAGATCGGCCTGCTCGCCTCCGGCCAGGCGGACGAGCCCAGCTCCCTGAAGGCGCAGGCGGCGGGCGTCGCCACCGGCGGCGTGCTGGGCGGGGTCGCGGGAGTCATCCTGGGCGCGGCCACCGTCGGTGCCATCCCCGGCATCGGCCCCGGGCTGGCCGCGGGCGCCATCGTGCCGGTGGTGGTGCTCGGCGCGACCGGGGCGAGCGCGGGCGCCACGATGGGCTCGCTCTTCGTGGCCGCGAGCACGCAGGACCAGGGCCTCCACTATGTGCAGGAGGTGCGCTCCGGCCGGGCCCTGGTCACCGTGACGTCCGACCGCACCGACCAGGCCCTGGCGGCGCTCGAGTCCGCGGGCGCGCTCGAGGTCGCCGACGTCGGCCGCAGCGACACCGCCGAAAAGCTCGCGGAGGAGGACCCCGGCCAGCCCTAGCCGGCGCGGCCCGCGACCTGGAGCTGGCTCTCGACGCCGGCCACGCCCGCCACGCGGCCGGCCGTCTCGACGAGCTCGCGCTCCTGCTCGGCGCTCCCCACCTCGCCGCGCAGCACCACCTGGCCGTCGATGACCTCGGTCTCGACGGCGCCACGGCGGAGCTCGGGCAGGCCGAGGAGCGCGCGCTCCACGCGGGTGAGCAGGCTCAGGTCGTCGTCGGGGCGGGAGACGAGCGGCACGTCGAGGCGGGCCAGGGCGGAGCGAGCCCGGTCCTGCACCTCCAGCGCCAGGTCGTGGGCCTGGGCCTGGAGGCGCGCCCGCCGGGAGGCGCCGTGCTCCGGGTCCAGGAAGTACGCGGCCGCCGCTCCGACGGCGCCGGCGATCAGCACGCTGCGGATCCTCACCATGCGCGAACTGTACGGCCGGCGCGGGCCAGCCCGGCGGCCTGGAACGACAAATGGGGGAGGCCCGGGGTCAGGGCCTCCCCCCAGCGTGGGTGGATGCCGGCATACAGCCGGCGCACGGGGGGTGTAGGTCTGTCCTGGGTGGCGGCGGCCCCGGCACCGCCCGTGTCGGACGAAGCATTGAGAGCTTCGAGACTATGCGCTTATCTTAGTGCGCTATTGATACATTGTCAACATGATGACCGCTGGAGAAAATGGCATCGGGCCACCCGCCGAGGAGCTCCTGCCGCGGACGCGCGCGATCCCGGACCTGCGGCGGGCGGCCGCAGGCTGCCGGGCGTGCGAGCTGTGGCGGACCGGCACGCGGACGGTGTTCGGCGAGGGCGCCGAGCGCGCCCCCCTGATGCTGGTGGGCGAGCAGCCGGGCGACCGCGAGGACGTGGCCGGGCGGCCGTTCGTCGGGCCCGCCGGCGCCGTCCTGGACCGGGCGCTGCGCGATGCCGGGATCGATCGCGACGCCGTGTACCTGACCAACGCGGTCAAGCACTTCCGCTGGGTCCCGCGGGGCAAGCGGCGGCTCCACCAGAAGCCGGACGCCGCGCACGTGTCCGCGTGCCGGCCCTGGTTGGTGGCCGAACTGGAGGCCGTGCGGCCGCGGCTGGTCGTGTGCCTGGGGGCGACGGCGGTCCTGGCGGTGCTCGGCCCATCGCCGCGGGTCCTGCGCGATCGCGGCCGGATGTTCCCCATCGAATCCGGCCCGCCGGCGATGCCCACGGTGCACCCCTCGTCGATCCTGCGGGCAGCCGGCGACGACGATCGCGAGAGCGCATACCGGGACTTCGTCGCCGACCTCCGGATCGCCGCGCGCCGGCTGACCGCGAGCGTGTAGGCTGCCACCGGCATGAGTCCGGTGGTCGTGCGGGAGGAGCCGCTGCGCCGCTTCGTCGACGAGGTGTGCGCGGCGATGGGGGCACCGGCCGACGTCGCCGCCGAGGTGGCGGCGCACCTGGTGCGGGCCAGCCTGTCCGGCCACGACGGCCAGGGCGTGGCGCGGCTGCCCGGGTACGCGGCGGAAGCCGACGCCGGCGCGCTCGTGCCCGGTGCCGTCCCCCGCGTGGTCCGCGAGACGGCCGTGGTCGCCCTGTTCGACGCGGGCCACGGCTTCGGCGCCTACTCGACGGCGGTCGCGCTGGCCTGGTGCGTGGAGCGGGCACGGGTGAGCGGCCTGGCCGCGGCCGCCGTGGGCCGCTCGGCGGACATCGGCCGGGTCGGCGACTACGGGGAGCGCGCGGCGGAGGCCGGCGTGCTGGCGGTGGTGACCGCGGGCACGGCCGGGCGGGGCGCGGGCGCGACGATGCTGCAGGGCGGTCGGGACCGCTTCCTCGGCGGCAACCCGTGGTGCTTCGCGGTGCCGGGCGGCGAGCGCTCGCTGGTCGCCGGCGGCGCCACCTCGACGGTCGCCGAGGCGGACGTGCGGCTGGCCAGGGCCAGGGCCGAGCAGCTGCCGCCCGACTGCGTGCTGGATCGCTACGGCCGGCCCTCGACCGATCCGGACGACCTCTTCGCGGGCGGCGGGCTGGCGCCGCTGGGCGGCGCGGTGGCCGGCCAGGTGGGCACGGGCCTGGCCCTCGCGTCGGCGCTGTTCGGGGCCCTGGCGACGAGCCGAGAGGACGCGGGCGACGCCGCGGGCGGCGTGTTCGTCCAGGTCGTGGACCCGGCCGCGTTCGGCGAGGGCGCGGGCTACCGCGAGGTGGTCGATCGGACGCTCGCCGCCGCCGCCGGCACGCGGCCGGGCGCGGGCCGGACCGAGGTGCTGCTGCCCGGCGAGCTGGAGCGACGCTCGCGGGTGGAGCGGCGCCGGACGGGCGTCCTGCTGCCGGACGCCACGTGGACGGACCTCTCGGCGCTGGCCGACCGGTTCGGCGTGCCACCGCCCGAACGGGGCTGACCGGGTCTCACGCAACCCGTCCGGACCTGTCAAATCCGGCGGACAGCGGCTGGACCGGCGTCGCGCAGCCTGCTATAGCTGACGGTGTGATTGCGATCGCTGGCACCGGAGCCGTCGGCGGGACGACGGGCGCGTACCTACGGCGGGCCGGCCACGACGTGCTGCTCGTGGACGCCTGGCACCAGAACGTCGAAGCCATCCGCCGCGACGGCCTCGCGCTCAAGGGGCCGCACGACGAGTTCCGCGTCAACGCTCGCGCACTGCACCTGGACGAGCTGTCCGGGCTGGCCGAGCCGCTCGACGTCGTCCTCCTCGCCGTCAAGTCCTACGACACCGAGTGGATGGCCAGGGCCCTGCTCCCGTACCTGGCGACGGACGGCTGCGTCGTCTCGCTCCAGAACGGCCTGAACGAGGACCGGATCGCCGGGGTCGTCGGCGTGGAGCGCACGGTCGGCTGCGTCGTGCACTTCTCGGTCGGCATGTTCGAGCCGGGCGTCGCGACTCGCTACACCCGCGCCGACTGGCAGACGTTCTCCCTGGGCGAGCTGGACGGCCGCCGGACGCCGCGCGTCGATCGCATCGCGGAGCTGCTGGGGGACGTAGGCCCGGTCGAGGTGACCAGGGACATCTGGGGCGTGCTCTGGATGAAGCTGTGCATCAACGCGATGAACAACGGGCTGACCGGCCTCACCGGACTGACCTCGCCCGGGCTGTGGGTCGATCCGCGCGGGTTCGGGGCGATGGTGCGCATCGGCGGCGAGGTCGTCGCCGTCTCCGAGGCGCTGGGCCGGCAGATGGAGCCCATCGAGCCCACCGGGGCCCCGAAGCCGCTCCCGCCAGAGGCTCTGCGCCGCGCCGCGGCCGGCGACGAGGCGGCGCTGGAGGACGTGCGGGCCGTGTTCGTGGGCACCGCCGAGGCGCGCCGGCGGGGCGGCCGCGAGAACCTCTCCTCGCTGCTCCAGGACGTGATGAAGCGGCGCCGGACCGAGATCGAGTACCTGAACGGCGAGATCGTGCGCCGGGGCTCGGAGCTCGGCATCCCGACCCCGGCCAACGCCCTGGTGGTGGACCTCGTGCAGCGCCTGGAGCGCGGCGAGCTGGCGCGGGACCCGTCCAACCTGGACGAGTTCGCCGCGACCGCGGACGGCCACCGGATGCGCTGACCCTCCCGATCCGGCCCGGGGCGGAGTAGCCTCGAAGGTGGATTGGGAACCGCGGAGCTCATCGAGCGGATCCGCGCCGGCGTGATCGGCGACGACCAGGTGATGCTGACGCCGTACGGTCCACGCCGGATCACGTATGCCGACTACACCGCGTCGGGCCGGGCCGTGGACTTCGTGGAGGACTTCATCCGCCACGAGGTGCTCCCCCGCTACGCCAACACGCACACGGAGAGCTCGGGCACCGGCCTCCAGACCACGCGGCTGCGAGAGGACGCCAGGCGCATCGTGCGCGACGCCCTGGGCGGCGACGAGGACGTGCTGGTCCTGTTCTGCGGCTCGGGCTCGACGGGCGCGATCGACAAGCTGATCGGCATCCTCGGCCTCCGCCTCCCCGCCGACCTGGACGCGCGCTACCGGCTGGCCGAGCGCATCCCGGCGGCGGAGCGGCCGGTCGTGTTCATCGGCCCGTTCGAGCACCACTCGAACGAGCTGCCGTGGCGCGAGTCGATCGCCGACGTCGTGGTCATCCACGAGGACGCGGACGGGCACGTGGACCTCGGCCACCTGGAGGCCGAGCTGCGGCGCCACGCGGACCGCCCGCTCAAGATCGGGTCGTTCTCGGCCGCCTCCAATGTCACCGGGATCGTCACCGACGCCGGCGCCGTCGCAACCCTGCTCCACCAGCACGGCGCGCTCTCCTTCTGGGACTGCGCCGCGGCGGGGCCCTACGTCGAGATCGACATGTGCCCGGCCGATCCGCTGGCGCGCAAGGACGCGGTGTTCCTGTCGCCGCACAAGTTCATCGGCGGCCCGGGCACGCCGGGCGTCCTGGCGGTCCGGCGCGAGCTGGTGCGCAACCGGGTGCCGACCGTCCCCGGCGGCGGCACGGTCGCGTACGTGAACCCGACAGAGCACCGCTACCTGGACGACCCGGTCCACCGGGAGGAGGGCGGCACCCCGGCGATCGTGGAGTCCATCCGCTGCGGCCTGGTCTTCCAGCTCAAGGAGGCGGTGGGCACGGACGAGATCCGGCGCCGCGAGGAGGCGTTCATCGGCCGCGCGATCGCGTCGTGGAGCGAGAACCCGAACC
>VBJR01000104.1 GCA_005880175.1 Chloroflexota bacterium
ACCGCGGTGTTCACGCTGCAGTCGTCCTTCTTCCACATCGTGGACCAGCCGTACGTGGTGCCGCTCAAGATCGACCAGCACCTGCCGGCCGTGAAGTACCTGCTGTTCTCTCTGGTCGGCGTGCTGGCGGCGGAGGCGGTGCTCGTCTACGTGGTGGCCCGGCGCGACCCGCGCATCCGGGCCGTGCAGGACGTCCGCCGGGTGGGCAGGTTCCGGCCGCTAGGGAGCACCCCGACCGTGATCGATGCGCCGTGATCGGCGAGACGACCGCCACGGCGGCGAGGCTGCGCGAGGCGCTGGGCGCCGTCGTGGAGCCGCAGGCCAGCGAGCTGCAGGGCTACCGCCGGCGGCCGAGGGAGTCGGTCAACCAGCCGCCCCTCCACCCGGACTTCATCACCCGCTGCCGCATCGCCCTGGGCCGCCTGGTGGCGGTCGAGGACGAGGGCGTGATCGCCGTGTGCAGCGCCCGCCGGGGCGAGGGCAGGTCCTCCGTCGCGGCGGCCGTGGCGTACGGGCTCTCCCAGAGCCGGTCCGACGGGCGGGTCCTGCTGCTCGACCTGGACTTCGGCCACGCCACGCAGGCGGAGGCGTTCTCGGTGGCGCCGACGCCCGGCATCGCCGACTTCCTGGAGGGCAGGGAGCGGCTCCGGCTCGTCGCCGGCGGCCCGAACCGGCAGCTGTGGGTGGCCCCGGCGGGGACGCACCTCGGCGACCGGCTGCGCCTGCTGCACCAGCTGGCGGGCGAGTCGCTCATCGAGGTGTTCCGCGAGAAGTTCCAGTGGGTCGTGCTCGACCTGCCGCCGCTGATCGGCCACCCCGAGACGATGACCCTCGTGCGCTCGTCCGACTGGCACCTGGTGGTGGGCAAGCACCGCAACACGACGTTCGCCGAGCTGCGCGAGGTGGCCGGCATGCTGGGCGACGAGAAGCCGGCCGGCTTCCTGCTGACGGGGGACTCGACGAGGATCCCCAACTGGCTCCGCCGCCTGATCTAGCCCGGGAAGCGGGCAGGAAGAAGGCGGTTCGGGGTGGCTGACGGGTCGAGGCTCCGCCCGGTCAGTAGCCCCCGACGGGCCTTCATCGCGCCGGTCTCCAGGGCTGCCCCGATGTTCAGCAGCTTCCCAGGCCGGCGGCCAGCCGATGCCCCCTCTCCCCTGCGGGGGACGGGCTTTGCGCTACCCGTTCCGGGCGGCGGCCGCTGGTTCGCGGCGCTCGCCGCGGGGGACCTGGTACTTCACCACCCGGACCTGGACCGGCTGCTCGGCAGCCGCGGCCTCCTCCGCCTCCCGGGCGGCCATCCGGTGCGCGGCCGCCACGGCGCCCAGCAGGCAGCCGATCAGCGTCGCGATCCGGAAGCTCGTGATGCCCTGGTCCAGCCAGCCCTCGACCAGCCAGGCCATCACGGCGGTCAGCGCCAGCGTGCCGAGGACGCCGAAGTCGCGGTCCGGGTAGCGCGCCAGGCGGCACGCCGCCACGATCGCCGCGCCGGCCATGCACCAGAACGCGATCGCGCCCAGCGTCCCCAGCCGCAGCCACACGTACAGGACCGTGTTGTGGGGGATGAAGTTGATCAGCGGGTCCAGGTTGCTCGCGTCGAAGATCGGGATCGGGTGCGCGATGGGCACGCCGAAGCCCGTGCCCGTGAACACGGCCCCCTTGATGTCGAGCGCCAGGTTGGCGTTCTCCAGCTGCCGGTACAGGTTGGAGTTGGCGTCGCGCGGGTCGGGCTGGAACTGCGACCAGATGGCGTGCGCCGGCTCGGCCTCGAGCGCCGTCGAGTTGCGGTACGCGAGGACGTACGCGCTGCTCACCGCCAGCAGCACCCCGACCACCCACACGATCACCTTGCGCCGCTCGGGCATCCGGACGTACGCCACGACCGCCACCGCCACCAGCATCGCCGGCAGCATCACCCAGGCCGCGCGCCGGTTGTTGCCGAAGTCCGCCGTGAGCACGAACGGGAGCAGCAACGTCGCCACGCGTCGAAGCCACCCTCGCTTGCCGTAGATCCACAGCAGCAGCGTCAGGATCGCGAACACCGAGAAGAAGACGCTCTCGTCGTGCTCCAGGATGGAGTCCGGCCGCGTC
Source organism: Chloroflexota bacterium (assembly GCA_005880175.1). The sequence goes on from VBJR01000104.1 coordinate 2,089, forward strand.
GCCGCCGGCATGACCACCGTGAACACGCGCTCGGTCCCCTCCAAGCCCTTCACGCCCGTGCCGATCACGATGCCCCAGAGGATCGCCTCTATGGCGGCGCGCTTCGAGATCAGCTGCGACGCCAGCAGGTACGTCAGGGCGATGTAGAGGAACGGGCGGACCTCCCACAGCGAGATGTTGAACACCGCGCCGCGCGCCATCCCGAACAGCTCCATCGCGATCGTGATGCCGAGCAGCGCCATCACGGCGACGCCCAGCGGCGAGGCGCGCAGGCGGATGCGCCGGTCGGCGACGCCTCTGGCCAGCCAGACGACCAGCGCCACGATCAGCAGCAGCTCGTACGGCGTGAAGCTGGCGCCCGACAGCCCGATCGTGTCCTGCAGGCTGCGGAACAGCGGGATCTTGGACGTGAAGGCGTCCGCGCCGGGGTCCGGGAACCGCTCGATCATCGTCGCCGAGATCACGCACAGGATCACCGGCGAGGGCGGCACCTTCCAGAACAGCACGGGCACCGCCAGCCCCATCACCGCGAGGATCGCGAAGCCGTGGCCGCTCTCGGTCATCATGCCCGCGAGCGGGCCGAGCACCGCGGCCAGCACGATGAGCAGCGCGCACGCGGCGTACGTCTGCAGGCGCCGAGTCCGCTCGACGTCCGAGACCGCGGGGCCGGCGGTGGTCGCCATCCCTACTTGAGGAAGAAGAGGAAGACGACCGCCAGCGTCACGCACGTCACGAACAGGATCGTGACGTGGGTCGAGCCGCCGGTGGTGCGGTCGCGCAGGCCGAGGAACATCCCGACCGCGACCAGCACGGCCATCCACTGCACCGGGTCACCGCCCTGTGAGGCGCCGCATCCAGCGGGGAAGGCTCGTATGGATGTCGTTCAGGAGGACGTGCGGCACGACCTGCAGGTCGTCGGTCGCCTCCTTGATCCGGGCGACGGGCGTCACGCCGGCGCGGATGACCAGCAGGATCTCGCGGAACGCCCGGGACGCCGCGCTGCCGGGGCCGCCGCCCAGCAGCGGCGGCATGTCGGCGATCACCACGTCCACGTGGCGCTCGAGCTCGGCGAGCACGTCCGACTTCACGATGTCGGTCATGGTCCGCGCGGCGGAGGCGGCCAGGACGCCGGAGGGGACCACCAGCACGCCGTCCGACAGCGGCTGCAGGACCTCCTCCATCGTCGCCTCGCGCCGGGTCAGCTCGGCCAGGCCCGGCCACGGCTCCAGGCCGGCCCGGCGCGCGAGCGCCGGGTTCTCCAGGTCCATGTCCACGAGCGCGACCCGGCGCCCGTAGTCCTCGCGCTGCACCACCGCCATCGCCAGCGCGATGCTGGTGCGCCCCTCCTCGCGGAGGGCGCTCGTCACGCCGAGCCGCCGGATGTTGGGGCCGCCGAGCAGCAGGCTCGCGCTGCGGCAGACCTCCAGCATCTGGCGCGGGATCCGAACGTCCTCCGGCGCCGGCTTGGGAGCCTTGGCGCGCAGCGGTCGGGCATCCGGCTTCGGGCGAGCATCCGGCTTCGGGCGGGCCGCGTCCGGGCGCGGGCGGTTGGTCTGTTCGTCCTGGGATACGGCCGCCATCAGCTCAGCTCACTCTCGGCACGCTGCCCACGGGCCGCAGGTCGAGTATCGTCTCGATCTCGTCGGGCCGGCGGATCGTGCTGTCCAGCCAGGTGAGGGCCAGCACGCCCACCACCACGATCAGCACCGCCAGCACCAGGCCGACGCCGACGGCTTCCAGGATGACCTTCTTGCTCGAGGCCGGCGACGTGGGCGTCTCGGCCTTGTCGAGGACGCGGACGCCGGCGGTGCCGGTCTGGTCGAGCGCGATGCGGTTGAGCCGCGACGAGTCCAGCTTGTCCAGCACCGACTGGGTGCGCTGGTGCGCCGCGTCGTCGTCGCGCCGGAGCTGCAGCATGCGCGCGTCGGGGATCGCGTTGACCGCGCGCTGGCTCGGGTTGGCCAGCAGGTAGTCGTCGACCGCCTTGTCGGCCACGGCCTGGTCGGCCTGGCTCTGGTTCACCTGGCTGGTGTAGAAGGCGACGCCCGCGTCGGCCTGCACTCGCTGGTTGGTCAGCGTCTCGTCGACGAACTGGTCGACGATGGCCTGGGCGACCTGCGACGCCATCGCCGGGTCGCCGGCCGTGTACGTCACCTGGACGATCTCGGGGCCCGTCGGCACGACGATCGTCGAGGCCAGGATCGTGTTGAAGACCTGGTCGTCGATCTGGGACTGGGAGAGCGGGCCACCGGGGCCCGCCAGCCCGACCAGCCGCATCAGGCGGGTCCGGATGCCGCCGGAGCCGTGGGCGGAGGCGGCGCTGATCGCCGCCCCGAGCTGGCTGCGGTGGCCGATCTTGGCGTCGAAGTACTTCGTGCTGATCAGCTCGGTGAGCACGCCCGCCTGCTCCTGCGCAGGAGTCAGGTACGGGTTGCTGTTGGGGTCGGGAACCAGCGTCTGCCGCTCGACCCAGACCCGGACCGACGACTGGTACGTCGGGGGTTGGACGAGGACCCATCCCGCAGCGCCCACCAGCACGAGCACCACAGGACCGAGGAGCAGCAGGCGGTGGCGGAAAAACGTCTCGAGCAGGCGAACCATCGCAAGCCAGTGTGGCATCGCGACGCTCCGCCTAGGAATGGGCAGGCGGGGGCGGCGTCCCGTTCGGTGTCCTGACTCAGCGTGGGGCCGACGTCCCAGAGGCACCGGACGAATGGCCCGCCCAGGGGCGGGAGACCCATTCCGCGGGGCGCCCGGTCGCCCGTACGCTTCGGCCTCGGGACGGCCCTGCCGTCCTCTCCTCGACATGGCTTCCACGCGAAACGCCCGTACCCGACGCATGCTGATCGGCGGCGCCCTGGTGGCCGTGGTGGCCGCCGGCTCGGCGCTCGCCTGGCTGCTGGTCAGCCATCCCCACGGCGCCGGCCGGCTCGCCTCCCAGCTCCAGGGCGGGGCCTCGCGCCTCACCGAGACCGGGCCGGCCGCCTCCGAGGTGGTGGTGGTGGACACGTCGTCGGCGGGGAAGCCGATCAGCCCGCTGATCTACGGGGTCGCCGCGGCCGACCCGGCGGTCGTCCAGCAGCTGGGGGCGACCCTGGACCGCTCGGGCGGCAACCCGTCCAGCAGCTACAACTGGGCCAACGGCCACGCCTGGAACGCCTCACGGGACTGGGAGTTTCGCAACGGCAACTACAGCCAGTCGGGCTCGGCGGCGGACGCGTTCGTGACGTCGGCGCTCGGCGCCGGCGCCACGCCGCTGCTGACGGTGCCCACGCTGGGCTGGGTCGCCCGCGACGACAACAACAACACGCGGTCGACCAACGTGCCCGGGCAGGGCGGGCCGGCGACCGGGTCCGGCGGCGCCATCGCCGGGTACGACCCGGGCGCCAACCGGGCCGCCGTCTACGTCCCCTCGTACCCGGCGAAGAGCGGGCCGCTGCAGGACCAGCCGGATCCGTCCGCGACCGCCGTGTACCAGGACGAGTGGGTGCACCACCTGACGGACCGCTTTGGGCCCGGCGGTGTCCGGTACTACGCGATGGACAACGAGCCCGACCTCTGGTCCACGGTCCACACCGACGTGCACCCCGCCCGGATGAGCTACGACGACATGCTGGCGAACTTCGAGGCATACGCCCCGATGGTCAAGCAGCAGGCGCCGCAGGCGCGCATCCTGGGGCCCGACGTGTCGGGCTGGCTGGGCTATCTCTATTCGGACCTCGACCGCGGCAGCGACAGCTACGCCACGCACGCCGACCGCAAGGCGCACGGCGACCAGCCGTTCCTGGCCTGGTGGCTGCAGCAGGTCGCGAGCGCGGACGCGAAGCGCGGGACCCGGACCCTGGACCTCCTCGACGTCCACTACTACCCGCAGGGCCAGGGCGTGTACTCGGCGGCGTCCGACCCGGACACGCAGGCGCGGCGGATCCGGTCCGTGCGCAGCCTGTGGGACCCGACGTACCAGGACGAGTCGTGGATCGGGACGAACGTGATGCTGATCCCGCGGCTGAAGCAGTGGATCGCGGACGACTACCCGGGCACCGGGCTGGCGATCAGCGAGTACAGCTTCGGCGGCGAGAAGGACGCCAGCGGCGCGGTCGCCGAGGCGGAGGCGCTGGGCGTCTTCGGGCGCGAGGGCGTGGACCTGGCCGCGTACTGGACGTACCCGCCGCCGGACAGCCCGGCCGGCGCCGCGTTCCGGCTGTACCGCAACTACGACGGCCACGGGGGCACGTTCGGCGACCGCTCGCTGCGGACCACGTCCGGCTCCTCGCAGCTCGCGGCGTTCGCGGCCCGGCACTCCGACTCGGGCGAGGTGGACGTCGTGATCGCCAACGAGTCGCAGTCCGCCCCCACCTCGGTCACGCTCAGCCTGACCGGCACGCTGCCCCGCTCGGCGACCGAGTACGTTGTCAACGCAGGGTCGGGCACGATCCAGCGGGTGCCGATGGCGTCGGCCCTGAGCGCCGTCAGCCTCCCGCCGCTGACCGTGGCGCTGGTGAGGCTGACCTCGTGACGAGCACGCCGGAGTTCAGCGTCGTCATCCCGACGTACCAGCGGCGCACGTCGCTGGAGCGCGTGCTGACGACCCTGGCGAAGCAGGAGTGGCCGGCCGACGCGCTGGAGGTGCTGGTCGTCTCCGACGGGGGCGACGACGGCAGCGTCGAGATGGCGCGCGCGCTCCGCCTCCCGTTCGCCACGCGCGTGCTGGAGCAGGCCAACCAGGGCCCGGCGGCCGCGCGCAACCTCGGCGTCGCGAACGCCCGCCACCCGTTCGTCCTGTTCCTGGACGACGACGTGGTCCCCGACCCGCGGCTCCTGGCGGAGCACGCGCGCAGCCACGGGTCGGCGACGAACCGGGTCGTCCTGGGGCCGATGCTGGAGCCGCCGGTGCGGCTGCAGGCGTGGGTGCGCTGGGAGTCGCGACGACTGGCCGAGCAGTACCGGGCGATGGTCGCGGGCGAGTGGGCGCCGACGCCGTGGCAGCTGTACACGGGCAACGCCTCGCTGCGGGTCGAGTGGCTCCAGCGCGCGGGCGGGTTCGACACGTCGCTGCTGCGGGCCGAGGACGTGGAGCTGGGGTTCCGGCTCGATCGGCTGGGCTGCGAGTTCGTCTTCAACCCGGCCGCGGCCGGCCTGCACTACGCCACCCGGAGCTACCGCTCGTGGATCAGCGCGGGCTACCAGTACGGCCGCAACGACATCCTGTTCGGGAAGGGCGAGGAGCGGGCCGCGGGCCAGTTCCAGTACCGGCACCCGCTGACGAAGGCGCTGGTGCGGTGGGCCGTGCGGAACCGGCGGGCGGCGGACCGGCTGCCGGACCTGGCGCGGCCGGCGATCCAGGGGCTGGACGCGCTGCGCCTGGTCCCCCTGGCCGACCGCGCGTGCGGCGCGGTGTTCAACCTGGCCTACTGGCTGGGCGTGAGCGACGAGCTGGGCTCGCGCTCGGCGGCGGTGGACCTGGTCCGCTGAGCGCCGCTAGCCTGAAGTTCCCTGCTTGCGGTGAACTTGGTTGAACTCGGATTCGCGGTGCATGGTCTGGCTACAGCGCCCGAAATGACCTCCAGTGGCGCCGTTGGGAGCGAGTCGGGGTGCGCGATCTGGTCTGACCAAGTTGAAGCACGAAGCCACGAAGGCCACGGAGACGCACGAAGGGTACTCGGCCTCGACCCGGCTCTCCGACCCCTGCCGGCCTTGGCTGAACGGAGCCCGCGGCTCGTGGGGTGAGCAGGTGGCCGATGCATCGTGCGTCTTCGTGCTCTTGGTGCCTTCGTGCTTCAAACGCGCTCGGACAGACCACGGGTGTACTGGCCACATCTGCACGGCCGTCGCGAGTTCGGCCCCAATACGATCGCCCTCAGGAACTTCGGGCTAGCCGCCGGCACGGCGGGGGCCGCCGAGCCAGAGCCACATGACGGCGCCCACCGCGGCGCCGCCCGCCAGCATCACGCCCAGCACGATCCAGAACATCGGCTGCTGGCCGCCGTTCAGCGCCGCCGCGACGAACACGTGCGTCTCGACGTGGGCCGCTCCCGCGCCCGGCATCGGGTGGGCCGGCGCCTGGGCATGGGCGGGCGCCGCGGACGGCATCGCGGGCATGGCCGGCATGGCCGAGGCCGGCGCCGCAGCCGTTCCGCTGGACTGCATGCCCATCGCGCACGTGCTCTGGGGCTGGCCCGGGCAGTAGCTCGGCGCCACCGACGGCGCCAGCAGGGCGCCGCTGGCGTCGTGCGGGTTCACCGCGATCCGGCCCCAGTGGAACCGGTAGACGCTCGTGTCCGAGAAGTCGCCCCACTCGCCGAAGTACACGTACACCGGCGTCTGGCCGCTGACGATGCTGGCCGGGATCTGCGCGTAGCCCGGCCAGCCGGTGTCGCGCGCGTACTCGATGCCGTTGACGTACGCGACGAACCCGTCCCGCGACCACTCCAGGCGGAAGCGGTCGCGGCAGTACATGTCCATCTGGTTGGTCTGGCACTGGCGCCACGCCGTCTTCGACGCCCCGAAGTCGGTGGCGAAGCCGGTGTGGGTCGTGCCGCAGGCCTGGAAGCCGGAGAGCTCGAACACGCGCGCCGACGGCGCCGAGAAGCAGGGCGGCTTGTCGTTCGTCGTCGTCGAGAGCGCCTGGTCGGCCTCCATCGCGCAGATGAGGTTGCGGCCGCCGTTGAGCCGGCAGCCGGCCGCCCACTGGCCGCCGAAGTGCCCGTACAGGTAGAGCCCGTCGGCCACCCTGGCCGTCGGCGTCGGGCTCGTCGACCAGTCGATCTCGGGCCAGACGATGTCGCCCTCCGGACTGAAGTAGCCCGGGATGCCGGCGGCCACGTCGCCCTCGATCACCAGCTTGCCGTTCTCGAAGTGGAAGGCCTGGTTCGGCGACAGCGCCGCGCCGCCGTTGTCGTGGCTCATGTCGAGCATCCAGTGGTTGTTGTTCACGAAGTGGCGGGCCTTGATCGCGTCGCCGTTGCTGAGGCCGTCGAACACGCGATAGCCCATGTCGCCGTTGTTCAGGTGCCCGTTCTGCACGTTGGTCTGGAACGCGTCCTGCCAGCCGCCCCACCGGTCGAGCTGGCGGGTGGTCGGCTCCGTCGCCATCGAGCCCAGGCACCAGACCGGCTGGAGCGGCTCCACCTCGGAGGAGGGGTTGGCCTGGCCGACCGGCACGGTCGCGCAGTTGAACGCCTGCGCGGGCGCGGCCGCGAACAGCGGCGCGGCGCCGAGCACACCGACGCAGTGTCAAAAGGACGTCTGCCCCATGCCATGGGCGCTGGACCTGACCCCGTCTGGTCAGATCGGGAGAACCGCTGACGGCGGCGGCCGGCGCTCGCATACTGCGGGGATGAGCACCGTCGAGACAGCGATGCCGCGGGCGCCGAGGGCGCCGGGAGCCCGCGTCGTCATCGGCACCGCGGCCGTCGCGGCCGGCGTCGCGATCGTGCTGGTGGGCGTGGCGCTGCCGTGGCTGACGCTCCAGCACGGCCAGGAGGTCGTGAACGGGGTCCTGGGCGACGGCGCGTACCTGGCCACGGCCGCGATCGGCGCCGGCGCGCTGTGGACGGCCTACCTCCTGAGCGGACGGCCCGGGCCCCTGCGGGCGCTCGCGGCCGGCGCCGCCTTCCTGATCGTGTACTGGACGGTCTTCGACGTGGAGCGCATCGTGACCACCGTCACCGACGACCCGCTGGCGGGCGCGATGGGCGCGCCGCTGATGGGCCCCGGACCGCTGGTGGCCGCGGTGGGCGGGGTCGTCCTGCTGGGCGCGACGTTCAGCGTGCCGGCGCTGGCCGGCGGTATGCGCCGGACGCAGTGGATGCGGGTCCTGCTGGCGGCCGCGCTGCTGGCGGCCGGGGCGGTCCACCTGCAGCAGGCGCCCGAGCACCTGGAGGTGTCCACGGTGCTGGGCCTGGGCTTCCTGGCGGCGGCGGTCACGCAGCTGGGACTGGGCGCCGCGGTGCTGGTGCGCGGCCACTGGCTGCTGTACGCGGCGATCGTGGCGGACTGCGCCCTCTTCTTCCTTCTGTATGCGTACGCCGTGGTGCACGGCCTCCCCTTCCCCTCCCACGGCGACGCGGGCATCCAGGTCGGGGCCGGCGAGCCGGTCACGCTGTCCGGCGTGCTGAGCAAGCTGGGCGAGGCGGTCGCGATCCTGGTCGCGCTGCCGCTGGCCCTCCGCGGCCGCTAGGCCGGCTTCTCCAGCACCAGCAGGGCGCAGAGGGGCTTGCGGAGCTGGCGCCAGTCCGCGGTCGGGGCCGTGGTCAGGAACCGCGCCAGCGCCGGCTGCAGCGGGCCCGTCCACGGGGGCAGCAGCTCGCACAGCTCGCGGTCGCCGCGGCGGCTCCAGCGGTCGCCCACGAACCGCAGCTTCGCCAGCCGCAGGCCCGACGGGGCGACCAGGCGCTCGTGCAGGTCCGCCTCGCTGTACCGGCGCTGGTAGAAGACGCGGCCCGTGGCGTCGTCCACCGACGCGCCCGACCAGTAGAAGTCCGGCTCGCGCCAGTCGACGCGGGACGTGGGCCAGAACGGCACCGTCAGGACGCACCGGCCGCCCGGCGCCAGCACCCTGGCCAGCTCCCGGACGCACTCGGCGTCCCCGTCGCCGGGGATGTGCTCGAGCACCGACAGCGAGAACACCTTGTCGAACGAGGCGTCGTCGAAGCTCAGCTGCCGGCCGTCCTCGACCGCCAGCCGCAGCCGCTCGGCCGGCACCCGCCGTGCCCGGCGGAGCACCTCGTACTCCTCGACGAAGTAGGACTCGATGTCGGTGGCGACGACCTCGGCGCCCAGCCGGTCGGCGACCCACAGCGACAGCAGCTTGGGGCTGCCCACGTCCAGGACGCGCTCGCCGGGCGCGAAGCGGCCCTCCTCGAGCGCCATCCGGTACTCCCGGCTCCGCCAGTAGTTGACCGGCACGACCATGTACCGCAGCGCCCGGCCGACGCGCCGCCGGCGCAGGAGCGGAAGGCTCAGGCCGGCGCCGTAGGCCTGCAGTCGAAAGCCGACCGCGAACGGCACCGGCGGCGCGGCGGCGCGCTCGGACTGCTGGGTTGCTGCCATGCCGACTGTCTTATCGCGCCGCGCGCCCGCGATCCAATCGGCGAACGCGGCCGGACTGGTACGGAAGTCCCATGCCCAGGGCCATCCCTCCGAAAAGGGAACCCGCGCTGGGCTACTGTCCCGCGACAGATCAGCCCTTCCCATTGGAGTTCGACACCCGCGTCCATAGACTCCCAGGGCGTATGCCACAACCGGCCGTGTTGCCCCGGATCTCGGTCGTCATCTGCACGCGCGACCGGCCCGACACCATCGGGAGCGCGCTCGACAGCGTCGCCGCCCAGGACTATCCCGACTTCGACGTGCTGGTCGTCGACCAGAGCCGCGGCGACGAGACGGAACGCATCGTCGAGGCGACGAGCCGCCGCTTCCCGCGCATCCGCCTCCTGCGGCTGCGCACGCCCGGCCTGTCCCGCGCGTACAACGCCGGCATCCGGGAGGCGAGCGCCGACCTCGTGGCCTTCACCGACGACGACGTGGTGGCGCCGGCCGGCTGGCTGCGCAGCATCGCGCACGCGTTCGCGGAGCACCCAGCCGTGGGCCTGCTCTACGGGCAGGTGCTGGTCGCTCCCGAGCTCGAGGCGCGGGAGAACCGCGACGGCGTGACCCCGGCGCTCACCATCCCCCGGCGCGAGATCCTGGATCGCGCGCACGGGTTCCGCGTGTTCGGCATGGGCGCCAACTTCGCGGCCCGCCGGAGCCTGTTCGAGCGCGTCGGCGACTTCGACGAGGTGCTCGGCGGCGGCGGCCCGCTGCAGTCGTCCCAGGACTTCGACTTCGTGTACCGGGTGTTCAAGGCCGGCGAGAGCACGCTGCTGGAGCCGGACGTGGTCGTGTACCACCACGGCTTCCGCTCGTTCGCCGAGTGGCCGGCGACCATGCGCTCGTACGGCATCGGGGTCGGCGGCTTCTGCTTCAAGCACGTCCGCCTCGGCGACCTGTACGCGACGTGGCTGCTGTGCCGCTTCCTCGCCGCGGGGACGGCGCGCGTTGGCAAGCGGCTGCTGACCCGGCGTCCGGTCGGGGACCACAGGACGTACCTGAGCCACATCTTCGCCGGGATGCGCCGCTCGCTCCGGTTCCGGATCGACCGCCCCCGCCGCCTGTACATCACCGCGGAGCACACATGAACCCTCGCATCGTCATCATCGGCGCCGGCCCGACCGGCCTCGGCGCCGCGTACCGGCTGCAGGAGCTCGGATACACCAACTGGGCGGTCTACGAGCGCAGCTCGTTCGTCGGCGGCCTCGCGTCCAGCCAGACGGACGCGGCCGGGTTCACGTATGACATCGGCGGCCACGTGATGTTCTCGCACTACGA
>VBJR01000105.1 GCA_005880175.1 Chloroflexota bacterium
CCCGCCGCTGAGCTCCCACGCCCGCAGCGCCTCTCGGAGCAGGGCCTCCAGGTCGGGGCCGACCGGCGCCCACGCGCCCGCGGCCGCGTTGAACCGCGACAGCTCGCTGTCGGGCTCGAACCGCGTGAGGCGGCGGCCCATCTCGCGCACCCAGTCGGCGCCCCGCTCCAGCCGGCGCGAGGCCGGCCCCACGCCGAACAGATGGCACGAGGTTCCCAGCGCCTCGAAGGCGACGCTGGGAACCTCGACGGCGGCTTCGATGGGTCCGACCCTCAGGACGCCCGGGTGTCCGCCACCGGCTTCTGTCCGGTCCTGTTCGCCACCCAGCTCGCGCCGAGCGCGGCCGAGCTCTGGACCTGCTGCTGCGCGCCCTGGACGACCACGACCTTCTTGACGATGGCGGGCGTGGGCGTCGCCATCGGGGTGTCGGACATGTCCCAGCCGGTGTCCGCCTTCGTCACGGCGTCGTCGGTCGCGGCCGTCTGCACCACCTTCGGCTTCAGCGGCGCCTTGACCGGGTAGACGTGGCCGGTCACGTAGTGCCAGAAGCCGGCGGTGGAGGCCAGCGTGACCGCCACCGCGCCGAACTTCAGCGTCCAGATCGGGATCATTGCATGAAGGGGATGAGCGGGAAGTTGCCGACGACGAGCTTCGGATCGACGCCCAGCCAGTTGATCAGCGTGGCGTACATCGACCGGAAGTCGAACTGCATGGGGACGTCGTAGCCGGTCAGGTTGGGCTTGAGCCCGTAGATGCCGCCCTTCACCTTCTGCCCGATGACGAGCATCGGCGAGGCCTGGCCGTGGTCCGTGCCGTTGTTGCCGTTGATCTTGATGGTCCGCCCGAACTCGGAGTAGATCGCCACCGTCGGCGACTTGCCGGCGGCGGCGGTGTCCGTCAGGAACGCCTCGACGGCCTGGTCGAAGAGCCGGAGCAGGTCGCCCTCGCGGTTGGCCTCGTCCTCGTGCGTGTCGAAGCCGCCCAGCGTGGTGTGGAACACCGTCGGCGCGATGCCGCCCTTGATGAGGGAGGCGGCCACCTGCAGGTTGCGCGCCAGGTCGTTCTTGCTCTGGAAGACCAGCTGGTTGTTGACCTGGTCGTACGCCCCCTGCGGGGTGTAGGTGGCGACGGCGTTCTTGACCTGGGCGGTCGTCGTGCGGGCCACGTTCATGAAGTTGGTCAGCGCCTGCCCGTACGCGCCGGGAACGCCCGACCGCCACAGCGAGGCCAGCGCCTGGTCCACGCCGCCCTTGAAGCCGTACATGGAGGGGTTGGACGGGAGCACCGCCACCGGGCCGGTGCCCCGGAGCATGCCGGGCACGGTCGTGGAGCCGCAGCTGCACAGCCCGAACGGGTGGCCGTTCTGGTCGATGAACGGCGCCAGGCGGCCCAGCGCGCCGCTGAGCTGGCGGTTGGTCGGGTCGGCCGTCTGCCAGATCTGCGTCGCCTCGAAGTGCGAGCGCGACGGCATCGGGTAGCTGAGGTCCATCAGGATCGCGACCTGGCCCTGCTTGAAGCGGGCCGTCACGTTCTTCAGGTTGGGATGGAGCGCGAAGTCGGGGCTGATCTGGGTGCCGGCGGTCGTCGCGTTCTGGATGATCGTGGTGCCGACGCCCGGGCGCACCGACTCGAGCTGGTCGGTGAGCGGGATGACGGTCGTCAGGCCGTCCATGCCGCCCGCCAGCTGGATCGTCCCCAGGGTCTCGTCGTTCTTGACGTTCTCGGCCGCCGCCGCGTACACGACCTGCTCCAGCACGCTCGGGATGTCGTAGGCCGAGGCGGCGGTGATCGTGCCGCCCACGATCAGGCCGGAGCGGATCAGCTCGCGCCGGGTCAGCTTCTTGAGAGCTCTGCTTGGCATCTGTCCGTCGATCTCCCTCAGGCGAGCTGCGCGTCCGGCGACGCGATCAGCGACCACCACCTGGCCGAGTCCGTCTGCGCCTGCGCGAGCGTCTGGCTCGTGCCGGGGCTGAGGACGCCGTCGAGGAACCGCGTCGCCACCTGCGCCGGGACGGCCACCCCCTTGAGCGCGTTGACGAAGTCGGTCACGAAGTTGACCCGGTTCATCAGGGCGATCGGCGAGAGCCAGGAGGCGTTGGTGGGCCAGCCGCCGACGTCCGGCGGGTTGAACAGCTCGTGGCCGAGCTGGCGGCTGTACGTGCGGATGATCGGCGCGGCCACCTTGGGGTCGGCGCCGGTCAGGCGCGCCGCGCCGACCATGAAGTCCACCGGCGACTTGACCAGCCCGCGGAAGTTCGACTGGGCGGCGAACTCGGGGCTGTTCAGGAGGTCGTGGAGCAGCGTCTTGATCTGGTAGCCGCTCTTGCGGAAGCCGTCCGCGAGCCGCTTGACGTACGCCGGGTCCGGCGTCGCCGTCACGAACTCGTTCACGAACTTGCCCGCGATGAACGGCGCGCAGTTGGGATGGGCCAGGATGGCGTCGATCACCGCGTCCGCGTCCATCGGCTGCGTCCGGCCGAGGAACGTCACGGCGCCGGTGAAGTGCCGGTTCGGGTCGAAGATGCCGACCTGGCTGTTGTCGTTGGCCGTTGGCACGCGCCAGCCCGAGAGCGCCTTCGCGCCCTGCTGCACGTCCTGCTCCGAGTACACGAGGCCGATCGAGAACAGCTCCATCAGCTCGCGGGCGTAGTTCTGGTTCGGCGTGCCCCGGCCGTTGCTGCCGTTGCCGTCCAGGTAGATCAGCATCGCGGGGTCGATCGTGACCCGCTTCAGGATGCTGCGCAGGTCGGTCAGGGCCATGTCCCGCCACGTCCGGTTCTGCCAGATCAGGAACGGGCTGTTGAGGCCGACCTTCTGGTAGTCGCTGGTGAAGACGCTCGCCATGAACAGCGTCAGCCGCTCCTGGAACGGCGTCGGCGTGGTGATCATGTGCGTGATCCACCACTCCTCGAGCATGTCGAGGTTGACGTTCCTGGTCTGTATCGTCTCGCCGCCAGCGAACGCCGGCGGCTGCGCGGGGGCGGTCGCCAGGAGCTGGTCGACCGTCTTCTGGAACCCCTGCTGGTTCGCCTGCTGGAGCATCGGCGCGGTGCCGCCGAACGCGAGCCGGCGCAGCAGCTGCGAGATCTTGAGCGGCTCGGAGATCAGCGGGAAGCCGGCCGAGCCGGACCCGGGCGCCTTCACGACCTGGGTCAGGACCTGCGGCGCCTGCGGCGCGTCGAGGACCGTGTTGTGCAGCCGGCCACGGTGGTCCGACAGGTTCACGACGGCGGTGCTGACGTGGGCCAGGACGTCGGGCTTGTCGAGGATCAGCAGGCGCGCCGCCGCCACGCCGATGCCGCCGGCGGCCGCGCCGGCCAGCACCCCGCGTCGCGTGTGCGTCTTCTTCTTCGACTTCTTGCCCTCGGCGCCCTTGCCGATGCGTGGGAGCGCGGTGGCGACCGCCGGGGCCGGCACCTCCGGCTGGTACGGCTGCTCGGCCGGCTCGGGCTCGTACGCCGGCTGTGGTTCATAGGCGTATCCAGGCTGGGCTCCGTACCACTGTCCCTGCTCGTACGCGGCCTGCGCCGGCTGGACATAGGGATCGCGGAACCACGGTTCCCCTCGATACGCCTCCATCTCCTCGTAGCCGGTCCCGACTACCCCTTCCTGAACCGGCCACGGTGGTGGAGGTGGCGACTCCGCGTCGCTCAGGTCCATGGATGGGTCCCGATTCGCGGGCGCGTTGAACCCATCTTCATAGGCAACTCTCACGTTCTACCCCCTCTAAAAACTACGCAGAATCGCCGTCAAGAACCTTAGCGAGAGCGTCAAGCGATGCGCAAGAGTTGTGCGTAACTTTTTCGCGCCACATGCGTTTTGGGCCCTACGGCCGGCCGGGAAGGTCTGTGGCGCTCCTGCTACACCGGCTCCGCGGCCGCGCCCGCGCTGCCGAGCACGGCCGCGCAGAAGCCGTGCGCGTCCGCCACCCTGGCAACCGTCCCCGCGCCCACGGCGAGCACCCCGGGCTGGAACTGGTGGTCGTTCACGGATCCGGCCAGCAGGTGCTGGTCGTCCACCCAGCACGGCCACGAGTCGGGACTGCCCTGGAGCGCGGTCGGCGCCGGCGCCGCGTGGTTCTGCGCGACCAGAACGGCGCCGGAGGCGTCGCAGCAGATGCCGGCGGACTCCCGGTCGGGGTTGAGCGCGGCCGTCGCGCTCGGCCGCTGGACCGCCACCGTGTCGCCACGGGCGCCCGTCCAGTTCAGGAACCACACCTCGCCGGCCGTCTGGGACGTGGCGTGCCAGCAGGCGGTGCCCGACGCCACGATCAGGCCGGTGACGACGCAGCCGGTGGCCGGGTCGCCGCCGCCGGCGACGGTCGCCACGCGGTTGGACGTCGCCGGGTCCACCAGCAGGTAGCCGGCCGCGAAGTACGGGTTGAACGTCAGGCCCTGCAGGCTGAACCCGGTCGAGGACGTGGCCAGGACCAGATTGGTGCCGTGCCAGCCGACCGGCCAGACCAGGTCCGGGCCCGAGTGGGTGATGTCGTGGCGGTTGCCGCCGGGGAGATCCTCGATGTACAGGCTGGTCACGCTGGGCGCGCCGCCGCCGTACGTCAGGACGGCGACGGCGATGCTGCGGCCGTCCGGGCTGACGGCGAAGGCGGCATGGGCCGTCGCCGACCCCGGCAGCGAGGCGAGCACGTCCGACGCCGACCCGGTCGGGGCGAGAGAACGCAGGTTCTGGTCGCCGTCCAGGTAGTAGACGCGGCCGTTGGCGGCGCTGACCTCGGGCAGGTCGAGCGCGGCGGCGCCCCCGCCGGTGCCGCCGGTGCCGATGAACGTGCGAGCGGCGGCGTGGGCGCGAGCGACGACGCGGCCGTCGGCGCCGACCAGGGAGAGGTCGTAGCCGGTGCTCTGCGGGCCGGTCCCGCTGGGGAAGTCGACGAGCGCCGCGAGCGGCTGGCCCGCCGGGGAGGCGCTGGGCGTGGGGCTGGCCGGCGGGGCGGTGCCCGGCGGCGCCCCGGTGCCGGATGGGGCCCCGGTGCCGGATGGGGCCCCGGAGCAGGCGGCCAGGAGCACGAGGGTGATGACGAGGGTGAGGGGGCGCATGTCGCTGGCAACGCGGGATCGTACGACACGTTCCTTGGGACAGCCTGAGCGCGCCGCGGCGGCGGCTACTGCTCGCCGAAGCTCTTGCGGATGATCCCGTCCGAGCCCATGTAGCCGCCGGCCGGCAGCGGCCCCGGGCCCAGGTCGGCCTTCTGCTTCGGCTTGGGCTTGTCGCGGACCAGGCCCCTGGCCTCCAGGCCCGCCATGGCCACGTCGATGTCGCCGATGATGAACTGCGCCGCGGCGTCGATCGTGTCCGTGTTGCCCGGGTCGGCGTACTTGGCGATCGTGTCGTCGACCAGCTTCTGGCCGTTCGCCGTCGGGTGCGGCGTGTACGCCCAGACGTTGGCGAACAGCTTCGCGTAGTCCAGGTCGCCCGTCGCCGCGGCCGCCAGGTCGAGGTTGTGGTCCGACTCGGCCACGGCGGCGTTCGCGATGTCCTTCGTCCGCGGGCTCAGGGCCAGCGTGTCGTCGCCCGAGAGCTTCCACGTCTCGCCGCGGGCGTTCGACACCTCGACCCCGGCGTCCGGCCCGCCCTTGATGGCGTCGTTGAGCCGGTCGTGGACCAGCTTGGCGAAGATGTTGTAGAACGTCGCCGACTCGCGCTCCTGCAGCTTCATCAGCAGCTCCGAGAAGCGCTCGGGCGTGATGTCGCCCCAGGCGATCAGCTTCAGCTGCTTCGCGCCGAGCTTGGCCGCGGTGGCGGGATCGGCGAGCACCCGCTGGGCCACGCCCTGCGTGAACGCGTTCTCCTTGAAGACCAGGCCGCTCGTCTTCAGCGCGTCGAACTTCGTCTTCGCGTGGTCCATCACCTGGGCCTTCGCGACGAGGTGACCGGCCGCGAACGCGTCGGTGAGGAAGTGCGACGCGAAGCCGTTGACGGCCCTGGCGTCGTCCGTGACGGACTTCGACTTGTGGACCGAGTCCAGCGCCTGGCGGTGCAGCTTCTGCCACTCCGACTTGTGGTCGGCCGGGGCGACCACCTTCGGGTCGGTCGAGGGGGCGAAGTGCGCGTCGTTGGCCCTCGCCAGGTCGATGTACCGGCCGCCCGTCGCCGCCTGCCACTCGTCGGCGGTGACCCGGGCGTCGCCGGGGCTGCCCAGCACGGAGCGCTTGTCGCGCTCGATCAGGGCGACCAGCCGCCGCAGCTCGTCCGGCGACGCCTTGTACATGTCGTCCGGGCTCGCGAAGAAGTCGCCGATCGCGATCAGGTCGCCCTCGGTCATCTGGACGCCGTTCACGGTCACGATCCGGCCGCTGCCCAGCTGGGCGTGCTCGCCCGTCCCGTACCGGTGGACGTCGCCCCGGCCGTGGCGGACGACCAGCTCGCGCAGCAGGCCGTCGCCGGGCGCGCCCGATGCCAGCAGCTGGTGCACGGCCCCGTTCCCGGCCAGCCGCTGCAGCCCGAGCAGCCCGGGCGGCGCAGGCGCCGGTCGCGCCGTGACCTCGCGCTGGGCGGGCGGCCGCGACCGCGTCGCCGCCCCGCGAACCCTCTGCGCCATGTCGCGATGGTACGGCGTCGGGTGGGCGCCCGCGGCTGCCTCTAAGGGCAGATCAGTCGAGGGACCCGGCCAGCCACGGCGCGCCCACGGCGTGGCGCAGCTTGGCCAGGGCGCACTGCTCGATCCGCTGGATCCCCTCGCGGGGCAGACCCAGGCGGCGGGCGACCTCCGTCATCGAGCAGCGGCGGCCGTCCACCAGGCCGAATCGCAGCCGGACCACACGCCGCTCCCTGGCGGTCAGCCGGGCCAGCGTCGCGTAGAGGTCCATGCGCAGTGCCGCCAGCACGACCTCGTCCGCCGGCGAGCCCTCCGGCTGCCCCTCGTCCAGCGCCGCCGCCGGGCGCGAGAGCCGGACCAGGCGGGCGACCCGCTCGGCCGTGGTGCCCAGCTCGACCGCCAGCTCCCCGTCCGCCGGGTCGCGGCCCAGGAACTGGGCCATGCGGTCGGCGGCGCGGCGCAGCCGGTCCATCGCCTCGGCGGTCGCCGGCGGCACGCGGACCAGCCGGCCCTGGTCGGCGGCCGACTGCCGGATGGCGCGGCCGATGCACCAGTACGCGTACGTGGAGAACCGGCCGCCGCGGGCGGGATCGAAGCCGTCCACCGCCTGCAGCAGCCCGACGTTGCCCTCCTGCACGAGGTCCAGGAACGGCACACCGGACGTCGCGTAGCGCCGGGCGACCGCGAGCACGAGGCGCAGATTTGCCTCCGCCAGCCGGAACGCGGCCTGCCGGTCGCCCGCGCGGGCGGACCACGCCAGCCGCTGCTCCTCGTCCGGCGCGAGCAGGGGATACCGGCCCAACTCGGCAAGGTAAGCCGCCAGCCCGTCGTGGATGTCGGGCGGTGCGGGCTCGCCGCCGAGCGAGGGGTTCACAGCCACCGGGAAACACTGTACCGGCACTGGCCCCACGCTGTGCCAGCGGAAACTCGTGAGAGGTCAGCCCTGGACGTCCACGACCAGCCGCGAGGGGCCCGTGAGCGTGAACGCGCGGAAGCACGAGGCGTGCGACAGGCCGAGGCCCCAGTGCACCACGCCCTCGAAGTCGCCCGTCTGGCGCGCCTCCTTCAGGACGGCCGTGCCGGCTGGCTTCTGGTCGGTCGAGCCGGTGTACGAGCCGGCGCTCCGGGCCCCCTGCAC
The DNA here is from genome assembly GCA_005880175.1 of Chloroflexota bacterium. The sequence goes on from VBJR01000105.1 coordinate 7,692, forward strand.
CGCCACAGCCAGCCCGGCCGACCCGGCCAGGGTGACCCGCTGACCGCTCGGGTCGAGATGGAACATGGCGCTGGACTGGGGCACGACGTCGTACGCGGGGACCGGGCCGTCGAACTGGATCACGAAGCGGTCGTAGCCGTTCTGCGCGCCGGCGCGGACGTCCGTGATGCCGGTCGGGGGGCTCGTCGGGCCGGTGCCCGACTGCGTGCCGCAGACGAACGGGGGCAGGCCCGCCGCCGGGGGCACCGGCGTCGCGCTCGGCGACGGCGGCGGCGACGCGGTGGGCGCGCCCGGTCCGGCCGGCGTCCCCGGCGGGAGGACGCCGTGCCGGCTCACGAAGACCAGGCTGGCCACGATCAGGACGGCGACCAGGACCGCGACGGCCGCGGCCAGCCGCGGGGCCCGCATGCCCGATGCCGGCGCGCTCCGGAGCTCGGCCCGGATGCGCGCGCCGAGCGCCGGATGAGCCGGCTCGGACATCGTGTCGAACACGTCGCGGAGCTCGTCGCGCAGGCGCCGCTGACTCATCCCTCAACCTCCGATGGGTCCAGCTCGGGCCGCAGCCGCCGCGCCGCCCGATAGACCCGGGAGCGCGCGGCGGAAGCCGATACGCCCAGGACGCGGGCGACCTCCTCCATGGGCATGTCCAGATAGAAGAAGCAGAATATGGCGGCCCGGTCACCGGGGTCCAGGCGCAGCACGGCGTCCCGCAGGTCGCTGCCGCTCACCCCCGCCTCCTCGGCCTCGGCCCGCGGCTCGGGCGGCTCCGCGAACCGGACCACGTGCCACCACCGCGTCCGCCGCGCCATCCGGCACTCGTTGGCGACGATTGGTACGAATCGCTATGGTACAATAGAAGCATGGCAACCGAGCTGGCTTCCCGATCGAACTCGACACTGGCCGCCGTGCCCCGGACCCAGGCAGCGATCTACGTCCGCATCTCGCGTGACCCCAAGGGCACCGAGCTTGGCGTGAAGCGCCAGGAGAAGGACTGCCGCGAACTCTGCCGCCGATCCGGACTCACCGTCTCGGCCGTGTTCGTGGACGACGACCGCTCCGCGTTCTCGGGCAAGCCACGGCCCGGCTACATGGCGATGATGGAACGTTTGGAACTCGGCGACTTCGGCGCGATCGTTGCGTGGCATCCGGATCGCCTTCACCGCTCGCTGGCCGAGTTGGAAGAGTTCATCGACGCCTTGCAGCACTCCACCGCGACCGTGCTGACCGTGAAGGCCGGCGACTACGACCTTGCCACCGCCGGCGGCCGGATGACGGCTCGCGTGGTTGGTGTGGTCGCCCGCCACGAGTCGGAGCACAAGTCGGAGCGCATCAAGGCCAAGTTCCGCGAACTCATCGAGGCCGGCAAGCCGACGAGCGGAGGAGGCCACCGCGCCTACGGCCACCAGGCCCACGAGCCCGGCGCGACCATGCGCGCAGTCCGCGAAGACGAGGCCGATGTCGTCCGCGATCTCGTCACCCGCTTCCTGGCCGGCGAGGCCATCAATGGGTTGACCAACGACCTCAACACGCGCGGCGTGGCCACGGTGACCGGCGCACGCTGGCGCTCCTGCACGGTGCGGCAGCTCCTTCGGTCGCCACGCATCGCCGGACTCCGCGAGTACGACGGCCAGTTGGTTGCCGCCGCCTTCGAGCGGATCATCGAGCCCGACGAGTACCACCGCGTGCAGGCCCGCCTGAACGACAACGCCAGAGCCGGCCGGCGAGCGCCGCGCCGCTTCGTGCTGACCGGCATCGTGACCTGCTCTCGCTGTGGCAAGCCGATGGTCGGGAAGACGATCCGGAAGTGGCCCAGCGACGAGACCGAGGCCCGCTACGTCTGCACCCCGAACCGCGACGGATGCGGGGGAGTCTCGATCCGCGCCGAGCCCGTCGAGGACCACGTCCGCAAGACCCTGTTCGAGATCGTTGACGCACCCGACTTCGCCCGCCGCTTGGACCGCAGCGACGGCCGGCCCGCCGAACTCCACGACCAGATCGAGGCCATCGAAGGCCGGATGGACGAGTTGGCCGAGACCTTCGGCGCTGGCGAGATCACCAAGCGCGAGTGGATCAAGGCGAGAACGCCGCTTGAGAACCAGCTCAGGACGGAGACCGTTCCCTCGCCGACGATTGGGACGACCTCCGCCTTGACCAGCAGCGCGCGCTCGTGGCCGCCGCCTTCGCCAGCCTCGTTATCGGACCTTCCGACCCCCACGGCCCCCGCCGCTTCGACTCCCGCCGCCTGACGATGGAGCGGAGGTTCTAGCCCCCGCTCCCGTCATGGCCCGTGTACGCCTCGCCGCACGAACGATCGTCGCCATCCGTTCCAGCGTCGCCGGATCGGTCACCTTCGGCGGCAGGCCCTGCGCCGCCCACATCCGCCTGTGCCGCTCCATGAACTCATCCCACGTCTCCGGTTCTCGCCCGGTCCGCCGGCCGCGACGACGCGCCGAACCCGCCTGCCCTGCACCCGTATCCACCCGAGCGCGCGTCACGGCACGTTCCCCGACTTGGGGTTCGAGTAGGACGCGGCCGAGCGACCGCCCCCACGTCCACGACCCGCCCGGCCACGACCACGATCACTGAACCGCCCGGTGAGTGGCACGCTGACGCGTGTTCCCACCCACCCGCCCCTAAAACGGTTCCGCTCGGACCCTCCGGGTTGCGGCGGGGGCTCCGCCCCCACG
>VBJR01000106.1:0-7904 GCA_005880175.1 Chloroflexota bacterium
CGCCGATCCATCTCGTCAGCGCCGATGCGGCGATGCGGCTCGGCGCGCCCGCCGGCGCGGTGAGCGCGAGCGACGTCGTGGCAGCGGGCGGGTCCCTGAGCCTGCACATCCGTCAGGTGCTGCCGGCGTCGGGCGGCAGCGCGGGCGGCTCCGGGGTCGTCTCGTTCGGGACGTACCTGGTCCAGGTCGTGGACGCGAACGGAAACGTCGCCCCGCACGGGCTGCGCCAGCCGCTCGGGGTGCAGCTCAGCCTCGGCGAGCGCGGCGCCGCGCTCGACGTCCGGCACGCGGTCGCGATCGTGAACGCGCCGCTGCCGCCCTGGGTCAGCCTGGCCCCCGCACCGCAGGCCGCGGCGAGGGCCGGCGGCCGTGCCGCGATCGGCGGCGGAGGTTCGGCGGGCGCGGCCGCCCGCCTCGGACCGATGTCCACACTGCCGGCAACGGTCGACGCCGGAGCCCAGACGCTGTCCGTGTCGGCCGTCGCCCCCAACGGCAGCACCACGTTCGGGTTCGACACCACGGCCCCGGTGTCGACGTTCGGGTCGCCGAACCTGACCGAGGTCGACCCGAGCGCCGGCTCGCTCACGCTGCAGCAGAAGCTCGACCTCCCGGCCGGCCCCGGCGGTCTGACGCCGCCCCTGGCGCTCGGCTACGACAGCGCCGCGGTGAGCGACCAGCACGACGTGGCCGGGGCGGCGCCCTGGGTGGGCGAGGGCTGGCACCTCACGCTCGGCGCCATCAGCTGGGCCGAGCGGAACATCGACGACGGGTGCTGGAACGCCTGTGAGAGCCCGGCGTGGAACGACACCTGGCAGCTCGTGGACGGTTTCGGCACCCAGGCCGAACTGATCCCGCCGAGCACCGGCGTCAGCACGTACTACGACGACAACAACGTGACCGCGATCACCGCCAGCCCCATCGCGTGGCACACGGCGCCGGAGACCCACGCCCGGGTGGTGTCCTTCACCAGCCCCAACCCGCTGCCCGGGATGGGCACCGCGCCGCCCTGCTTCCGGGTCTTCCTGCCCAGCGGGATCATGGAGGAGTTCGGGTGCACGCCGGACTCCCTCCAGTTCTATCCCCAGCAGTTCGGGCGCGGTCCGCTGGACTTCATCGCCAACTGGCTGGTCGACCTGGTCACGGACCCGAGCGGCAACCAGATCCACGTCACGTACCAGACCGACACGCAGTCCTCGATCGGCCTCGCATATCCGCGAGACGCGGTGATGTCGACGGTCGAGTACGACTCGCCCGGCTGCCACAACGCGCAGGCGGCCTGCACCGGCGCGTCCTGGGCGCCGCTGATGCGGGTCAGCTTCCAGGCCTCGCACTCGGTGGCACACGTGTCCGGCGCGTCCTGCGCGGCCAACGGCACGTTGCGCTGCGACGACCCGGTCGACCTCTCGGCGGGCGGCGGCCTCGGCGCCCCGCTGGTCGAGAGCACGTTCGTCCTCAACGACGCGCTGGTCCAGGTGAGGGGCGCCCCGAGCGCCGGATGGAACACGCTGCGCGACTACCGGCTGGCCTACGACCAGGCGGGGCCGGGCACGATCACCGACCCGTTCAGCGGCGTGGCCCAGTCGACGGCGGGCCGGCTGCTGCTCACCGGCCTGACGCAGATCGGCGCCGACGGCGCCACGGCGCTGCCCGCCCGGTCGTTCGGCTACGCGAAGCAGACCCAGCTGTACGAGGATTCGGTCTGGGCGCCGGCTCCGGCCAACAACTGCGGCCCCTCGTGGAACAACGGCCAGACCTTCGGCCAGGGCTGCAACCTGTGGAGCCAGAGCTACGAGGGCAACAGCTACTACCTGAGCGCGGCCGGCAACGGGCTGGGGCTGTCGCAGACGTTCTCCTGGCAGAACGCTCGCAACAACACGGACGGCGTGCCCAGCGGCGCGGACCTGCTGAACCCGTTCGTGTGCAACACGATGCAGACCACATCGCCGTGCGACGTCACCGACGACTCGTCCTGGAGCCGGATCGTGCTGACCCAGCGCACCGACACGCTGCTGCGGGTGAGCCACGCCGGGCCGAGCGGGGCGCAGACCACCACCCCGGTGACCGGCACCACCACGTTCGTCTACCGCATGGCGGCGCTGGACTCCTACTGGGGCGACGTCTTCGACTGGGACGTCCTGGACTTCTACAACCTGCGCTTCATGGGCTTCGCCACGGCCACGGTCACGAACCCCGATGGCTCGACGACCGTCCACCAGTACCCGTCCACGCAGGGGCGCGGCGTGTACAGCGAGACCGACCCGATGGAGGGCACGTTCTGCACGCCGGCGGGCACCTGCGGCGTGTCGCCGTGGTGGCTGCCCGTGAACGCCGAGCACGGCCGCGAGATCGAGCTCGACCAGTACAACCCCGACGGCTCGCTCCAGCAGGTCACGAAGACCCGGTACCAGGCTGTCTGCCCACCCTCGGGCGTGACCGGCGACAAGGCCGGCAACCTGGTCAGCGAGCTCGACCCGCTCAACCCCGTCGCGGTCTGCGACGTCGCGCCCACGCAGGTCGACCGGTACTTCGTGAACGGCGGCAGCCAGAGCACGGCTCCGCACGTGACCACCACGTTCGCCCTCGACTCGTTCGGGCGGTTCACCACCGCGACCGAGACGAGCAACGACGGCGGCGCCAGCCCGACGACCATCGTCGGCAAGGCGACCTACGCGACCACGAACACGGTCTCGGCGACCGCGACGTCGGCGACCGGCCAGTACCTGGTCGACCTCCCGACGTTCCAGGACCAGGAGGACAGCGCCGGCAACCGGTCCCGCTGCGCCTCCACCGGCTACGACGCCGCCGGTCGGGTGACGACGTCCACCACCTACACGAGCTGTGGGACGTCGGCGAACGGCTTCACGCCGAGCGGGCCGATCGGCACCTTCCATGCCTATGACGCCTCGGGCAACCCGGTCGGCGCGAACGATCCCGACGCGACCGCGGGCAACACCGCCCACCAGGGCTGCACGGTGGGGAGCACCGCGTTCAGCGCCTGCGCATCGTACGACGGGACCTTCGACGCCCTGCCGACCGCGACGAGCAACGCGTTGAACCAGCGCTCCACGATCTCCTACCAGTCGCCCGCCGCGGGTACCGCAACCGGCGGCTTCGGCCTCTGGCCCATCTCGACCACCGACCCCAACGGCCAGGCCACGACCTCAACGTACGACGCGCTGGGCCGGCCGACCGGCGCGACCCTGCCGGGCGAGGGCGCCGGTCTCACGACCAGCGGCACCGCCTACACCGTTTCGTGCTCGGGCACGGCGGCCCAGTCGCCCTGCCTCGAGGTCGACCACACCCAGCGGCTGAACGGCACCACCACGGTCACCTCGCGGAGCTTCTACGACGGGCTCGGCCGGCTGGTCGAGACCCGGTCGCCGGCGCCGGGCGGCCAGGACATCGTCCGCTACTCCTTCTACGACCCGTCCGGGCGGCTGGCGTTCCAGAGCGTGCCGTACTTCGTCGCCGCCTACACCGGCGGCCCAGGCGCCGCCGCCTACTCGATCCCGGACAGCGCGCAGGCCGGCACCACGTCCACGTACGACGGCCTGGGCCGGACGACGAGCACGACCGACGCGCTCTCCCACCGCAGCACGACGGCATACTCGATGACCTGCGGCGCGGCCGGCACCGGAGACGCGACCTGCTACCAGCAGGTGCTCGCGGTGGACGCCGGCGGCCACCAGGCCGCCACCCTCGCGGACGCCCTCGGCCGCGTCGACTACGAGCAGCGCTTCACGGGCGCCAGCCCATCGACGTACGCCGTGTACGCGACCACGAAGTACACCTTCGACGTGGCCGGCGAGCTGGTCCAGGTCCTGCACCCGGACGGCGTCACGAGGACCACGTCCCAGTACGACATGGCCGGTCGCGAGGTCTCGACGACGGACCCGGACACCGGCACCCGGACGTACGCCTACGACCAGGACGGCAACCTGGTGCAGTCGGTGGACGCCAGGGGCGCGGCGGGCACCACGTTCCTCGGCTACGACGGGCTCGACCGCACGCTGTGGCACAACACCACCAACAGCCCGACCGGCGCGTACTACACGTACGCGTACGACGGCACCGCCGGCGGCAGTCCCGGCATCGGCCGGCTGACCGGCGAGACGTTCACGAACGGCTCGCTGTCCGGCAGCTACGGCTTCACGTACGACGCGCGCGGCCGCCAGGTCGGCCAGACCATGACGGTCGGCGCAGCCACGTATCCGGAGACGACCGTCTATGACGACGCCGGCAATGTCCTCGCCGTGACCTATCCGGACGGCGAGACGGTGTCGGTCGCCTACACGAGCCAGGGCTGGCTGTCGGGCGTCAGCACGCTGGCCGGGACCACCACGACCAGCCTGCTCAGCGGCGCGGCGTACGACGCCCTCGGCGCCATGACCAGCGCCAGCCTGGGCGGCGGCACCTACACGTTCGCAGCGACGGTCAACGCCCTCGGGCAGGCCACCGACGTGCGCACGAGCGCCACCGACGGCACCAGGCTGTTCGAGCAGTCGCTGACGTACGACCCGGCCGGCAACGTCGCCACGGCGTCCACGACGCTGCCCGGCGGCACCGACAACCAGGCATTCTGCTACGACGAGCAGAACCGGCTGACCTGGGCCGGCTCGACCGGCACCCCGCCGTGCAGCGGCGGCGCGATCGCCGCCGGCACGCTGAGCGCCGCCCAGTACGCGCAGAGCTTCACGTACGACGTGCTGGGCCGGATGGCGAGCAGTCCGCTCGGCAGCTACACGTACGGCAGCGCGGCCCACGTCCACGCCGCCACCGCGATCGGCGCCGGCTACACGAGCGGCTACGACGCGGCGGGCAACATGACGTGCCGGGCGCCGAGCGGCGCCACCACGTGCGCCGGCAGCTCGCCCACCGGCGCCCAGCTTGCGTACAACAACGAGGGCCAGCTCGTGAGCTGGCAGGGCGGGGGCGCCACCGACCAGTTCCTGTACGACTGCCAGGGCCAGCGTGTCGCACAGCAGGTGACCCGGGGCGGCGCCACCACCACGACCGTCTACGTGGGCGGCCTGGAGGCGGTGACCACGTCGGGCTCGACCACGACCACGGCGACCTACTACTCCGCCGGCGGCGCCCGCATCGCGATGGCCGTGAACGGGGTGTTCAGCTACCTCGCGTCCGATGCGCTGGGAAGCACCAGCGTGGCCCTGAGCGCGGGTGGCGGAGCGACCGCGAGCCAGCTCTTCGCGCCCTACGGCGGCGTCCGCTACAGCAGCGGCGTGGTGCCGACCGACTACGGGTTCACCGGCCAGCGGGCGGACGCCGCGACCGGGCTGAACTTCTACGAGGCCCGGTACTACGACCCGGTGGCCGGCCAGTTCGTGAGCGCCGACTCGGTCACGCCCGGCGGCGGCTACGACCCGTGGGGCCTGTCGCGCTACGCGTACACGCGCGGCAACCCGACCTCGCGGACCGACCCCAGCGGGCACGACGACTTCGGCGGGGACTTCGGCGGGGATTTCGGCGGCGGTGACTTCGGCGCCGGCGCCGGCCCGATCGACACGTTCAGCAACCTCGACTTCGGCGGCGTCGACCTGAGCCAGTTCGGCATCGGCGACCTCAGCGGCAGCGGCGGCAACTTCAACATCCTGCCGGGCACCGACACGAGCACGGTCAGCGGCGTGAGCACGGCCGGGATCGACTTCGCCGGGGGCGGCGGTGCGTCCGGCGGCGGCGGTGCCACCGGCACCTTCAGCACCGACGCCTTCGGCGCCAGCGCGAGCCCGATCGACACGTTCAGCAACCTCGACTTCGGCGGCGCCGACCTCAGCCAGTTCGGCATCGGGCCGAACGTCGACAACCCTCTCCTGAACAGCTCGTTCCAGGCCGGCCCGACCTTCAACCTCCCCGACGACGCGATCCAGCACAACACCGTCTTCAGCGAGCTGATGGGCATCGTCGACATGGCGGCGTTCATCGCCCCGCTGGAGGGCCTGGGCCGGGCGGCCATCGCGGGCATCGGCTCGCTGTTCGGCGGCGGCGGCGCGGCCGCGACCGCGCCGGCGCTCGACACGGTCATCTTCGGCAGCAATCCGCTGTACACGGAGGTGGCTGACCTGGCCGGGTACCGCGTCCTGTCGACTCCCAACTGGAGCCTGGCGGTGAACGACGCGTTCACGTCTGCCGCGATCAACGACGTGAAGTCGGGCACGGCGCAGATCGTCTTCTCGAACCCGGCGTTGGAGGCGCCGGCCGGATCGGTGTTCGAGAGAGAGGTCCAGCAGATCGTGGGCTCCGGGCTCCGCATCAGCCCGGGCGGCCACTTCGTCGTCCAGCCGTAGGCGGCCGCGGCGGCGAGACAGCGCTGGTCTCGCCGCCGCCCCCCGCCCATGGCGCGGCGCTTGATGGCCGCGACCAGGGAGCGCTCTCCAGAGCGGCGGCGTAGATAGCGGCGACCACGTCCCACCGGAGTCGTACGGCCGCCAGGCTACCGCCTCCCTCCGATGCCCGTTCCGCCCCCTCACCAGGGGGGTCGGGATGAGGGCTTCAGCCCGACTCCTGGCGCCCCGTCAGCGGCCGTCCGCCGAGTGCGCCTAGTCGCGCACGCTCGTTCGCTCGCCCGGTCGCACCAGCCCTGACTCGTAGGCCAGGATCACCGCCTGGACGCGGTCGCGCAGCTCGAGTTTGCTCAGGATGCGCTTCATGTGCGTCTTGACCGTGGATTCCTCGACGAACAGCGCGGCCGCGATCTCCTCGTTCGAGAGGCCGCGGGCGACGAGCTCGAGCACGTCCCGCTCCCGGGGCGTCAGCTCGCGCAGGCGCCGGGTGGTCCGGGCGTCCGGCTGCGGCTGGCGCGCCATGCGGTCGATCACCGTGCGTGTCACCGCCGGCGAGAGCAGCGCGTCACCGGAGGCGATGGTGTGGATGGCGGCGATGAGCTGCTCGGGGGTCGTGCGCTTGAGCAGGAATCCGGAGGCGCCGGCGCTCAGCGCGCCGAAGACATACTCGTCGTCCTCGAACGTCGTGAGGATGAGCAGCCGCGCCCCGGGCACCGCGGCGACGATCTCGCGCGTGGCCGCGATCCCGTCCACGATGGGCATGCGCACGTCCATCAGCACGACATCCGGCAGGAGGCGACGGGTGCGCTCGAGCGCCTCGCGCCCGTCGGCGGCCTCGGCGACCACCTCCAATCCCTCATCGGTCGAGAGCACCGCCCGCAGACCGGCCCGCATGAGGTCGTCATCGTCGACGATCAGCACCCGCAGCGGTGTCACGGCGTCAACGAGTCGTAGGGAAGCCGCGCGCAGAGCCGGAAGACGCCCTGGCGGCCGCCCGCCTCGAGCGTGCCGCCCAACAGCGCGGCGCGCTCCCGCATGCCAACGATCCCGTGCCCGCCCCCCGCTGCCGGCGCCCGCTCCACGGTGGGGTTGGTGATAGTGATGGACAGTGCCCGGGGCTCGAACTGGACCGCGACCTGCGCGCTGCCCCGGCCGTGTCGGGCGGCGTTGGTGAGGCCCTCCTGGAGGATGCGGTAAGCGGCCCCGGCGACGCCGCCCGACAGCGCCCGGTGCGCGCCGCCGACGTCTGTCCCGACGACCAGCCCCGCCGCCCTGTGGCGGCGGACGAGGTCCTCGAGTGCGGCGGGGTCCGCGGGCGTCCGCGGCTCGGGGCCGCCGTCTTCGCGCAGCGCCCGGACCAGGCGGTCGATCTCGCCGATCGTGTCTCGCGCCACCTGCTCGATCGTGACGATGGCCCGGCCGGAGCCCTCGGGATCCCGGTCGCGGAGCAAACGCGCGGCGCCGGCCTGGACGAGGATGACGTTGATGGCGTGGCCCGCGGAGTCGTGCAGGTCGCGCGCGATGCGAAGGCGCTCCTCGACGACCGCCAGGCGCCGCTCCCGCTCCGCCTCGTGCTCGGCGCGGCGGGCGCGCTCCGCCAGGTCC
>VBJR01000106.1:8159-13454 GCA_005880175.1 Chloroflexota bacterium
ACGATCCCCAGCGCGTCGAGGTCGCGGGTGCCCGGCCCAGGCGTCCCGAACCCGTGGCCGGCCAGCATGGCCAGCGACGTCACGAGAACCACCGCCGCGAGGCCGGCATCGAGGAGCGCATTGCGCCGTGTCACGCCCACGAGCGTAGCTGAGCCTCGAGCACGCCGAGTCCCCCCCAGGTGGTGCTCGGGGTCCCTCCCGGAAGGGACAGGAGGATCCCTCCAGGGGGCGTTTCGGGCCAGCGGAGCCCCTTCTTATCGTCCCGGCTGAACTCGCCACCCCCAGGAGGTCAGCATCCATGTCCCACTCACCCCCTCTCCTCGCCGCCGACCGTGCCGGCCTGTTCGCGGCACTGGCCGGTTGGTCGTACCGCCGCCGCTGGTTGGCGCTGGCCATCTGGGTCGGCGTGCTGATCGGCCTCGCGGTGGGATCGAGGCTGGCCGGCAGCGACTACCGCAACGACTTCTCGCTGCCGGGCACTGAGTCGCAGCGCGCGCTCGACGCCCTGAAGGAGCACTCCCCCGCCGAGTCCGGTGACACCGTGTCGGTCGTGCTGCAGGACCGCGGCGGCCTGCGGGCGCCGCCGACGAGGGAGCGCGTCGAGCAGCTGCTCCGCGACGTCCGCGGGCTGCCGCATGTGTCGGTGGTCCGCGATCCCTACGCCGACACCTCCTCGATCTCGCCCGACGGCACCACGGGCTACGCGACGGTCGTGCTGGACGGCCGGTCCGAGGACGTGCCGGCCCAGGACGTCCGCCGGATGATCGACACGGCGAGGGCGGACGGTGGCGACGGCCTGCGCGTGGAACTGGGCGGAGCCGCCGTGCGCAGCGCGGAGGCGAAGGGAGGAGGCGCGGCCGAGGGGGTCGGCCTGCTCGCGGCGCTGGCGGTCCTGGTGCTGCTGTTCGGGTCGCTGCTCGCCGCGAGCCTGCCGCTCGTCGTCGCGATCTTCGCGGTCGGCAGCTCGATCGGGCTGATCGCCCTCGCCTCGCACCTGACCACGGTGGCGGACTTCACGCAGCCGACGATGATCCTGGTCGGGCTGGGGGTCGGCATCGACTATGCGCTGCTCGTCTTCTCCCGTTACCGGGCCGAGCTGATCGGCGGGGCGGACCGCGAGCAGGCGGTGCGCCGCGCTCTGGACACCGCCGGCCGAACGGTGTTCTTCGCCGGCGGCACCGTGATCATCGCGCTGTTGGGGCTGGTGGTCCTGGGCCTCGGCTCGCTGCAGGGGACCGCGATCGCGGTCGCGGTGACCGTGCTGGTGACCATGCTCGCGTCGCTGATGCTGCTGCCGTCGCTGCTGGCGATCATGGGAGAGCGCATCGAGCGCGGCGTCCGTCGCCGCGCCGCACGCGCCCGCCGCCCCGAGGGCGGGCGCTGGCGAGCGTGGTCCGGTTGGGTCCAGCGCCGGCCGTGGCCCGCCGCGCTGCTGGCCGCCGCCGCGCTGCTGGCCCTGGCCTCGCCGGCGCTCGGCCTGCGCCTCGGCCTCGCCGACGCGGGCAACGACCTGCCCTCCAGCACCAGTCGCCAGGCGTACGACCTCCTGGCCGGAGGCTTTGGCCGGGGCTTCAACGGCCCGCTGGTGGTGGTCACCGAGGGCGACAGCGCCGCTGCCGCGACGGCGCAGCACGCGCTGGCCGGCACGCCGGGCGTGGCGGCAGTCACCCCGCCGCTGCCGTCGCGGGACGGCCGCGTGACGACGCTGCTCGTCTTCCCGGACTCCAAGCCGCAGGATGCCCGGACCCATCGGCTGCTCGCTCATCTGCGCCAGGACGTGCTGCCGCCGCTGGAGCGGGATACCGGCGCCACATTCCTGGTCGGCGGCCCGACAGCGGCCACCGTCGACTTCTCCAGCGCGGTCGCGGCCAGGCTGCCGCTCTTCGTCGCCGTCGTGGTGGGCCTCTCCGCCCTACTCCTGCTGGCCGTCTTCCGCTCGCTCCTGGTCCCCCTCAAGGCGGCGCTGCTCAACCTGCTCAGCGTCGCGGCGGCGCTCGGTGTCATCACGCTCGTCTTCCAGGACGGGGTGCTGGGTGGGCCGCTCGGCGTGGAGCCGGGCCCGGTCGAAGCCTTCGTGCCGGTGATGATCTTCGCGATCGCCTTCGGCCTGTCGATGGACTACGAGGTGTTCCTCCTCTCCCGCATGCGCGAGGAGTGGGAGCGCACCGGCGACGCGCCCATGGCGGTCCGCGAGGGGCTGGCCAATACCGGGCGGGTCGTGACTTCCGCCGCAGCGATCATGGTGGTCGTCTTCGGCGCCTTCCTGCTCGACCCGAGCCGGCTGCTCAAGCAGTTCGGACTGGGCCTGGCAACGGCGGTCCTGCTCGACGCGCTCGTCATCCGCTGCCTGATCGTCACCGCGGTCATGCAGCTGTTCGGCACGCGGGCCTGGTGGCTGCCGGGGTGGGCCGCGCGACGGCTGCCCCGGCTGGGGCTCGACCGTCCCCACCCCGAGCTCGCGGCGGATCTCCGGGTCCGCCACCCGGGCCGGCGATGAGACCTGCCCGGCGGGACGTGCTGCGGATGGCGGTGGGCGCGGCCATCGGGCTGCCCATCCTGCCCGTCGCGCTCGCCTGCGGCGGCGAGGACCTCGTCGGCAGCAGCACCGGGGCGCTGCTGCGCAGCCAGGCCAGGCTGCCCGACCCGTTCACCGTCCCCCTGCCGGTGCCGCCCGTGCTGCGGCCCGTGCGAACCGACGCCACCACCGACCACTACGAGATCACCCAGCGTCCTGGCCGCGTGCAGGTCCTGCCCGGCCTGGCCACGGAGGTCTGGGGATACGAGGGCATGTTCCCGGGCCCGACGATCGAGGCGCGGAGCGGCAGGCGGATGGTCGTGACCCACCGCAACCAACTGCCGGTCCCGGTCTCGGTGCACCTGCACGGAGGGAAGACGCCGCCCGAACACGACGGCTATCCGACCGACCTGGTGCTGCCCGCCGCCGGCTGGAACGCCGGGCACGCCGGCCACGCGGCGACGGGACGCCTGAGCCAGGGGGCCAGGGACTACGTGTACCCGCTCGAGCAGCGCGCCGCGACGCTGTGGTACCACGACCACCGGATGGACTTCACCGGCCCACAGGTCTACCGCGGCCTGGCCGGCTTCCTCCTCCTCCGCGACGAGGAGGAGAACGCGCTGCCGCTGCCCAGGGGCGAGCGGGAGATCCCCCTGTTGATCTGCGATCGCGCGTTCGCGGAGGACGGATCGTTCCGGTACCCGGCGCTCGACCCGACGCTCCGCGACCGGCCGGGCGTGACCCGGGAGTTCATGCGGGGGGTCATCGGCGACGTGGTCCTGGTCAACGGCGCCCCGTGGCCGCTCCTGGAGGTGACCGGCACCCGGTACCGGCTCCGGTTCCTCAACGCCTCCAACGCGCGCCGCTACCGCCTCGCGCTCGACCCGGCGCCCGGACATGGACCGCCGTTCGTTCAGATCGGCAGCGACGGGGGCCTGCTCGCCAGGCCGGTCCCGCAGGACGCGATCGAGATCGCGCCCGCGGAGCGCTTCGACGTCGTCGTGGACTTCTCCGCCTACCCCGTCGGGACGCGCGTCACGCTGCTCAACCGGTTCGATGCGGGTGGCGCCGGCCGGGTGATGCGATTCCACGTCGTCCGCGCGGCCCGGGACGGCAGCGCCGTGCCGTCCCGCCTCGCCGATGTGGAGACCCTCGCACGATCGGCGGCCACGGTGACCCGGACCTTCCACTTCTTCCAGCTCGACGACCACAGCGACTGGGTCGTCAACGGCAAGCGGTTCGACCCGGAGCGGGTGGACGCCCAGCCGCGCCTGGGCGCGACCGAGATCTGGCGTCTGCAGACGGACCTCCACCATCCCGTCCACGTGCACCTCGCGCGATTTCAGGTGCTCGGCCGGGGCGGCCGGGGACCGGGGCGGTACGACGCCGGCTGGAAGGACACGATCGACCTCCTGCCGGGCGCCGAGGCGGAGATCATCGCCCGGTTCACCGGGTACCGGGGCCGGTACGTCTTCCACTGCCACAACCTCGAGCACGAAGACATGGCGATGATGGGGAACTTCGAGGTCGTGTGAGCCCCCGTCCCTGGTGTCACGAATTGGTAATTCGTTTGCGGTTGACGGTGCCACTGAGGAGAGTTGCCACCACTACTTGTCAATGGACGCGACGTTCGTGTCCATTGGCAAACCCGGTGGGAGGCCGTCAGAGTCCAATGGGGCCCTGCCGCAGCGCCGCCTCCAGCCGCACGGTGTCCTCGCCGTGGACCGACCATGAGGGAGCGCTTTGATCCTGGAGTTCGCGATCGCGGTGGGCGCTTTCCTGCTGGGCGTCGTCGTCGTGGTCTGGTCGACCGAACGGCTGCTCGCCGGCATGATCGGTCTTGCGTCATTGCTCCGCCTTGCACCGTTCGCGATCGCCGGCATCTTCTCCGGGCTGGAGGCCGAGAACGTGGCGGTCGGCCTGGTCGCCGCTCACGGTGGCGTGCCAGAGGTCGCGCTCGGCACGGTGTTCGGCGGCGGGATCTTCATCGTCTGCATCGCGCTCGGGCTGGGCGCGGTCCTCGCCCCGCTTCGTGTGGACCTTCCGCGGGGGGTGCTGGTCACCCTCGGGGTCGCGCCGGCTCTCGCGGGGCTTGCCCTGATCGGAGGCAGCACCCCGAGACTGGCCGGGGTCGTGCTGCTGGCCGCGTTCGCCCTCGGCATCGGATACGTGGTGCTCTCCTCGCGAACGCATCACTTTCTGGATGCCGACGATGTGTGGGAGCCCGTAGGCCGAGGACGCCCATGGTGGAGGCCGCTGCTCCTCACGCTCTTCGGCATCGCCGCCATCACCGTCGGCGCCGAGCTGGTCACCTTCGGCGCTGAGCGGATGATCGTGCGGCTGGCGGTCCCGGCCGCTGTCGTCGGCATGGTGGCGACGCCGGCCGCGATCGAGCTCGAGGAGGTCATCCGTCAGGCCGTGCCGGCACGTGAGGGACGTCCCGACGTGAGCGCCGGCAACCTCGTTGGCACCGTGCTCTACTTCGTCCTCTTCAACCTCGGCCTGATCGCTCTGGTCGCGCCGGTGCAGGTCTCGCCGCTGACGCGCACGCTGGACTGGCCATTCCTCGTCGCCAGCACGTGGGTGGCCACAGCGTTCCTGTGGCGCGGCGGCGTGAGCCGCGTCCAGGGAGCAGTGCTCGTCGCCCTGTACGCCATCTTCGTAGGGGCCCATCTCGTCCTGAGGTGACCACCGCCATGACCACTGCCAAAGCCCGTCGCAACGACATCGAGATCGCGTAGGGGCGGGATATTGTCAAGAGTTGTGGATTGGCCGGTGGC